>JBPCMK010000024.1:0-45552 GCA_051002375.1 Pyrinomonadaceae bacterium | reverse complement strand
TAGTCGCGGCTCTGTCGAGAACGTGCAACGTCAAAGTGATGCGCTGCGTGATGCGCTCCGCCTATTGGGGTGAAAACGCGGGCGATTTGTCCGCGCTCGAAAACCCGCAGGCAATCGAGGAAATAAGGCGCGTCGGCAATCAATAAACCGTAGGCAAAAACGCGGCGGGCGGCGATACGATTGTCGCCCGCGAAAAAATCTTGACTTTGACCGTTTAAAAACTAACATTCCTGCAACCTTTTTCGCCGAACGGGAGACGATAGAATCACTATCAATTCCGGGACGAGTAAAATCATTCTTGAATTGATTCCGATTGTTTCGGACGCGCCGCCGACCGCTTTTGAGGTGTCGCCGACCGCTTCAGAGACGATTCCGACCGCTTCCAAGCCGAGTCTGTCCGTTCTTGAAACGGCTCTGACCGTTTTGAAGATGACGCTGACCGTCGCCGAGATGACTCTGACTGCTTCGGAGATGGCATTGACCGCTTCGGAGATGGCTGCGACCGGCGGGAAAACCGCAAAAACATCAATAAAAACAAGGAGAATTGAATAAATATGACTAATGAAGAACTACACGAACTTAATTCCAGCGTGCGGATGACCCAATTCGGGGCGGCGCATAACGACATTATCGAGGTCAGCGCGAAAGCCGTCGCCGATTTAGCCGCGCTCAACGCTGACATCGCGGCTTTGCAGGCATCGGGCGCGGCGCGGGTTTCGACATCGGGAACGCGGCGCGACGCGACCGCCGACAAAAAGGCGGCAATCGCCGCGCTCGAAAGACTCGTGCGAAAAATCGCTTCGACCGCCAAAACAATCAAAACGGAAGAGCCGGATTTCGACAATAAATTTAAGCTAAAGCGCGGCAGTATGAACAATCAGGAACTGCTCGACACGGCGCGGGCATACAAAGGCGACGCGCCGCCGGTCGAAGCGAAATTCGTCCAATACGGCGTAACAAACGCGGCGACCAAGTTGGGAAACGCAATCAACGCGGTCGAAGCGGTAGACACGCAGCAAAACACGGGCAAAGGCGGCGGCGTAGCGGCGACCGCGCAGACCAAAGCGATTATCAAAATATGAAAAAAACACGCGGTTCACTAAAAACCATCGTCGCCAACCTTCTGGAAGAAGCGGGCGAAGTCGCGCTTCTGGAAGAATGGAAATCAGCTTGCCGCGTCGAAAAGGCGGCGAAAAAGAATAAAGGCACAACGCCGACACCGACACCTTAAAAAAGCGACGGACGAGTTAATTTTCAGCTTTTGTTTGAAATTGAACGTAAAAAAGCTGCCGCCTGTTTCAACAAGCGGCGGCTTTGCACTGTTTTTCGTTTTCATTTGCGCGATAAAACACCAATACGAAAGTTTTTGTCTTCCACGTTTTCTATTCATTGAATAAAAAAAACAGAATATTTTGAGGTGTTTCGGCTCAAAATACTGCGTTACTGTATGAAGCGCAATTTTTTTGTTTGCGCTGTCGAAATATGCTCGACGAATTTCCGACAGGGCGCGGCTCTGCGGCACTTTTATGACAATTTACACAAATGAAGGAGAAATTTAATTTTATGTCCGCTTTCACAAATGCAATTAGCGCGTCTCTAATGGTTCTGCGACGCGCCGGTTTATTTTCAATCGCAATTTTCGCGCTCTTCGTTTATTTAACGCCAATCGCCCAAGCGCAGTCCGCGCTCGACGGCTTCGACCCGAATGCGAACGGCTTGGTTCGCCTGATTGTCGTGCAGCCGGATGGTAAAATTATCATCGGCGGCGGATTTACGACTATTTTGGGCGTAGTCCGCAACCGTATCGCCCGATTGAATCCCGACGGCACGCTCGACACGACTTTTAATCCGAATGCGGACAACACTCTCTATTCAATTGTGGTGCAACCGGACGGCAAGATTCTGATCGGCGGCTATTTCACTACGCTCGCGCCCAACAACGGTGCGCCGGTTGATCGCATAAATATCGCGCGGTTGAACGCCGACGGCACACTCGATATGGGTTTTGATCCGAACCCGCAAAACAGCGGTGTCTTTGCAATCACGGTGCAGTCGGACGGCAAGATTCTCATCGTCGGCTTTTTCACCACCGTCGGCGGAGTTGCTCGCAACTTTATCGCACGGGTGAACGCCGACGGCACGCTTGATACAGCCTTTGATCCGAATTCGAACGCCTTTAGCATAGCTACAGTCGCGGTGCAGTCGGACGGCAAGATTCTGATCGGCGGCACATTTACGACGCTCGCGCCCAACGGCGGCGCGGCGGTTACTCGCAATCGTATCGCCCGCCTCGAACGCGACGGCTTGCTCGACCAAACGCTCAATCTCAGCGCGGTCGGCAATTATGTTCTTGCCACCGCCATTCAGCCAGACGGGAAAATCATCATCGGCGGCAAATTCACAAGCGTTCTCGGCACGACGAGAAGTATCGCCCGTTTGAACACGGACGGGACGCTCGACGCGGGCTTCAATACGATTGTGAACAACAACAGTGTCCTTTCAATTGCGGTGCAACCCGACGGGAAGATTTTGGTCGGCGGAGATTTCATCACCATTGGCGGAGTAACGCGCAATCGCATCGCCCGTGTGAACGCCGACGGGATGCTCGACACGGCTTTTGTTCCAAATGCCGGCAGCACTGTCTTTTCAATCGCATTGCAGTCGGACGGGAAGATTTTGGTCGGCGGAGATTTCACCACTATCGGCGGACAATCACGCCGTCTGTTTGCGCGTCTGTCGAACGATACCGCCGCACTCTCGACGCTGACCGTTACAACATCAACCGTAACAATGACCAGAAACGGTTCGGCGGCACAGTTCAACCGCGTCATCTTTGAACAATCCATTGACAACGGCGCAACCTACACTTTTCTCGGCACGGCAACCAACAGCTTTGCGCCGCTTGCCATTGCCAAAGGCGACAATCAATTCGCGCCGCTTGCTTCCGGCTACACCCTGACCGGACTCAGTTTGCCGATCGGACAAAACATTCTCATCCGCGCCAGAGGTTTCTACCGCGCGGGCAATCACAGCAGTTCGGACATAATCGAAGACAAAGTGCAAAACGCTTTTCTCGCCGCGCCGACCGCCGCGAATGTTTTAATATCGGGACGAGTCATCACGCCGCGCGTCTTCGGATTAGTCAATGCGTTCGTTACTTTGACCGATTCAAACGGCATCTCGCGCACCGTTATCACGGGCAGAGCAGGCAGTTTCCGCTTTACGGAGGTCGCGGCGGGCGAAACGTATATCATCAGCGTTCGTTCAAAACGCTATACATACGCGCCGCAAGTGGTAACGGTCAATGAAGATTTGACCGGATTGACCTTTACGCCGCAATAAACGGAAGCGAACGATTGGAAACAAAAGAAGCGGTCGGGCGAAGTTGATGCTCGACCGCTTCTTTTTATTTTGCCTGTTATTTTTACTCGCTAGAGGCGGCGCGGCAAACGAGCGTAAATAACCTCTTTAGAAAATCCGCAGGCGGTTGATAATACTAAAAACTCTCTCGGTCAGGCGTATAATAAAACGCTTGAAATTTACTTCCTAATCTTATGTCCGCTTAAATTTCCGAGTCCGTCGTAGGCGGCGTATTTATAAATATCGGAAAGCGTCGGATAGTTGAAAACGCCGTTGATAAACGCATCAATCGTTTCCCCGAACTGCATCGTCATCATTCCGATATGGACGATTTCCGAAGCGTTGTCGCCGATGATGTGAACGCCGAGGAGTTTCTTGTCCGCTTTGGCAAAAATAAGTTTCAGCATTCCGCGCTCGCTGCCGATTATTTGTCCGCGCGGATTGTCGGCGTAAAACGATTTTCCGACTTCATAATCAACGGCTTCGCTCTTTGCTTCTTCTTCCGTCATTCCGACCATCGAAACTTCTGGAATCGTATAAAGACCGTAAGGCAATAACGCCGCGATTCGTTCTTTGTAGCGAAAATCAAAAGCGTGGCACATCGCCACGCGCCCTTGTTCCATCGAAGTCGAAGCGAGCGAAGGAAAACCGATCACATCACCGGCGGCGTAAATGTGCGGAATGCTTGTTTGATAATGTTCGTTCACTTCCAACTGCCCGCGTTTGTTTGCCGCGAGACCGATATTTTCCAAGCGCAGTTTTCCGGTATTTCCCGAACGACCGGCGGCATATAAATGCGTTTCTGAAATCAAAACATCGCCGCTTTTCAGAAATGTTTCGCACATTCCATTGTTCATTTCAACCTTTTCGGCGGAATCGTTAAAGATAAATTTCACGCCGAGTTTCTGCATTTCATCAACGAGAATCTGCGAAATTTCTCTGTCGAGAAACGGCAGAATATTATCTCTCGGATCAACCAGCGTAATCTCGATTCCGAGCGCGGCAAACATACAGGCGTATTCACAGCCGATCACGCCCGCGCCGATGATAACCATTGATTTCGGTATGTTCACCATCTGCAAAATCTCATCGCTGTCGTAGATTTGCTCTTCTTCAAACCGAATTTTTTCAGGGCGAAAAGGCGATGTTCCGACGGCAACTAAAATAAAATCGCCGACGTATTTTCCCGCGCTTTCTTCGATGCCGATGGTGTGTTCATCAACAAAATATGCCGTGCCTCGAACTTGTTTGACTTTGTGTCGGGCAAGATTTTCGTTGATCATTTCGATTTCTTTTTTGATGATGAAGTTTTTGCGAAACATCAAATCCTGCGCCGTAATTTCTTTTTGATAAGTAAACTCGACTCCGTAAAGCCCGCGCTGCTTTTTTCCTGAAAAGAACAGCGCGGTTTCACGCAAGGTTTTACTCGGAATAGTTCCCGTATTAACCATCGCGCCGCCAACCACCGTTTCTTTTTCGACAACGAGAACTCTTTTACCAATGTAAGCTGCCTGCGCCGCCGCTTTTTCACCGGCAGGACCGGAACCGATAATAATCACATCGAAATGTTCCATTTTCCTTATCCTAAAGTCTTCCCCTTAAACAGTAAAACATTGTTACAATACTGCCCGAATGACAAAAAGATAATAAGAAGTTTTTCAGGGAACTGCAAAAAATTGGAAAGGTTGAAGCAGTTAAATCTTTGAGAAACATCTGTAATTAAAAATTGTAGAGAGCAAAGCGGAAAATAATGAGTAACACTAAGATGATGCGCCGCGTCATTCACGTCTCTTATTTAGGCGAAGACGCGGGCGACTTATCAGCTTTGGAAAATCCAAATGCGGTTGAGGAAGTCAGATTGTTAAATAATTGAGTTTGCTCTCTTAAATTCAGACGTTAATTAAGAGAGCTAGTTGTGGTAAACTCCTTTCTCATCAACATTTATATTACTATCTCTCTTAATTTCCTCTCCTAAAATCAACTAAAGCTCTACTTAATTTACTTGAGGAGAAATTGTTAGAATCCAAACGGGCTTGAAATCGCTGCCGATGTTTTTTATCACGCTCTTGATTCTAAGCTCAGACAATAAATTGCCAATTTTTCTCTTTTTCTGTTTTTCATTCATCAGGTCGGGAAGTTTGTCCAGTAAAAGTTGGTCAATTTCGCTTCTCGTCAACTGTTTGTGTTGTCCAAGAGCATTAGTAATCATCTGTAAGTAAAAAGATTTATCCAAACCTCTAAACTTAGAATAGGCGGCTTTTTGATTGGTTTTTTGGGCGACTTGCGCCGAAATGAAGTAGTTTGGTTTTGTGCCTTCAATGAGTCCGCGTTTTCGCAAATGTTTAATGTCAGCGGCAGATAAACTTTTCCCTTTATCTTTTTGAACTCTGTCGAGCATTATAATTTCATCCAGAGTCAAATCATTTTCCTGAGCTAAAACATTGGCGTATTTAGGGTCTAAAATCTTTCCCGTAATTGTTACTTTTACACGCTGTTCTGACAAATCATACTCCGGCATCGGGAAAAGCCTGCGTCTCTGCTCGTTGAACATCATTCTGATTCCGCCGCCGCGTGTTTGAATCATTTTGAAATTAAACATCGCTTCCGCCAAAACTGCATTTTTATAGCGTTCGGCAGGCGTGTCAGATTTGACGACGGTTTCCACCGAACCGGGAATAAATTCGCCGAGATTGGTAAAAATCAACTCATCCTCTTTTTCGACAATATTGATGCGTCCCTTAAGAAAATAATCTTGATGAGCGATACAGTTATTCAACGCCTCATAAATTAAATCCGGCGAATACTGCGCGAGTTCTTCAGGAAAAAGATTTTCTCTCATTTCTCTTCGATAGGTAACATTTCTGATTTTGGCGTAAATTTTGTCAACTGTCAGGATGAACGGACAGTTTGCTATTAAATAATCTTTCTCAATGCCTTTCGAGTCCTTTAAAATCCAACGTAGCTTTGCCACCGCCGGACTGATAAAATATTCGGACTCGGATTTCCCCAAAAGAACTATTGCGGCGCGTGTAATTTTTCCTTTAATCGTAATTTTCGCTTTGTTGAGAAATTCCTCATCGCTCCATCGGTCGGCTTGCGCGGCTTCATCGGAAAATTTTTGTTTGAACAATTCTCTGGCTCTCAAAATTGCTCGCGGGTCGAGGTCATCAAGCGTCGCTTCGACACAAATCCCCGCGCTCCAATCTTCTTCCGGTTCAAATTTCTGCTTTCTGATTCTTTCTCTTTTTTCTTCACTCAACGCTCCCGTATCATCACCATCTCTGCCATAATAATGTCCTTTCCATGCAGTTGGCATACCGCGCTGGGCTTTCGGAATTTGAAACATTAGGACTCTGTCCTCCGGCAAAGATAATTCGTAAATTTCAACGAATCCGATACGATAAGAAGTGTGGGCTGAGATTTCGCCTTTAAGTTTGTCAAGATGTTTCCGGTCGCGCCTGAACTCCGAACTGACGATGCTTTTATCATTATCTTTTACACCGAAAATAAGCCAGCCGCATTCTTTGTCTTTCAGATTGGCTTCGTTAGATAAAGCAGAAAAATACTGACCGAGTTTATCTACATCAAATTTTGTTTTAGCTTCCTTAAATTCGACACATTCGGTTTCATCAGGCATCGCGCGAAATTCATTGAGTTTGGCGATAAGGATTGTATCTGTCATAAACTAAATTATAATACCGATTTTGGGATATTATGAAATTAAACTTCATCACCATTTACACTATCGGACACGGGCGGCACGCTTGGAAGGATTTTCTCGGGCTTTTGCAGAAGTATGAAATCGCTTTTCTGTGCGATGTGCGGAGCGCGGCACGTTCGCGTTGGGCGCAGTTTAACGGGAAAGTTTTGGAGGCGAATTTGCGCGAAAACAATATTGGTTACGAGTGGCTGCCCGAATGCGGCGGAAAAATAATTGCCAAGACGGAAGATTTAGAGCGCGGGATTGAGAGGATTTTGGAAATTGCGGCGGAGGCGCGAACGGCGATTATGTGTTCCGAATCGGAGCCTTTGACGAAGCATAAAATTCCCCGCGCGAATTGTCATCGCGTCGGAATGCTCGCGCCGCTTTTGAAAGCGAAAGACGCGCGGGTGATTCACGTTTTACCGAACGGCGACGCAATCGAGTTTGACGAATCGGCAATAGCTTCGATTTGGTGATTTTTTCAGAAACTGTTTGGAAATTCAATCGCGCGAACAGCGAACAGTTTGACTGTCATTTTAACGGGTTCACAGTTTCTAATAATTATTTCTTTTTGCGCGATTCTAAAATTTTGCCGCGAGTGGTTTCGTCGGTTAACTCGATTCGCGGATTCAAAATGTTGTCGGCGACGAGCGACGTTTCGCCGCAGATGATTTCGGCTTGATTGTATTTTATTTGCCAACCGGAAGCGGGGAAATCAAGCTGCGCTGAAAGCGTGTTTGTAATTTCTTCGAGCGTTTTTAAATCAAGGCGCGGCTCGTAAAAAATCTCGATTTGATAAAGCCTCCGGTCGAAGAATCTGAGATATAAAGCGCGAACGCCGCTCAAAGAATTCGGCGCGGGCTTTTTTATAAAATTCTGAAAAAACGTGCTTTCGCCTTTCTTTTTTATTTTAATTTTCAAATCTCTGCCGAAAATCGTCTGCGTTTGTTCGGGCGATATTCCGATTTGCAATCCGAGCAAAACCGGCGCGGTTTTAGATTCGAGAACGCACGTTTCCTGCGCCGCGCCCGCGACTGTCGAGAAGATGAGAAATGATAATAGGAAACTCAATTTCATAATGCGAAATTTTATCACACGGCATAAAATAAGGACTGAGAAATTCTGTTCTCAATCCTCAAACTTTCAATCAAAATTCTTTTTTTAACCCTTCACCGGCTCGACGAAGCCGACAAGATTGGCGATGCTGTGCCGACTGATCGGATTAGCTCCGCCGTTTGAACTGACGGGAATTATTCTGCCGATTTTTTTCATATTTATCATCGTTTTGTCGAGGATGTCGAGAACTTCGCCGGGCGCGACATAATTGATAACCAATCCGTGTCTTCGGAACATCTGGACGGCACTTACCGGATTGATGTTGAGCGGCGCGGGATTGATGGTCGCGGCTTGCCGTCCGTTATAAATGGCGCAATATGAAGCCATTCCGCCGCCGAGCGAATGCCCGACAACTACATCCGGCGCGGTTGCGCCCGCGAGATGCACGGCTCGCAGATATTGCCCGGAAATACCTGTCAAACCTTGTCCGATATTATCAACCCAATCGCCCGCGTCATCAGTTCCCGACAGCGACAAAATTCTTTTTCTGCCGGTAACTAAAACCGCCCGAAAACTACCTTGTTCAAAAACATTCTCAATCGTCCAAGTGCTGCCCGCATTCGGAAAATTCCAAGTGCCGTTCGTCCCGTGTCCTTTATATGCCAGCCACGCCAAACTCATCACTTCTTCATACTTTAAACCCCAAGCATCTGGATAACTCATTTGATTCCGCCTTCGTTTTTAAATCGAAATTATTTTAAAATCGCATTTCTTTGACGAGAAACCGACTGAAATTTTGCCGCTCGATTTTTCGTCTTTTCAATTTGAGAAAGTTTGCCGGATGAATAAAGATTTACAAAATGATTGAAATTCTCGATGAAAAAAAACTCGCTGCCGCGTGCGAAGCATTGGCGGAGCGCGACGCGAATTTGAAATTTATTTTTCGTAAATTCGGAACGCCGCCGCTCTGGAAACGCGAACCGGATTTTGCGACGCTCGTTCATATAATTTTAGAACAGCAGGTTTCGCTCGCTTCCGCGTTATCGGCGTTTAATAAATTGAAGGAAAAACTCGGCGAAATCACGCCCGAAGCGGTTTTGTCTTTAACCGACGAAGAATTAAAGGCGGCGTATTTCAGCCGGCAAAAAACTTCGTATGCGAGAAATTTGGCGACGGCGATTACGAGCGGAGATTTGAATCTGAACCGCTTGCGAAATTTGCCGGACGCGGAAGCCAAAGGCAAACTCAAACAAATAAAAGGCATCGGCGATTGGTCGGCGGACATTTATCTTTTAATGGCGATGCTTCGCGCCGACGTGATGCCGAAAGGCGATTTGGCTTTACACGTCGCTTGGAAAAGATTAAAGAATCTGGAACACGCGCCGAACCCGGAAGATTTTCAACAAATCGCCGAACGCTGGAAGCCGTTTCGCGCGGTCGCCGCAAGATTGCTGTGGCATTTCTATTTGAACGCGAAGAAGAGTTAGCCACAGAGGACACAGACTTCATAGAGAGAAAAATTTAAAAATCTCTCTATGAAGTCTGTGTCCTCTGTGGCTAATCTTTTCTGTGATAAATTTACATTGATGCTGGAAAAAGAATTTGCAATTGCCGTCGCTCTCGCCCGCCGCGCCGCCGCCTCGATTCTGGAATTTTACGCGCTGGAAATCATCGCCGAAGAAAAACTCGGTGCGGACAATCACGTCGAGCCGGTTACGATTGCCGATAAAACCGCGAGTAAAATTATCGTCGAAGGTTTGGAGAAAGCATTTCCCGACGATGCGATTTTGTCCGAAGAAGAAACGGACAATGCCGAAAACCGACTCGCCGGAAAAAGAGTTTGGATGGTTGACCCGATTGACGGAACTTGGGGTTTTATCAAAAAAGACGACGACTTCGGCGTGCAAATCGGCTTGACGGAAAATGGCGAAACAATTTTGGGCGTAGTTTATCTGCCGGTCAGCGACGTTTTATATTACGCTTCAAAAGGAAACGGCGCGTTTCGCATCACGCGCGACGACGCGGCGCAGCGTCTGCGCGTTTCAGACAAAATGAATTTTACGGAAATGAATCTCGCTTCGAGCCGCAGTCATCGCAGTCCGCGAATGTCCCGCATTATCGAAGATTTCGGTTTCCGGCAGGAAATTCAACGCGGCTCGGTCGGTTTGAAAGTCGGTTTGATTGCCGGGCAGGTTTGCGATTTGTATATTCATCTTTCACCGCGCACAAAGTTTTGGGACACTTGCGCTCCGCAGATTATCCTGGAAGAAGCGGGCGGAAAATTGACCGATGTTTTCGGTTATCCGATTCGATATGATTTGCGCGACGTGCAAAATCACAACGGCGTTCTGGCATCGAACGGCGCGGCGCACGACGCGGCGGTGATGAATTTGAAACCGCTGCTCAATGAATTCGGTAGGCTTCGCGTAAAATCCGCTAAGGGAAATTAGGAAAGCAGAAAGCGAAAAAGATTGTCGAAGTAAGGAATACGAAAATAAATCAAATTTAACGATGGCGTTGACGCTGGACGTAGCGCATCACAGTCATCATTTCTGGTAATAGTCAGATTTAACTGCGCCGGTGTCGGCTGCGCGACGGTCAAACAAACGAATAAGGCAAAAATGACGAATGAAGCGCGAATGCCGATTGATTGGGAACTAAAAATACGAAATAGAGAAATATGCGGCATACGAATTTAATCTTCGATTTTGCCTCTCGTTTTTAACTTAAGGCGCAAGCCTCATTAGTCGCAAAAGAAATAAAGCCTGCGCCCTTTTGTCAATAAAAACTGCCGCAAATCATTGAAGATTACACCGGCGCGGTGTCAGATAATTCAAAAATACATAATTTGCCACGCTGCGCCCCGCCGATTGTCCGGCGGCGGTGTCGGTTGGGAAATGCACTCCGCCGAAGACACGGCTTCTGGCAATTTCGTTGGTCAATGCCGAAAAGCTGCGATAGTTCCGAATGACGTTTGGAGTGCCGCCGAAATTGATCTGGAATTGAACGTCGTCGCGCCCGTAAAAGAGCGAGTAAATGGTTGCGGCGGATGAACTCGCCGACGAAGCATTTGAAGCGTAAGACGGATGCGGCGGCGTTCCCTGCGGACCGAGCAGCGATTCCCAATTCGGGTCAGCCGTCGTATCGGGATTGTTGTCTTCGTCGGCGCGTCGAATCGCTGTGACGGGTCGCCAGAAACCATAAGTATATTGGCTCGTAAAGGTCGTTTCCAGCGCGTCGTGATACGCCATATAAAGAAGCGCAAACAGGCGGGCGTTTTCGACGGTCGAATTATTGCGGGCAAGTGCCGTCGTGCGAGCGACGTTAAATGTCAGAGCGTCGCTGACCGGCGGATTTGACCACAGAAATGCCGTCAAAGTTTGATCGGCGGTGCGCGATTGGCTGTTGACTGCGCCGAGTTGTTTGACCTCATTAAGCGCGACGGCATATTCCGCGCTCGTTAAAGCGGGCGGCGGCGCGGGCAGAAACTGTGTGCTTTGCGTCAAGGCAAACGGCATTACGCCCGGATAATTTGTGAAAACGGCAAAACCCGGATACGGACCTGTAAATAACTCCTGCCAGTTGCCCGGTGTCGGCGGCAATAGATAAGGTGTCCACGGTGCGCTCCAACCGTCGTTGGCGCGATTGGCGATCATCCGCGCCGCGGCGGTATGACCGATGATTCTGCCCTGAAATACTTGATTAAACCGAATGCCGTTGAGCGATTGCGCTAATTCGGCTGCGAAAATCGCCTGTTGCGCGGGATATAAATTCGCCAAAACGTCATACGCGGCTTGCGCGGCGGCGGCTTTTATCGAAGCGTTTCGGAAGCCGCGAACATCCGTCAGATACGGCGTGTAACTGCCGTCAATCGAATTAACCGCGTCGAACATCGCCAAGTGCATCATCGCAAAACTTCTGACGGGATTAATGGTCGGCGGCTGCGCTCCCGGAATTTGAAGCGTCTGACCGAGAACCCGATTCCATTGCAAAATCACGTCTTCGTTCGGCGCGAGATTCTGCTCTTTAATGTTCTGTGCGTTTGCCGTCAGCGCGGCGCATAACAAAAACGCGGCATTGATAAATAGTGATAATTTTTTGCTTTTCATAATGTTTTCTCCTTTTGGCGTTTGATAAAAACGCCGGTTATATTTGTGAAATTGATTTCTCAATCTATTGAACTTGATTGGTCGGCACGTCGCCGCCCGCACCGAAATATGCGTAATTTATTCCGTTTGAAGTTTGGCGAATATACCAAATGCCGTTTCGGTAAACGGCAATATCAGCTTTTCCGTCGCCGTCGTAATCGGCAGGCACGAGCGCGTCCGTTCCCAAACCCCAAGTAACGAATTGCGGGGTGTTCGACCGACTAAGGCGAATTATCCATATACTGCCTGACATACCGCCTGACGGTTGGAAAATAGCGAGATCGGTTTTGCCGTCGCCGTCGTAATCTGCCGGAACGGGTGCGTCATTTCCGTCTCCAAATGAACCGTTGCCAAACACGAATTGCATGAGTCCGGCGGTGCTTTGTTGAATAATCCAAATGCCGTCTGATTGACGGAATACTGCATAATCGGCGCGTCCGTCGCCGTCATAATCGCCGACCACGGGTTTGTCGCCGCTTGTTCCCAATTGGAAGGAAGTGAATTGATTGGTTGCCAAATTATAGACATACCAAACGCCGTTTGACGGTCGCCAGACGGCAATCTCGGCGCGTCCGTCGCCATCGAAATCTGCCGGTTGCGGAATGTCGCCTCCGTCGCCGAAAGCGATTCCCAAGAAACCTGTCTGACTTCGTTGCAGATACCAGATTCCCGCGCGATAAACAGCAATGTCGGTTTTGCCATCGCCGTCGTAGTCTGCCGGAACGAGTTTGTCGGTTGCGAGTCCGAACGGCACACCGTAGAAATTAGCGGCATTGCCCGGCTGAATATACCAAGTGCTACTCGAAGGTCGGAAAACCGTTAAATCATCGCGCCCGTCGCCGTCGTAATCATCCGGCTTTCCGATTGGCTGACGTGATACCGTCAAACTGTTTCCGCTACCCGGTGTCGCGGGAATGCTGTCGGCGCGAAATTCCGTCAAACTACCGATGCCGTGCAAAGCGACGCGAACCGTGTTGTTCGTGCCGGGCGTTCCGATTGATGCGGGATTTGAACGCGCTCCAACCGCATATAAATCGGCTAATTGATTGTTGGAAAATTGGCAGCCGAACAAATTCACCGTAACTTTATTATTGGAAGTGCCGTTCGGGACTGAGATGTTTTCGCCGCCGCCAACCACGAGACCGCCTTTATCGAATTCGGTCGTTCCATTGTTGTCGGTGAAAAAACTGCCGTGAGCCTCAAACGTAATCGTGTTTCCGTTGACGGTCGTAGGAGACCCGCTTAGTGCGCCGAATATATTCGTTCCGGCACCATTCTCATAAAACCTGTCGCCGGAAGAAACAACCGAAATACTTGCGTTACTCGCCCCATTGTCAACAACGAGCAGACCCTGTTTGTTTCCGTGGCTCCGGTTGCCGCTCAGTCTTGCGACAACGCTGCCGCCGTTTGCGCCTGCGAAATTACCGATACGCATTCCTTCGCCAATAGCTATAATATTGTCGAACAAATCGTTGTCAATAATATCTGCTTCAACTACGGCATTCGCGGCGGCGGCTCCGATATTTAGAATATTGATTCCCCGGCGGCTGCCGCTTGAAGCAACGTGCGCGACCCGAACGAATGCCGTTCCGGGAAATATTAAATCGCTCTGAATGTTCGAGGCACCACTGACGGCATTTCTAGCCGTCAGCCATTCAATGGCGTTGCTGCCGCGCCCGATTCTGATTGCGCCTGTCAGCGGCGACAAGTATGAAGCCGCCGGAAGATTCATCGCGTCAATGACAACCGCCGCACGATTATCGGTTATGCCGAGCAGCGACATATTTTCCTGCAATTCAAGCCGCCCGCCGTTCGGACGCGCCGCTCCGTTCGGGTCGTTGACGGAAAGCATATAAACGCCCGCCGCAATTACGATTTGGCTGTCCGCGTTCGCAGAATTATTGACGGCGGCATAAAGTTCTTCAATGTTGGAAACGGTCAAACTTATCTGCGCCGGCTGCCAATCGGGATGAAAATTATTCGGAGATGTGTTGGTCAATTGCGTCAATCCGCTGCCGTTACGGTTTATTGCCCAAATTTGAGAAATATTGTTCGAAAAGTTGATGCCGTTAAAGACGATTTTCGCCCCGTCAGGCGACCAATTGGGGTTATTAATAACGTAGCCGAAGTTGGAATAAAGGATAAATTGTAGATTTGTTCCGTCGGGATTAATTAGCGCGATGTGGTCAGCGTCTAGTTCGTCGCCGGGCATACTAAGCGCGATTCGTCCGCCGTCCGGCGACCAATCCGGCGAGTGGCTTCCGCCGGTATAGCCATGCGGGGACGTTGTAATTTTTCTCACGTCGCTGCCATTGGAGGTCATTGTATAAATTTCCCCATAATTTTCCGGCACTGCGCCGTAACGGGTAAAAGCAATCCGCGAGCTGTCCGGCGACCACGATGGCTCATAGTTAATAGACTGTCCGTTTGTCAGATTGATGCGGTTGCCGCCGTCAACATTGATAGTGTAAATGTCAGTCGAATCCACAAAAGCAATCTTCGTCCCGTCGGGCGACCAACTTAAACTGCTTGGATAATTACTGTCCGCGCTAAATGTCGTAATTTGCCTGACATTCGTGCCGTCGGCGTTCATCAGATTGATTGAATATGTGTCGCCGCTTTGCCGCACAAAGGCGATTTTCCTGCCGTCGGGCGACCACGTTGGATAATCGTCTCTGACGGAATTATTGGTAAGTCGCGTTTGATTCGTGCCGTCGGCGTTCATCAGATAAATCTCCGAATTGCCGTCGCGGTCGCTGGTGAACGCAATCTTGCCGTTCGCGCGAAGCATCGGCGCGGATTGTATTTGAATTGTCATTAAGCCGCATAGTAAAACGATGGCGACTAAAATTTGTGTTGTTGTAAGTTTTATCTTGTTCATAATTTTCTCCTCTATCAATTATTTTTCGCCCGCCGTAACGAGCAACTTGCCGTAAATCACGCCGTAAAGTTTATTCGCCGTCGGCACATCGAACAGAACGATTTTTCGGTATTGCGCCAATGCCGATTGGCGGTTGCGGTTGAGCAGATAAAGTTGTCCGAGAAAAAACTGCGCTTGCGAATCTTGCGGCGTTAAAGCAACGGCTTTTTCCATTTGTTTGATCGCTTCGCCGTATTTTTTCAGACGGCTCAACGCATAGCCGGATTGAACAAAAGTTTCCGCATTGTTCGGATCAAGTCGGGCGGCACGTTCAAACGCGGCGACGGCTTCTTTAAATTTTTTCTGTCGAATATAAACACAGCCCAGATTGTGATATGACATCGCAAAATCCGGCTTTAATTTGACAGCCTGTTTTAGCAGTTCGACGGCTTCATCGTTTTTGCCTAAATCCGCATAAACCACGCCCAATCTGTGATAGGCTTCGGCATATTCGGGATTGAGTTCAATCGCTTTTTTCAAAGCGGCGATGGCTTCTTCAAACTGTCCGGCACGATAATAAGTTGCGCCGAGATTGCCGTAAGCGGCGGCGTAATCGGGGCGCAAACCGATAGCTTGGCGGAAAAGTTCAACTGCTTCGGTATATTTCCCATCTTCAGATTTTTGAACCGCTTCATTGTTTAATGCTTCGGCGCGAATCGTTATTTCCGAAGTCTGCGCCCGTGCCAAACCAAATGAGAGAATTATCGCCAAAAATAAAATCGAGGTTTTTGAGTTTTTCATTTTCTTTCTCCTAACTGATACCGCACAACGAACGGTAATTTTTTTCTTCGATGAAAATTGCCAAAACACGAAATTCAAAGATTTTCGTTGCCTAAATCTACGTCGGCTGTTATAATGCAGGGCATATTTTGCTAATTCACCCGAAGCATTTGAACAACCGACGTTTTGCACTGTGCGAATACACAATAAACATCGGAGGTTGAAAATGTCTTTGGAAAATTCTCCTAGTTTTCTCCTAAATTTCTCGGAGTGCGAAATGAACGGCGAAGAGAAACATTTTTATCAATTTAAATCGTTTCGGCTGGATGTCGCTGAGCGGCAATTACTTGATGACGGCAAGCCGCTTCCGCTCACGCCGAAGGCTTTCGACGTGCTTGCCGTGCTGGTCGAGCGCGGCGGTCATCTGGTCGAGAAGGATGAGTTGCTGAAATTGGTTTGGGCTGATTCGTTTGTCGAAGAGGCGAATGTGGCGCGAATCGTTCACACGCTTCGCAAAGTTTTGGGCGAAGACGAAAATGGCAATAAATACATCGAAACGGTGGCGAAAAAAGGCTATCGCTTTGTCGCCGAAGTAACGCAAATCAGCGAACCGACCGAACGCAATCACGAAAACGGAAATCATAATTCTTCAGCCGTTGCCGAAAAATTACCCGAAGCCGAATTTCAAACTTTGCCGTCGGTAAAAGATGAAACCGTTGCTCCGCCTGCGAGTGTGCAAAAACATACGGCGCGTTTTGTGCTTATCGCCGTCGGTTTTGTGAGCGCGGTTTCTTTGATTTTTCTGCTGTCCTTCAATCGTCAATCAGCCACTTTTATCAAACCGAACGATGTTAAATCAATCGCAGTTCTGCCTGTAAAACCTTTGACGACGGAAAATTTTGATTCGATTTATGAATTCGGCATTATGGATTCGCTGATTAACAAACTAAGTCCGGTGAAAGGTTTGATCGTCCGACCGTTGAGCGCGACACGCCGCTACGCCGATGTTGAACAAGACGCAATCGCCGCCGGGCGTGAACAGCAAGTTGATTACGTTCTCGCGTCGAATTATCAAATCGCCGACGGTAAAATTCGCTTTACTTCGCAGTTGATAAACGTCGCCAACTGCGCGGTCGAAGAAGTTTTCAGAGACGAGCAAGACAATTCAAACAAATTTGCTGTGCAGGAAGCGTTTGCGGCAAATATCGGTCAGAAACTTTTGAAAAAGTTAAATCGAGAACCGAATAACCTCGCGGCAAAGCGTTATACGACCAACGAAGAAGCGTATCGGCTTTATTTGGAAGGAATGAATCTGACCGACAAAAGAAACCTCAAAGAAGCCCAAAAAGCGGCTGAACTTTTTGAGCAAGCCGTCAAACTCGACCCGAATTACGCTTTGGCTTACGCGGGATTGGCTTACGCGCATTGGACAATTGCCTTTTACGGCGGCAATGAGGACGAAGAATACCCGAAAGCGATGAACGCCGTTCAAAAGGCGTTGGCGTTGGACGAAAATTTGGCGGAAGCGCATTCAAATTTAGGTCATATTTTACATGTCTACGAATGGAAGCACGCGGAAGCCGAAAAATCTCATCGCCGCGCACTCGAATTAGACCCGAACTCACCCTCCGTCCATAGTCTTTACGCATTTCATCTGCTCGATATGGGACGTTTTGACGAAGCCATTGCGGAAATGAAAACGGCGATTGACCTCGACCCGAATTCGATTTGGAATCAACGTAGTTTGGGAGTCGTTTTATATTTCGCCCGCCGTTACGACGAAGCCATCGTTCAATTAAAGCGCATCGTCGAAATGGATGCGAATCATCTTCAAACTTATTATTGGCTGTCCCGTTCATTCGAGCAGAAAGGCGATGATGCCCAAGCGTTTGAATGGTTTATGCGCGGCGAAACACAGCGCGTGAAAAGTGCCGAAGAACTAAATTTGTGGAAATCCGTCTATACCGAATCCGGTTGGCAAGGCGTTTTGCGGCGACGGCTTGAAATTTTAAAGCAAAACGAAAAGAAAGGCGAACCTAAATATTTCCAAATAGTGAGGCTTTACGCCCAACTCGGCGACACGGAACAGGCGTTCGCCTATCTGGAAAAGTCGTATCAAAAACGCAGCTTTCAGATGATTCAACTTCTCATTGACCCGGAGCTTGACAACTTGCGTTCAGACCCGCGATTTGATGATTTGGTCAAGCGCGTTGGATTAAAATGATTCGGATTAGAATAGATTTTTGGATGTCTTGCGGCTTTGCCGCTCGATGTGCGGAAAGGCTGTGCCTTTCCGAAAAGCATCTTCTAACTCTTCGAGGCTGTGCCTCGCGCTTGGCGGCATAGCCGCGAAGAAAATAGGGAAATCTCGGCGAAAAGGCACAGCCTTTCCGCACATCGGCGGGCATAGCCCGAAGAAAATTTTTTACGGTTTTTTTCAAAAAATATAAAGTCAGCTATATTTTCCAAGCTATGAATTTCCATCACCTCAAAAATAAAATTTTTCTGACGCTGATTGTCTTTTTGCCAATCGTATTTTTAAGCGTAAATCTCAACGCGCAATCGGGAACAACTTCGGTCGGTGGAACGATTTTCGACCGGCAGGGAAAAGTTATTTTAGGCGCGGCGGTTACCTTGACCAACGCCGAAAAAGGTTTTGCGCGAACTGCGACGACAGATGAGAATGGGACATTTATTTTCCCCGCGATTCAACCCGGAATATATCGTTTGGAAGTCGAAATGCGCGGCTTCAAAAAATTTATCCAAACGCAAGTTCGTGTCTTTGTTGACGCGCCGACAAACATTTCCGGCGTTTTGGAAGTCGGCAGCGTCAGCGAGATTGTTACCATAAAAAGCGACACCGCCGAATCGCTGCTCAACACGCAGGACGCGAGCGTCGGAAATCCGTTCACCTCCAATCAAGTAACGCAGCTTCCGACTGAAGCGCGTGATGTCATCAATCTCTTGACACTTCAACCCGGCGTAACGCGCTTCGGTTACGTTGCCGGCGGACGCAGCGATCAGGCGAACATCACGCTTGACGGAGTTGATGTCAATGATCCTGTCAACAACAATATTTTCAATCCGGTTTTGCGCCTTAACAGCGAGGCGATTGAAGAATTTCGCGTAACGACAGCTAATGCCAACGCTTCGCAAGGTCATTCGTCCGGCGCACAAATTTCGCTCGTTACAAAAAGCGGCACGAACAATCTGCGCGGCGCGATTTTTCTCACCGGACGCAGAACCGCGTGGACGGCGAACGATTTTTTTAATAATCGAAACGGCGTAACGCGCCCGAAATTCGACAAAAATGTTTTCGGCGGCGCAATCGGCGGCGCAATAAAAAAAAATCGCGCATTCTTTTTTTACAGTTTTGAGGGCGAACGCTCGACGCACGGCGAAACGATTCTGAGCGTGGTGCCTTTGCCGAATTTAGGACAAGGCATCGTTCGTTTTCGCACGACGAACGGACAAACTGCATCGCTCGACTGCTCGCAAATCACGCTCGTTTTCCCGAATACAAACGGCTGCAATGCCGCCGCGCTTGCGGTTTTCGCCAATGCCGCCGCGCGTTATCCGGCAAACAGTTCCGACACCGGCGACGGCTTGAATACTGCCGGTTTTCGCTTTAACTCCGACAATAAAATTAAAAACAATTCGCACGTTTTGCGTTTCGATTTCAATATTAACGCTAAACAGCAGATGTTTTTCCGCGCCAATTATATTTACGACACGGAAACGCTCGCGCCGCCGTTCCCCGATGCTCCCGCGCCTTCAATGTGGAGTCATCCAAACGGCTTCGTCGTCGGTCATAGTTGGACGATTTCCAAAAATGTCTTCAACAATTTCAGGTATAGTTTGACGCGCAACGCTTTTTCGAGTTTCGGCAATTCGACCGACAACGTAATTTCTTTCACCGGAATTTATGCGCCGCGTTCGTTTGCAGCAACTTTTTCGCCCGTTGATTTGGTTCATAATATCACCGACGACGTTTCCCGCGTTTGGAAGTCGCATACTTTTCAATACGGAACGAACGTCAGGTTTATCCGCAGCCATTTAGAGTCTTTTATCCGTTCAATTGATACGGCGATGGTGGATGCCGCAAATTTTCAGGGCGGCGGAAATTCGATTACCACTCCGCTGCAAAACACTTTCGGTTATCAATTTGCCGATGCCCGGAGCGTTCAAAACGCAGTCGCGGCAATCATCGGACGCTACACGATTTATAATGTGAGATTTACTTTTTTGCGCGATGGTTCGCTGCAAGAGAGAGGCACTCCGCGTGAACGTGAATTCAGAACCGAGGAATACGATTTTTACATTCAGGACGTATGGAAACTTTCGCGGAATCTGACGACGACCGCCGGATTGCGCTACGATTTGAGCCGTCCGGTTTATGAAAAAAGCGGTTATGAATTCAAGCCGATTATCGCTTTGAGCGAATATTTTGAACGCCGCGCGGCGGGCACAGCGAGTGGTGTGCCTTACAATCAGCCGATTGTTTTAGATTTATCCGGCAAGGCGAACGGCAAATCTCCGCTTTACCGTTGGGATACAAATAATTTTCAGCCGCGCTTCGCGCTCGCGTGGTCGCCGAATTTTGGAAAAAATCGTTTGGGTCGGCTGTTCGGCGCAAATAGCGAATCGGTTTTTCGCGGCGGTTTCGCCATCACGAATGACCGTTTGGGCGAAACTCTGGCAATCAGATATGAAGCCCAAAGCACTTCGGGATTTATCGTGAACAGGCAAATCAGCAGAATCTACAATTTGACCAACAACCTCGCACCGCCGTTCACGGGGTTTGATCAATCCGTCCGAAATCTACCGAATATTTCGCTTCCAAATCTGACATTCCCGCAGCAAGCACCGAATGGAACGGCAATCGAAATCGGCTTTGACGAAAATCTCGTTTCGCCGATCAATTACAGTTGGAATTTGACTTACGAGCGCACTTTGCCCGCCGGTTTAATCGTTTCAATTTCGTATCTCGGACGCGCCGCCAGAAATCTTCTGCAAGCGCGTGATGCGGCGGCAGTCGCCGATTTTGTTGACATGCAATCGGGAACGGATTGGAACACGGCGGCGAGGCAATTGGAAGTTCTGCGACAGCAAGGAACGCCCGTTTCGCAGGTTCGGCAAATTCCATATTTCGCCGATTTATTTCCGGCAAATTTATCAACTTCGCTGAATTGTCCCGCCGCTTATAATCAAACACAAGCCGTCTATTCGTTGGTGTTCACGGGCGCGGGCAGATGCGGAAGCGGAATAGATTGGACAAATGTTCAACTCAGATTGTCGCGTTTGTCGAGCCTTTTTCCCGGACAAGATATTTTTTATCAACCGCAATACGGCAGTTATGCAGCTTGGAGTTCGGTTGGAAAATCCAATTATCAAGGCTTAACTTTTACCGTTCGCCAGAGATTGGGAACGCGGCTCGTGATGGATTTTAATTATACTTATTCAAAATCTTCGGACGACGGTTCGAGTCTGCAAACCGTCAGTGTCGTCAATTCCCGCGCCGGATACATTATCAATCCGTTTCGACAGGAAGATATGTATGCGGCATCCGATTTCGACACGCGCCACATCGTCAACGCCAACGCCATTTTCAAATTGCCTGTCGGACGCGGCGAGAAGATTTTCGGAAAAATCAATAAATTCGCTGATCTATTTTTCGGCGGCTGGCAGCTCGCGGGAATTTTCCGTTACAATTCCGGTCTGCCGATTTCCGCGCCGATTGACAATGGCAACGCGACGAATTTCAATCTCAAAAGCTATGCGACCGGAACCGCCGACATCAAACCCTGCCCGACGCGCGGCGGCTCGCTTTTCGGCTGTAACACATCGGAAGCCTATCGCAGTTTCCGCAACGCTTATCCCGGCGAAACCGGCGAGCGCAATGTTTTTCGTCTGCCGGGGTATTGGGTGATTGACGCGGGGTTGGGCAAAACTTTCGATTTGCCTTGGGAAAATCAAAATTTTCAATTTCGCTGGGAAGTTTTCAACCTCGCCAACACACAGAAAATGGGCGGCATCATCAACGCCGATTACACAGTCGGTCTCGACCCGCAAAATGCCGCTTTAGCTCCGGCAAACTTTGCCAACTTTACTGCCATTCAAGGCTCTCCGCGAAGTATGCAGTTTATTCTGCGCTATTCGTTCTAAAAATAGTTTTCAATAAAAATTCGCTCTTTGTTTTTTCTTCGCGCCCGAAATATATTTTCGTGTAAAAATTTACGCCGACTTATTTCAAAACCGCGTTTCTGACAATCGCAAAAAACGCGCTGTCGGGCAAAAATTTTCGCGCCGCTAAAATCCATTTTGAATTCGCGGCGTAACGCATTTTCCAAGAATCGTCGGTTATGGCGTGATAAATCACTTCCGCAACAATCGAGCCGTCGGGCGCGTCTTCGCCCGCTTTACGCAAATTAGGCATCGCTTTTTCTATGAACGAATCGTAAGCGGTCAAATTTTCTTGGCGCGTTAAATCCATCGAACGCTCATAAAAATCCGTCTTGATTGGTCCCGGCTCGATGATTTTTATTTTGATATTGAAAGGTTTGACTTCGTATTGCAAGGACTCGGAAAAGCCTTCGATTGCCCATTTCGTCGCGTGATAAAGGCTGTAAAGCGGAAACGTGATGCGCCCGCCCATCGAAGCGACGTTGACGATTGTGCCGCGTTTTTCCTTGCGGAAATATGGCAGAATTTCGCGGCAGACGTTCATCACGCCGAAGACGTTTGTTTGAAATTGTTTTTCTATTTGTTCTTCGGTCGCGGCTTCAAACGCGCCGACAAGTCCGTAACCCGCGTTGTTCACAATCGCGTCAATGCGCCCGAATTTTTCGAGCGTTTCGGCAATCGCTCTTTTAATCGAATCAACGTCCGTTACGTCCAGACGAAAAGTTTCCACGTCGGCGATTTTTTGCAAATCGGTCGCTTTTTCCGGCAAGCGCATCGTCGCCGCGACTTTCCAATTTTTCGTCTGAAAAAGTTTCGCAGTTTCCTTGCCGATGCCGCTCGACGCGCCGGTGATTAAGATAACTTTATTCATAACTTTCTTTCGTTCAAGTTTTCGTGAATTCTTTCACTTCGTTTTCAAAAGCGACAACGGCGCGGGTCGCCATTCCGATAAAAAACCCCGTTTCAACTACGCCCGTCAGCAACTTTAAATCTTGCGCCAAGTTCGCCGCGTCAGTCGGAACGAAACGCAAATCAGCGATGTAATTTCCGTTGTCGGTTAAAACGATTTCGCCCTGCTTCCGGCGCAAAATCGGCTCGCCGTATTTTTTAAGCCGCTCGACGGTCGCTTCAAAACCGAAACGCGCAATCTCGATTGGCAGCAGAGATTTTTCGCCTAAATGATTGACCATTTTCGTGTAATCGGCGACGACGATAAATTCTTCGGCTTGCCGCTCGACCAATTTTTCGCGCAAAAGTGCCGCGCCTAAACCTTTTATCAAATCGAGATTTGGCGCGATTTCGTCCGCGCCGTCAATGGCAAGATTTATCATCCGCGCGTCGAGCGGCTCGATTAGAATACCGTTCTCTCTTGCCAGATTTTCGCTCTCGACGCTCGTCGCCACGCCGACGATATTTTTCAATTCTCCCGTTTGCACACGGCGGGCGATTTCAAGAATCGCATGTTTGGCGGTCGAACCCGTTCCAAGCCCGACGCGCATTCCGCTCTCGATATAACCGACCGCTTTTTTCGCCGCTTCCGCTTTTAAGTTTTCCAGATTCATATTCGTAAATTTTGTTTTCTGAATTCTACCAAAATCGCCGCGCGTTTTCTCTTTTCCCGACGATTTATCGTATAATCAATTAATGAAATTCCTACACATTTCCGATGTTCACTTGGGCTGCACGCGCTATCAGCTTGAAGAAAGCCCGAAGGATTTCTACTTGGCTTGGATTGATGTTTTGCGTAAATACGCCGTTGACGAGCGAGTTGATTTCGTCATTATGGCAGGCGATTTTTTTCATAAACGCAACGTGCCGCCCGAAACGATGAATCACGCTTTCGCCGGTTTGAGTTTGCTCACAGACGCGAATATTCCCGTCGTTACCATCGAAGGCAATCACGATCAGAAACACAACGATAGCGAATACAGTTGGCTGCGCTCGCTTGAAAACTGGCATTTGATTCACCTGCTCGAACCGCGCAGCGTCGAAGGAAAATTCGTTTATGACAAGTGGAATTACGACAGCGAGCATTACATTCGCGGCGGTTACATTGACATCGGCAACGCCCGAATTTTCGGTTCGGCGTGGTATGGCGCGTCGGCAAATTGGGCGATTCCGATGCTGACCGAAGCGATTAAGGAAAATCTACGGACGGGCGCGTTTCATATTCTTCTTCTTCATACAGATGTTGAAGGACATCAAACGCATCCGATCCCCGCGCTTTCGGTGGCGAATTTGAAAGAACTAAAATCCGTAACCGATTATGTCGCGCTCGGACACACGCACAAATCTTACGAAATTGAAAATTGGGCGTTTAATCCCGGCAGTCTGGAAATCACGAGCATTGACGATTACCGCGAAACGCACGGCGCGTTTCTGGTCGAGGTAAATGAAAATAACGAGATAAAAGCGACGCACTTGAAAGATTACCGGCAGCGTCCGTTTCAGCGTCTTTCATTCGACGTTTCCGGTTTTGCCGACCCGAAGGAAATCACCGAAGCCGTTTTGGAATTGGTCAGGCGCGAAGCGAAAACTTTCGACGACGATTCGCCGCCGCCGATTTACGAAATCACTCTGCGCGGTCATCTCGGCTTTCCGAATTCAAATCTCGAAATGCAAAAAATCCGCGATGAAGCGCGGAAATTGACGAACGCCTTGCACGTTAGAATAAAAAATCATTCCGCGCCGATTGAATATGCTGTTGCCGCAGATGTCGGCGAAGACGTTTCGCGCGAACAGCTTGAACGCCGCGTCGTCGAAGATTTAATCATCCGCGACAACCGCTACAAAACGCGCGTCGAAGAAATGGCGGAAGCTGTCGTCGGCGCAAAACGTCTCGCATTAAGCGATGAAACGCCAGATAAAATTGCGGATTTCATCGCTTTAAAATTAGTTTCAAGTTCCGAGTTTCAAGTTTTGAGTTCGCCAGCCGATTAACCTGAAACCTGAAACCTGAAACCTAGAAATTATGTCCGAAGCCATAGACAAAGTAGCCGGCATTAAACATTTGCCGATTTTTCCTCTGCCGCTCGTTTTACTGCCGAACGAGCTTTTGCCGCTGCATATTTTCGAGCCGCGTTACCGTCAGATGTTCAAAGATGTCGCGCTCGACAAAAATATGTTCGGCGTAACTTTTTTCGATCCGCAGGAAACTTTCATTGAAAAACCGGCGACGGGAACAATCGGCTGCGTGGCGGAAGTGCGCGACGTTCAAGCGTTGCCCGACGGACGCTCGAACGTCATCACCGTCGGCGTGATTCGCTATCATTTGATTGATTACGTTGATGCGGGCGAACCTTATCTGGTCGGCGATGTCGAATTTTTTGAAGACGAAGCGGAAAATGAAAACGAATTAAATCCGCTCTCGGACGAAGTTTTCGCGCTGTTCCGGCGCATCGCAAAAGCGGCGCACAAATTGAGCGGCGAGCGCGGCACGTTTCCAGACGTTCAGCAAACCGATCCGCAATCTTTGTCGTTTCTGGTAACGGCGGCGTTTAATCTCGAACCGGATTTGAAATATCAATTACTGGAAACGCGCTCGACTATCAAAAGATTAAAACGCCTGCGCGAAATTTTAGCCCAGACGGTCGGCAAGATGGAAGAAAGCGCGGAGATTCACAAAATCGCCAGAACGAACGGACACAGCAATAAAAAAATTGACATTTAAAGGAAATCGTTTTCTGCTTTTTAGTTTCCCAGACTCGTCTTAAAAAACTCGATTACCCGTTGGTCATAAGCGGTTGCTTGTTCGAGCGAGGCGTTTGTAATGCCGTAGCCTGAAGGATTCAAATCAATTTTCGATTCGACTTTGGTGGTGTTTGAAAAGCACTTGCTCAATTTATTTGTCGAATCCTGCAAATCGGATGCGTCGAGTCCGGCGAGCAGAAGCACTTGCCGGTTGGAAATTGACTTTGCCAAATCGCAAGCCGAATCGCGGCGATAACAGCCGTCATAAAAATAAAGGCGCGTTCCGAAGCGGGCGATTTTCGATGTTACGGAACTCGCAAACGGAAAGCGTTTGTCTATCGCCAAAGCCAGCACCGCGTCGGAATCTGCGGGAACGGAATCAAGCGCGAGAGCTTTGACTTTTTCATCTTTGGTGGCGGCGGAAAGCGCGGCGAGTGCGCCCATCTCAACGCCATAAAAACCGATATTTTCTCCGACCAGAGCCGCTTGATTGTCGCCTTTCAAACCACGCAAAAATTCGATTGCGGCAAGCGCGTCGTCGGTTTCGCAGCCGCCGAAGGAAGAAGATTTAACCGCCGGATTTGTTCCGTGTCCGCGCTCGTCGGGCATTAAAACGGTGAAATTCGTCGCTTCGTTTAATTTAACGGCAAGGTCTAAAACGTGTGAGCGGTCTGCGCCGTAACGGTGAAGCAGAATGACGGCGGGCGCGTTTTCCGCTCCCTTCAGAAGCCAGCCGCGCGACTGTGTGCCGTCGTGATTTGCCCAAGTTTCGTCCGTAACCCGTGCGCCGCGCGTGCTGAATTGCCCGTATTTTTCCGGCGTTACGAGATATGCGGCGTGCGGCGGAACGGAAACTGTATAGACGAGCCAGACGGCGGCGGCGACAATCGCCAGAATTAACAAAACGATTACCGGAAGAATCAAACGATAGAAACTTTTAACGAGACGTTTGGTTTTAGCCATAATTTTGTAAATAAAATTTCAGGAAAGAAAATACAACTTTGAATCAATTTCGTGAGTCTTAAAAGCCAGCCCTTGAAAAAAGACTTTCGGTAAGTCGTCTAAAATGTTACCATAGAAAGCCGCTCGAAAGAAAGAGTTTTATAAAAATTATGAAAGCGAAACTTTTAATTCTTTTAACGATAATTTCCGCCGTTTGCCTGAATGTTTTCGGACAAACGCAAGCTAATATCGAATCGAAAAACGCCAGCCTGAAAACGGCAAACACGCAGTTTTTCCCACTCTCCGAACTTAAAGAAGGAATGCGCGGAACGGCGCGGACGGTTTTTCGCGGCAGCGAGCCGGAAGAGTTTCAAGTGGAAATTTTAGGCATCGTGCCGGGCGCAATTGGTCCGCACCAAGATATGATCGTCGGGCGCATTTCTGGCGGCGGCGCGGACAGAACGAGCGTGTTTGCCGGGATGAGCGGCTCGCCCGTTTATATTGACGGGCGGCTTGTCGGCGCGATTTCTTACAGCTTTCCTTTCTCGAAAGAACCGATTTGCGGCATCACGCCAATCGAGCAAATGCTGGCGATTTTCGAGCAAAATCAAAATCAAAAAATAAAAGCGAGAGAACCGCGAGCCGTTTCGTTTGCCGAATTAGCCGCAACCGATTGGAAGCCGGTTGTTCCGAATAATGCGACAATTTCAAATTCGATTTTGGCAAGCGGAAATTCGTCTCTGAGCGCGGTTGCCGGTCAATCGTTTCAACCGATTGCCACGCCAATGTCATTTAACGGTTTCGCGCCGGAAACTCTCAATAGGTTTGCGCCGCAGCTTTTGTCCGTCGGTCTGTTTCCTGTCTCAGCCGTCGGCGGCGCGGCGCGAATCTCCCCTTTAAAAAAGGCTGATGAAACGACTTTGCAAGGCGGTACGTCGGTTTCGATGCAGCTCACGCGCGGCGATTATTCACTCGCGGCGAGCGGCACAGTAACTTTCCGCGACGGCGATAAAATTTACGCCTTCGGTCATCCGTTTTTGAGTCTCGGAACTTCCGATTTGCCGATGTCCGAATCGAGCGTCGTAACGGTCATTCCGAATTTGAGCAATTCGTTCAAACTCGCCGTGCCGAATCAAATGGTCGGCACGATGACGCAGGATAGAGCGACCGGAGTCTTTGGAAAACTCGGTCAATCGCCGAAAATGATTCCGGTAAAATTAACGCTCGAAACAAGTCGCGGTCAATCGGAAATTTACAACTTTGAAGTGGCGAAGGACGATTTTTTAACGCCGCTTTTATTGAATATGACTGTCTATAATTCGATTGTGGCGAACGAGCGCGGGCTTGGCGATTCGATGATTGAACTGAAAGGCGAAATCAAATTAAAAGGACAGCAGCCGATAAAAATCGAACGCCGTTTTGCCGGAGCGTCAGCCGCGCAAATCGCCGCCGCGTCGGTTACGATTCCGGTCAACGCGCTGCTTGACAGCCGTTTCGACAACGTGGAAATTTCGGAAGTGAACTTGAATTTAACTTCGATTGACGGCAGCAAAACCGCCGTTTTAGACCGCATCGCGCTCGAAAGAACGGAAGTCAAAGCGGGTGATACGTTTGAAGTCCAAGCGTTTGTCCGCACCGACACGGGAAAATATCTCTCGCAGAAAATTCCCGTGCAAATTCCCGCCGACACGCCCGCCGGAACTTTGCTCGTAACCGTCGGCGATGGCGGCTCGCTCAATGCGACTGCCGCGTCGCGCCAATTCGTGCCGAAGGATTTGAGCGAACTCGTCAAAACGATTAACGAAGTGAAAAAAGCCGACCGTCTTTACGTGCAGACTTCGCGCGTAACAAACGGCGCGATTATCGGCGCACAGGAAATGCCGAATCTGCCGCCTTCGATGCTGGCGACCTTAAATAACGACCGAACCGCAGGCGGCATCAAGCCGACGCTGCTCACGGTTTTGACCGAACAAGAACTCGCGCCCGCCGAATTTATCGTTTCCGGTCAGCAGGTTTTGGCGATTGAAGTCAAGAAATAATTTTACAGCCACAGAGAACACAGAGTTTGCAGAGAGATTTTTAAACCGAACTTCTCTGTGAATTTTGTGTTCTCTGTGGCTAAAAATTCTACTTTATGAAAAATGATTTGCCGAAACTTCTTCAAGCCGTTAGTTTCGCCGCTAAAAAACATTCCCGGCAAAAGCGCAAAGGCGCGGACGAACAGCCGTATATCAATCACCCGTTGGAAGTTTTAAATCTATTGGCGAACGTCGGAAAAATCGAATATTACAATATTTTAATTGCCGCCGTTTTGCACGATACAATCGAAGACACCGAAACAACCGAAGAAGAAATCACCGAACTTTTCGGGCGCGAAGTTTGCGATTATGTTTTGGAAGTAACCGACGACAAAACGCTTCCGAAGGCGACGCGCAAACAGCTTCAAATCGAACACGCGCCGCATCTGTCAAACGGCGCAAAATATATCAAGCTCGCCGATAAAATCAGCAACATCCGCGACGTTTCGGAAAATCCGCCTGCGGGCTGGTCGAATAAAAGACGACTCGAATATATCGAATGGGGCGAGCGAGTAATTAACGGACTGCGCGGCGCGAACGCAAATTTGGAAAATCATTGCGACGATTTAATCGAGAAGGCAAAAGGGAAATTCAAATAAAAATTTCACCACAGAGATACAGAGGCACAGAGAAAATTTAAAATCTCTGTGCCTCTGTATCTCTGTGGTGAAATTTTCTTCTAAAAATCAAACCTAATACCGAGTTGAAATTCGCGGTTGTAGCTCGAATTAAAAGTAAAGGACGGCGAGCCGGAAACGAAGATGCGCGGCGTGGCGAAGTTTGTCGTTTGCGTCAGACGCGGCGTGCCGCCGACGGTGCTGTAACTGTAAAGCGTGTTGTTGACCGACTGCACGTTCGAGCGGTTGAAGATATTGAAACCTTCGGCAAAAAGCGTTAGGCGCATTCGCTCGCCGAAACGAATTGCCCGTCCGACGCGCAAGTCAACTTGAAAAGTCGCCGGCGTTGAAAATTGGTTTCGCACCGTTCCGAATGCACGGTCGTTTGCCGTGTTGCCGTCGCCGTTCGGGTCGCCCGAAACCGCCGCCGAATACGCGATGCCGGATTGCGCCGTCAAAATTCCGGTCAGAATATAATCGCTCAAAATCGCGCGAACGATTTTGTTTTCGCTATATTTAAATGTTCCCGTTTCATAAACCGGACTGAAAATAAAGCGATGCCGCACGTCCAAATCCGAGCGTCCGTATTCGCCCGATAAATCGAATTGATTTTCGGCAATCTTTGAGTCGTCGCTGCCGGGAACAACCGAAGTTTGGTCGGGTTTGTCGTCTTTGGCTTTCGATAAAGTATAGCTCGTATTGAATTGAAGATGATTGGCGAAACGGCGATTCAATTCGATTGACAAGCCTTGATAAAAAGAGTGTCCCGTGCTTTCAAAAAGGCTGATGCGCTGAAACGACGGAATTGGTCGGGCTGCCGGAAATCGGTTGACGGTCAAAAAATTGCCGGTCGGTGTCGCGCCGTTGTAAATCTGGACGTTCGTCGGAACAGGCGCGTTCAAATTGGCGTTGCGCGTTCTGGTTAAGTCTTGTCCGCGAAACAATATATATTGCACCGAAAAGGTCGTGTTGGCAAAAATTTCGCGCTCGAATTGCAGACGCGCCTGCTGCGTGAACGGCTGTTGGTAATCTTGGCTGAACAAATAAAGATTCGGCGTAACCGCCGCGACGTTGGTCGGGACAGCCGAAAAAACATTCGGATAAGTCGGACACAAAGCCGGATTCGTCGTGCAGTTTATATCAATCGCCACGACCTGGATTCCGTTTTGCGAATGCGCCGTGCCGGTTAAAATCGAAGGCGTTCGGGCATAAAATAATCCGTAGCCGCCGCGCAAAACATTTTTCTCGTTAAAGGCGTAAGCGAAACCGAGACGCGGTGCGATGTTGTTTTTATCCTTCGGCTGAAATCCGGTGTCGAAACCCGCCGCGAGCAGAGCCGGATTCGGGTTGGTAAGCGGCGGTTTGGCAATCGCTTGATAATCATAACGCACGCCGAGATTAAGCGTCAGCTTCGGCGTAACGCGCCAATCGTCCTGCGCGAAAATTCCGTATTCGGAATTGTTAGGAAACGTCGTGCCGCCCGAAGTTCCCGCGCCGCCGAAACTCTGCCGGTAGCGCGAAGGCGTATTGGCGGCGAGCGCGGCGTAACTCGGAAAAGTGTATGCGCCGCTGAAAAGTCCGGGAAAGAAATTGAAAATGCGGTCGAACAGAAAATCCAAGCCGTATTTTATCGTGTGATTTCCGGCGATATAAGTTTGGTTATCAATAAATTGATAGCGTTTGATGGTCGTTTCGCGCGGGCTGAAATTGTTGCGCCCGAAAAAGAAAGTTCCGTCGTTGATGCCGCCCGCGTTCGCCGTTACGCCGACTTCCGGGCTTTCGGAATTCGACAAACCCGGCTCGCGGTCGCGCGAGTATTGAAAGCGAAATTCGTTAAACCAGACGGGCGAAAGCGTCGTCGTCAAACTCGTCGAAAGCGTGGAAGTTTTGACATTGCTGTTGCCAGTGTGTTCCTGCGACGAAAGCGTGCCGGAATTTTCGAGATTCGTTCCGGTAAAATTCTGCTGGTTGAATCTGACCCAAAGCTGGTTTTTATTGTTGATATTGAAATCGGTTTTAATCAGAAAAGTATCCTGCTGACGATTGATATTGTAGGAAGCGACTTTCGGTCCGAGCAAAGCCTGCACGCTCGCCGGAGCAAACGGCAGAGAGCGCACGACGACCGGATTCGGCAGATTCGACCGCTGTCCTTCATACGCGCCGAAGAAAAACGCGCGGTTTCGTCTGATTGGTCCGCCGAACGTGCCGCCGAATTGGTTGATTTGTCCGGCTGGTCGCGGACGGTTTGCCGTCACTAAAACCGGACTGCGGGCGTTGAGCGATTCGTCGCGGAAATACTCGAACGCGCTTCCGGTAAATTTGTTCGTGCCGCTTTTGGTAACGACGTTGATGACCGCGCCTGCCGCGCGTCCGAATTCAGCCGAGAAGCCGTTTTGATTGACCTGGAATTCCTTCACCGTGTCAATCGAAAATTGCGAAGGGGCGCGTCCCGAACCCGTTCTGCCGGAAGATTGTCCGAAGAATGTGTTGTCCGAACTCGTGCCGTCAATTTGCAAACTATTTAGAGTTCCTTTCTGTCCGCCGACCGACAAATCGCCGCTTCGATTCGGATCGCGGACAATGCCGGGCGTTAAGACTACGAAATCTAAAAAGTTTCGTCCGTTGGTCGGCAGGTTGATAACGCGGCGTTCTTCGACCGTAGTAGAAATCGAAGTGCGCGTCGTTTCCACGCCTTGTCCTTCGGCGTTCACGTCAACGACGTTGACCGAACCGCCCGCCGACAAATCAATGTCTACATTGGTTTTCGCGCCGACCGTTACCTTGATGTTTTCGTAAGTTGACGCGCCGAAACCTTGTCCGGCGGCGGTCGTTACGGTGTAAATTCCGGGCGGCAAAAGCGGCAAAACGAAATTGCCCTCGCTCGATGATTGCGCGGTTTTCGATGCGCCCGTGTCCTGACTTTTCGCCGTAACCGTGACATTCGGCACAGCCGCGCCCTGCGGGTCAACGACGCGCCCTTCGATGTTGCCGGTCGTCGCTTGCGATTGGGCAAACGCGCCGGTCGCAAACAGTAAAATTCCCGTTAAAATTACTAATAACTTTCGCATAATAAAATCCTCTTTTTTGAAATGTTGTTTTTGAAATCTCACACGCTTCCGGCAATCCGGCAGCGCAAATCGTAATGCATTTGTGGCGTGTAAATAGGATAATATGACAGCTTTGCAGGCTTCGGCAAGGCGCGGAATAAAATATTAAAAAAATTCAGATTTATTTTACATTCTCGCCTTCAATCCAAGTTTCGCCGCCTTTGTAAATTTCCTTTTTCCAAATCGGCACGACTCGTTTTAATTCTCGAATTAAAGAAAGACGGCAAAGACACGCAGGGGTTGGAAAATGAAATTGACGCGCTCGTTTATCGGCTCTACGATCTGACCGCTGATGAAATTGCGATTGTCGAAGGTAAATAAAACGGGTTGTCGTTTGGCAGAGAACCGGCGGAAGTTGGAAATTTTGCCAATCGCAAACGGCGAAATTGCGGCGAACTATTCCTTTGTCGGTTTCTTTAGTCAAAGAAATTAAGAAACATTGTATAACTCAAAATAAGGAAAGATTAAAACTTGGCAGTAATTGGAATAATTTCGACTTGGTTTTCCCTTCACAAGTCGGAACGCCTTTGACAATGGGACGCATCACACGGGTTTTTCAGAGAATCAAAAACGATGCCGAAATAACAAAAAATCTAAGATTATATGATCTTCGACATTCGACGGCTTCATTTCTACTTTAAGCAAATATAAATCCGAAGGTAGTCAGCGAAAGGCTTGGATATTCAACCGTTGTTTTAACCTTAGATGTTTATTCTCACGTTTTGCCGACAATGCAGGAAGAAGCAACCGAACATCTTGAAGAAATGATTTTCAGCAAAACAGGCAGTTAAAAACCTTTTGACACACCAACGACACCAAAAGCAAAAAGCGCATCATTTGATGCGCTTTTCTTCAATGTTTGTGGTGGCTTGGGACAGAATTGAACTGCCGACACGCGGATTTTCAGTCCGCTGCTCTACCAACTGAGCTACCAAGCCGTTTGCTCGTTTTCAAACTCGAAGAGCAAGAAAAATTAGTGTAGATAAGCCGCTTGCCGATGTCAAATCAGAAGCGGCGAACGCCCGCGAGAAAATTTTGCGGTTGACATAATTTTTTAGAGGTTTATAATCACTCTTTAGCAGCCTTTCTGCCCATGTTTGGCTGCTAGAACCTGCCTAATTTCGTTTGATACCTGCCCGTGCCGGTTTGAACGCCGTCGCTGACCCCCAGAGACGCAACCTTCAAGCCGGCACAGCTATTTTAAAGTTTATAATTTTACGAGGTTTTATTTTTTATGTTGAGAAAAATTACATTAATTCTGATTTCTTTTTTAATCGCGGCTAATCTGGCTTGCTCGACGACGGAAAATGCTAACGTCAATGCGAACAATGCAGGCGCGACCAACCAAACCAATCCGGCAAATGTGCCGCCGGAATTTTCGACCAATACGCTTCCGATGAACGGCGGCGCAACGCCCGGCATTCCGAATCCGAACGATCCGAACGCGAACAAAGTTCCGACCGGAAATATTCCCGGAATTCCCAATAACACGAACAGTCTGGGCAAAACGCCGCAGCCGAAAAAGACACCGCCGATTCCCGGCATTCCCGACGACGAAACTATCCGGCGGCAAATGAACACGCCGCTCAAAGATGTCAACGTCGTCAACAATCCGCCGAAAACTCAGTCAAACGCAAACGATAAACCGGCGAACAAACGCGGTAACCGGAATCAATAGCAGAGGCGGTTGGCGGAAGGCGGAAAGCAGAAGGCAGAAGGCACCCAAAAACTGAAGTTACTCTGTAAGTTCCAAACTTTTCTTGCTTGTTGCTTACTGCCTTCCGCCTTCCGCCTTCTGCCAACCGCCTACTCTTCCTCTACTGCGGCGACCGCTTTCGTGTCGGCTTTGATTAAACCGAGCGCGGTTTTGACATCTTTTTCGATGCGGTCGAAAATTTCCCGATTTTCTTTCAGCGTGTTTTTAGAGTTTTCGCGTCCTTGACCCAAACGCTCGCCCGAATAAGAAAACCACGCGCCCGATTTTTCGACGACGTTGTTGTTGACCGCCAAATCAAGCAAATCGCCTTCGCGCGAGATGCCTTCGCCATACATTATGTCGAATTCGGTTTCGCGGAACGGCGGCGCGACTTTGTTTTTTACGACTTTAACGCGCGTCCGATTGCCCACTATTTTATCGCCGTCTTTGATTGCGCCGATGCGCCGAATGTCGAGCCGGACGCTGGCGTAAAATTTCAGAGCCTTGCCGCCGGTCGTCGTTTCAGGCGAACCAAACATTACGCCTATTTTATCGCGCAGTTGGTTGATGAAAATAAAACAGGTGTTTGAATTGGAAATAATCGAAGTCATTTTCCGCAACGCCTGCGACATCAGACGCGCTTGAAGTCCCATGTGCGAATCGCCCATATCGCCGTCAATTTCCGCCCGCGGAACGAGTGCCGCAACCGAATCAATTACAATCACGTCAACGCTCGCCGAACGCACGAGCGTTTCGGCAATATCTAACGCCTGCTCGCCCGAATCCGGCTGCGAAATTAATAATTCGTCAATATTTACGCCGAGCTTTTCCGCGTAATCCGGGTCCATCGCGTGTTCCGCGTCAATATACGCGGCGATGCCGCCCACTTTTTGCGCCGACGCGACGACTTGCAGCGCGAGCGTCGTTTTGCCCGAAGATTCCGGTCCATAAACTTCGACGATTCTGCCGCGCGGAAATCCGCCGACTCCGATTGCCGCGTCGAGACTTAAACAATTTGTCGAAATCGAGCCGACTTCTTCGTGCGGACGCTCGCCGAGACGCATAATCGAGCCTTTGCCGAATCTCTTTTCAATGTTCGCAAGTGCCGCGTCAATAGCTTTGCTCTTTGTTTCTGTTACCATTTTTACTGCTTCTCCAGCCATTTATTTTTTCTCTCCGATTGTGATATTCGTCATTAAAAGACAATGAAGAGTGTAGCACAAAAAGAGGCGTTTGTGAAATGCTGTTTCACGTATGAAACACACATTTTCTCAAAAGTGTGAAAATTGTTTCATTAAGTTAATTGAAAAATCAAAGTTGTGCAAGTTTTTCTAGCAAGTAATTTTTATTTCGGTTGTTCGGAATTACCGAAAATTTGATTGAGCATTTCGCCGAGCCGATAGCCGGCGAGCGCGATTTGTTCCTGCGCGATTTCAAACGCCATTTTTTTGTATTCGTCCGAAGGCATTTTGCCAAATTTCAAACTTGCCGGATAAACTTTCGTCGAAGCGATTTGAAAACCTTCGTCGTGCCACTTGTCGAATTGTCCGGGTTCAAGCCGATTCTGCATTTTAGAATACGGAAATTTTTTCATAATTTCCTGCGCGATTGGCGGAATATAATCCGAATCGCAAGCATCGTTCTGGCGCGGAACATTGCGGTCAATTATGGAATCCCAAAACCAATGCAGACTCAGGTGGTCTTCGCATTTCGCGTCCTTCGGCGAAAGCATAAAACGATTTCCGCCTTCGTCGCCTTTCGGGTCATATTGCGTAACGCGCCCGGAATCGTGAAGCGGCTGATGAATGTCGCCGCCGAGATGCAGAATCCACGCCAGCGCAATCGCTTTGTCAGCGTCGGAAGCCGAAGCGTCGCGCAGCGTTTTATCAAAAGCGAAAAGACGCTCGACTTCATTCTGCTCATCCGATTTCAATTCGGAAACGAGTTCGACTTTGCCGTCCGCTTCGCGCCAAAAGGTATCGAGATAATGCCAACTGCCGTGATGATATTTCGCATAGCGCGTTTTGAAATTTTTATCACGGACAATATCCGCCCAAGTCGCGGCAATCATAAAAAGCTCGCGCTGTTTGGCGGCGACCGAACGCGAATCCTGCAAATAAAAAACGCTCAAATCCGAATCTTCCGGCGCGCTTAAAAGAATTTTTATCGCCCGCTCACGCGCCTGCGGCGACATCTGCTCCCAAGCGATATAAGCCGTAAGTTTATGTCCCGTGTCATTCCAGGCAAAGGCGGAAAATACAAAAACAAGATTTACCGTGATTAAAAACGTAAATTTAACGAACAGATTTTTCATTATTATTTCTCCATAATTTATATAAAAGATTTTAGCCGAGTCGTGGAATTAAACAAAGGGAAAAGACGAAAAAATAAAAAGCAAAAATAAAAAGGCAAAGCACGTTTTTGATGCTTTGCCTTTTTTCTGTAATTTACGCCGCGCTCAAATTTTTGCGATTGCCACGATTCGCTCCGGCGCGGAGACGACCACGCCGCCGGGTTTTTCCTTCGAGACGGCGACGGCTTTCGGTTTTTTGACTTGCAGTTCGGCGTTAATCGGAACGATTATTTCTCCGGTTTTGGAGATATTGAAAACGCCGCCGCTAATCGGAGTTTTTTCGTTTTGCGCTTCATCCACAATCCAAAGTTGATAAGTTTCGCGGCTCGGGTCGTTGGCGGGCAATCCGCGAAAACGCACGTAGCCTTTCTGCTCTTGATTGCTCCAAACCACGTCGCCCAAAACTTCCTTTTCATTTTTCGGATTCGCCAGCGGTATCTGCACGAGGTCTTTTGCCGAAGCGAGTAGTTGTTCGCGTTTCTGCGCCGCCGTCGAATCGTCGGGCGCAGGTTGAATCACTTTCGGATTTTCGGAAATTTCCGGCTGCTGTTTCGGCGAGTGCGTCAGCCAGATGTTTATTGTCAGAGCGACGCACGCCGCCGCCGCAATCGCCCAACCGAGCCATTGCCAGACGGAACGCTTCGGTTCAAACTCAAATGTCGGTTGAAATTCTTCAGGTGCGGTCGCCGTCGCCTTCGGCGCGTAATTTAGATTTTCTCGAAAATGTTTTTGCGGGTTGAAAAAATCGTCGGCATCGGCGAAAATTTTCGCTCGCAAATCGGCGGACAATTCATCTTTTACATACAGATTAGACAAACCGATAGCCGCCGCCGCGAGTTCGAGCGAAATATCGTTTTCCCAATCGGGATATTCTCTTTTTAATTGTATGAGTTCCACCGATTCTTCTTCGCTTAAGCCAAAAAGGGTTTGGTCGGCAAGGAGTTCGAGCAGTCTTTCTTTTTTTAAGTCTGTCATACTGCCTCCTTTTCAAAATCCGATTCGCTTAATCCTAAAAATTCCCGAACCTGCAAAAGCCCGCGCCGGGCGTGCGTTTTAACCGTGCCGAGCGGCATCGAAAGCGCGTCGGCGATTTCCTGATGCGAGAAACCCTGCACGATTGAAAGATGAAGAATCTGCCGTTGTTCGGGACGCAGATTTTTCATCGCTTCGGCGGCTTCCTGCGCCTCGACGCACATCTGCAAATCCGGGTTTCCGCCGTTCGCAGGTTCGGCAAGAATATCTTCCAGCGAATCAATGCCCGGCTGCCGGTTCGATTTCCGTAAACGATCAATTAACCGCCGCCGCGCAATCATCGCTACAAACGTCGTTTCCGAAGCCTGCGCTTCATCAAACCGTCCGGCGTTTTTCCAAACATCTATAAAGATTTCCTGCACCGCGTCTTCTGCTTCGTTAGTGTTGGCGGACATTCGCCGCGCGAGCGACCAGACCAATCCGCCATAAGCGTTCAAACAATCTTGAACGGCAGATTTATCTCCCGAAGCGATGCGTTTTAGAATAGCTTGACCCACAATTTTTCCCCTTTGAAAGCGGTTTGATTGATAACTTTAAGCTACTCTATTTCCCTGCGCTTTGCCAAGTCTGACAAAGAAATCTAGCGCAGGGCTTTCTGTTTTTCAGATAGTCGCGCATCTCGCGCCAAACAAAATCAAAAAACTGAGATTTTATGTATGACATATACATAAGCCTCTTGCGGTTATATTCGTTTGATTCCTAAAATCAGATGCAGACGGAGAAAAAGCGAATTTAACGAAGACGTTGAAACTTGGAAGCGAGATAGATGATGAATAAAATTAAAGTCGTGCCAGCCGAGAGAAGACAGTATTGACAAAAAGCCTCGATGACGTAGGCTTGCAGATAAACGAGCCGCAGCGTAAAAAACATCATTAGAGTAGTTTGAATGCCGAACAGCGTCCACGCCAGACGATTTCCGAAAGCCGCTAAAATTGCCAGAGCGAAAGCGGCAAAATAAGCCGCCGCGCCGAAAATGGCGAGCGGAATATCGGCGATTGTCGCATACGAACTCGCCAAAACTTGCTCGCAGTCAAAGCCCGCGCCGCACGGCACGGGCGCAGCCGTGTAATGATGAATCGTCAGATAAACCGCGTCCGCCAAACCGATCAAGGCGACGACCGCCGCCAGCAATGGAAGTTTGGCGATTGCAGAGTTTGTTTGATGCGGAATTGTTTCGGAGTAATCGTCCATTTACTTATTTCGATTTGTTTGAATCATCTTTTGCCGCGTTTGAATTGCTCGCGGCTTGATTCGTATTATCGGTCGTTTGATTGGCAGGCTGATTCGATTGCGTTTGATTATTCGCCTTTTGCAATTCGGCATCAATTATCTGCCGCATCTGGCTGACTTCCATCTGCTCGAAAGCCAACTGTTTGCCGTTGATAAAAACCGTCGGAGTGCCGGTAACATTCAGAGCGCGTCCGCGTTTGAGGTCTTCGTCAACCCGCGTTTTCGCCGCCATTCCCAATTCATCGCTTTGAAATTTCGCCACGTCCAAACCGATTTTCTGCGCGTAATCTTCAAAAACTTTGCGAGCGTCGGGAGAGTTTTCCCACGCCTGCCGGTTGGTAAAAAGCTGGTCTTGCATTTGCCACAATTTGCCCTGCAATCCGGCGGCTTCCGCCGCGACCGCCGCATCGTAACCGTAGCGGTGCATCTGAAGCGGAAAATTGCGGTAGATAAATTTTATACGATTGCCGTAGAGCGCGTTTATTTCCTTCATTTTAGGATATTCCAAACCGCACGTCGGGCATTGATAATCGGCGAATTCTTCGATTGTAACGGCAGCGTTCGGCGAGCCGAGCATATTCGCCGGCTGCGCTCCCGGCGACGCTTTCGCGTAAAGTTCCTGTTCGGCTTGTTCCCGCGCTGCATTTCTCTCCGCCGCGTTCGCGCTGCTGTTCGTATTCGACTTCGGAGTTTGCGCTTTGGAACTCGAATAAAGCCACCAGCCGCCGACTATCGCGGCTAGTAAAACCAATCCGATAATCGCTAAAGGAAGATTAGAATTGTTTTTTTGATTTTGCATTTATTTGTATTATCTCACTATTTTCAAATTCTTTTTAATCGAGCGGCGTTCTTCTAAAACTTCGACGGTTTCCTTTACTTTTTGATAAATTCCGTCCGCGTCCAAACCGTATTTCGCCAGCAGCAATTTCGGGTCGCCGTGAGTGATGATGCGGTCGGGAACGCCCATTCGCACGATTTTGACTTTATCGAGCAGATTGTTTTCTTCCAGCAGTTCCATCACGGCAGAACCGAAGCCGCCCGCCAGATATGCTTCTTCGACCGTGATGATAAAACGCTTTGTTGCGGCGAGCGCGAGAATCAATTCCGCGTCGAGCGGTTTGATGAAACGCGCGTTGACGACTGTGGCTTCGATGCCGTCTTTTTCCAAATTTTCCGCCGCCTGCAACGCCGGATAAACCATCGAGCCGAGCGCGATTATCGCCGCCTCGCCAGCCGCGTCGCGCAAAATTTCCGATTTTCCGATTTCGAGTTTTCGCGGTTTTTCGCTGATGTCAACACCGACACCGCTGCCGCGCGGATACCGAATCGCGGCGGGCGCGGGATGTTCGATTGCCGTCAAAAGCATATCGCGCAACTCGCGTTCGTCTTTCGGCGACATTAAAACGATATTCGGATAACCGCGCAAGTAGGCGATGTCTAAAAGCCCGTGGTGCGTCGGACCGTCCGCACCAACGATTCCGGCTCGGTCCATCGCAAAAGTTACATTCAAGTTTTGCAGACAGACATCGTGAATAATCTGGTCGAACGCTCGCTGCAAAAACGTCGAATAAATCGCAGCGACCGGTTTCAAACCTTCGCACGCCATTCCCGCGCAGAATGTAATGGCGTGCTGTTCGGCGATGCCGACATCGAAAGCGCGTTCAGGGAATTTTTCCAAGATTTTATCAACGCCCGTGCCGTCGGGCATCGCGGCGGTGAGCGCGACGATTTTTTCGTCCCGTTCCATCAATTCGCACATCGTTTGACCGAAAACCTGCGTGTATTGCGGCGGCGCGGGTTTCGCAGATTTATGCGGCAAGCCAGTTTTTAAATCGTAAGGTCCGGTCGCGTGATAAGCGTAATAATTTTTCTCCGGGTTCGGAAAACCTTTGCCCTTCGTCGTCAAAGCGTGGACGATAACCGGACCGTCGTCAATCTTTTTCGCTTCTTCGAGTGCGCGAACAAGCATCGGAACATTATGCCCGTCAACGTAACCGATGTATTTAAATCCTAGTTCATTGACCAACGCGCCCGGCAGGACAGCCGCCGCGATTGCGTCTTTAAAAGTCTTCGCGGCGCGGCGAAGCTGATTGCCGAAACCCGGAACGCTCTCCAGAGTGTCGCCGACTTCTTCTTTAAGACGATGATAACTTTGCGCTTCTTTGATGCGGTTCAGATACCTCGTCAACGCGCCGACCGCAGGCGCGATTGACATATCATTGTCGTTCAAAAGAACAATCAAGCGCGATTTCAAATGTCCGGCTTGATTGAGTGCTTCCATCGCCATTCCGCCCGCCAAACTCGAATCGCCGATCAGAGCGCAGACGTGAAAATCCTCGCCTTTACGGTCGCGGGCGATTGCCATTCCGAGCGCGGCGGAAAGCGATGTCGAAGCGTGTCCCGCGCCGAACGTATCGTATTCCGATTCATCGCGCCGCAGAAAACCCGACAGCCCGCCGTATCGTTTTATCGTGTGAAGCTCGTCGCGTCTACCGGTCAAAATTTTGTGCGCGTAAGCCTGATGTCCGACATCCCAAACCAATCTGTCGTTTGGCGTGTCGAAAGCATAGTGCATTGCCACCGCGAGTTCGACCGCGCCCAAAGATGCGCCCGTATGTCCGCCGACGCGCGAAGTCGTCTCCAAAATAAACTGCCGCACTTCGTCGGCGACTTCCTGTAAATCTTCAACGCGCAATTCGCGCAAATCCTTCGGTGAATTTATTTCCGATAAAAATCTCATTTAACTTTTTTGTAAATCTGCTCAATACTCAAATTTCGCATTTTACTTTGGCGAGAGCAAATGTTCAAGATTGGTTTCAGGTTTCGGAATGTGGGTTTCAGGTTTCAAGTTTCTGGTTTCTGGTTTTGAATTAAGCGTTAAATGATTGTCGAATTCAAATTTGAAATCGGCATCTAATCAACCTGAAACCTGAAACTTGAAACTTGAAACGCCTTTACATTTCTTTACGTTAAATGTGGAAAAAACTTTCGACTTTATTTAGTTTATCAGCGTCAAAAGAAGCGAACGGCGAAAGCTGACTTAGAAAATTATAAACTGAAGGAAAAAATATTATGTCATTTAAAAGCAAATTCATTTCGGCTATCACTTTAGCCTTTGCAGTATTCACCTTTACTACTTTCGTTTCGGCGCAGGAAACTCCGAACCCGAACGATTCGACGCAGACGCAGCAACAGAAATATGGGCGCAGAAATTTCGGCAAGCGCGGCGGCGGAGAACATCACGGCGGCGATAAAATGATGATGCGCTCGTTAGAGCGTCTGAATTTGTCGGGCGCGCAAAAAGAACAAACACGCGGCATATTTGAAAACTTGAAAAACTCGACCGCCCCGCAGCGCGAAGAACTCGGCGGCTTAATGATGAAAAAACGCGACGGCGTTATCACCGCTGACGAAGAAGCCAGAGCTAAAGAACTGAAAAAACAAATGAGAGTTTCCGGCGAGCAAATGCACAGTCAAATTTTGGCGGTTTTAACTCCCGAACAAAAAACTCAACTCGACCAAATGCAGCAAGAGATGAAGCAGAAGATGATGGAACGCCGCCAAAATCGCCAGAACAATCAGCAGAATCAAACTACACCGCCGCCGTCGGACAATCAATAAAATTCAGACGGAAGCCCGCGCGTCAGCAAGGGTGAAATTCTGAGTTCAAAATAAAAAAGCGCGTGAAAATTCACGCGCTTTTTTATTTTGAAAATTTCAAAAATTAACCGATAAACATTTCATCGTCCATATAAACGCGGTCAATCTGTTTCGGCGCGGGCGCGAAAAAAACTTCCAGACCTTTTCGCACGCCAGCCATAATCGCCGCGATTTCCCGCGCCGGTTCGACGACTTTTGCCTGAATAAAATCCGTCGTCGTCGTAAGTTGCAAATGCGTCCGGTCAATCGTTCGACTGACGAGTTCGACTTTATCCTTAGCGACGACGGCGGTTTCACCGACGAGTTGTTTTAGCTCGGCGACTTCTTCACGAATCAGCGCGGCGGACTCGGAAAAATACTTCGTCGCCGTCGAAAGATTCGCGGAAATTTCCGTGAACTGCACCGAAATTTCCTTTCCTTGTTTGCTGATGGCGTTGACCTGCGTTATCAGCGGGTCAACTTTTTCCTCGACCCGTTCGACCGTGCCGATTACTTTTTTAACCGTCAGCGCAATCACAATCAAGGCAATCGCCATTATCACAAAACAGACGGCAATCACGATTGACGCGATCATTATCCAAAAAATAGGCTCGCTGGCGTTCATATTATTCTTTGACTTCTTGTTCTTTCGGAATATCTAAAGACACGCCTTCGTGAATCGGATAACTCGGACGACCTTCGGTGATCGCCTTCGATTCGCTGCGGCGTTTTTCTTCCGTGTAGGCTTCCTTGCCGGCTTCGAGCGCGGCGGAAAAAGGACTCGACGCGCTCGACACCGCGCCTTTGGCTTTTTCGGCTAAATCGGCGGCTTTCTCCTGCGCCGTTTGATAATACTCGTTCGCCTTGTCGCGCGTAACTTCGTAGTAATCGCCCGCCTTTTCACCGACCAGCGTGTAAGTTTCCTTGCCTTTTTCAAGACCCTTGCGTGTTACATCGGCAATGTCGCCGCGTAATTCTTCGCCCGATTTAGGCGCGAAAAGCAAAGCTAATATCGCGCCGATTCCGCCGCCGATTAACAAATATGACAGTTTTGTTACGGCACTCGATTCTTCTCTTTCGTATTTCATAAAACATCTCCTTTTTATTGAATTATGTATCAAATCAAAACAAATTTTCCGATAAATGAAATATAGCAAAAATTGAGCCAAGTGAGAAATGAGATGAAAATAAGATGAGAAATGAGAACGAAATAAAAACCTCATCTTTCATTTCTCATCTTATTTTCATCGCAACTCTGCTTTTATTGTTCGCGGAATGCCTTGCAAATCCGGCAGAATTTTGACTTCGCGCCAAATATTTTCGTCGAACATTTTCTTAACTTTGTCGGCTTGATTAAAGCCGATTTCCAAAAGCAAAAAACTGCCACGCTTTAGAAATCGCGGCGCGGCGCGGACGATTTTTTCGATAATCGAAAATCCGTCTTTGCCGTCCGTCAAAGCCTTTAAAGGTTCAAACTCTCGCACTTCCGGTTGCAGATTTTTTATATCTTCGATGGAAATATATGGCGGATTAGAAACGATTAAATCGAACTTTTCATTTTTCAGATGTTCGTAAACGTCAGAGATTTTTAGTTCGAGTCGGTCTGAAACGCCGTGCGTTTCAGCGTTTGCCCACGCAGTTTTCAAAGCCGCTTCGGAGATGTCCAAACCGATTGCGCTCGTCGTTTTCGATTCGTGCAAAATCGCAATCGAAATACAGCCCGAACCGACTCCGACTTCGCAAAATCTATCGCCCATTTTTATAATTTCAATCGCCGCTTCGACAATCAATTCGGTTTCCGGTCGCGGAATCAAAACGTCTTTTGTGACGACGAAATCGAGTCCGTAAAATTCCTGTTTTCCGACGATATATTGAAGCGGTTCGCGTCGGGCGCGTCTTTCCAAAACGCTTTGAAATCGTTTTTCCTCTTCGCCGTTTAATTCGTATTCGGAATGCGCGACGAGATAAGTTTGATTTTTATTTAAAGCGAAGGCGAGCAAAGATTTCGCTTCGCGCCTCGCTTCGGCAACTTTATTCGCTTCTAAAATTTCGGCGGCGATTCTAAGATTTTCGCTGATGTTCATCAAAATCTTTCACGCAAAGGTCGCAAAAAAAATTTACTTTTACCTTTTGCCTTTTTACTTTTTACTTTTCATCGCGCCCCGTCGCCGCGCAGAACGGCGGGAAGCGTCAGCAGAATTATTTTCAAATCTAACCACAGAGACCAATTTTCGATGTAATACAAATCAATCTGCACCATCTCTTCAAACGTCAAACGGTTTCTGCCGGAAACCTGCCACAAGCCCGTGATTCCGGGTTTCATATCGAGTCGTTTGCGATGCCGAATGTCATAATCTTCGACTTCATATGGAATCGGCGGACGCGCCCCGACGACGCTCATTTCACCGCTCAGAACATTTAAAAATTGCGGCAGTTCGTCGAGACTCGTGCGGCGCAGAAAACGTCCGACGCGCGTGATTCGCGGGTCGTTTTTAACTTTGCCGAAAACGGGTTTTTCCGCGTCTCCGGCGTTGGCTTCGCCGGTCGCACCCGCGATGTTTTTGCGATACGCTTCGCGGTGCAGATTTTCATCGGCATCGGATTTCATCGTGCGAAATTTGTAGCAGAGAAATTTGCGTCCGTCCATTCCGACGCGCTCTTGCCGGAAAAGAATCGCGCCGCGCGAATCAAATTTAATCAGCAGAGAAATTAAAAACAAAACGGGCGAAACCAAAATCAAAACGGCGGCTGAAATCAAAATATCGAATGCGCGTTTTGTAAATCTTTCCGCCTCGGAAAGCGGCTCGCGGAAAAGTCTGACCATCGGCAAAACGCCGATTTGCTCGACGCTCGTTTTCTGCGGCAAAAAATTATACAGCGACGGCGCGAGCCGAAACTCGACTCGCTGCTCGCGCCCGATCCGGATCATCGCTTCAAAAAGTTTCTCGCTCGGAACCGTGTTGTCGGTGATGATAACTTCTTGAATCGCAAGTTCACGAATAACATCCGGCAAATCGTCGAGCGTTCCAACAATCGGAACGGTTGGATTTTGGATTTTGGATTTTGGATTTTGGATTT
>JBPCMK010000023.1:0-89345 GCA_051002375.1 Pyrinomonadaceae bacterium | reverse complement strand
TCCCTAAAGGATATTGCAGACTAGCTACAGTTGAGTCAGTTGTTATAGCTGACTCAACGATTACAGGCGAACTTTTAATCGTAACAATCAATACACTAACTATACCAACAATAAGTATGGAAAATAGGACTACAACTATAAGTCTGCTCATATTACTCTCCCTCCGAAATATAATTTACATAACGATACTGGTAATTTGGATTACTAATTTTACGTTAAGCAGAATTCATTATGCTCGTATTCATCTACCAAAGTCAACGAAAATGGGACGCACAGTTCCAACTTGACAATAGAAATACTCGCGCTAATTACTGATTAAGCGCGGCTTTCTGTTTTTGCGCGTATGCCTTCGCGCCTTCGATGGCGAGTTGTTTGGCTTAGGGTAAAAGATGGATGGCTTTTTGCAGTTGGGTGTCGTAATCATTGAAAACTTGAAACTAATTGGTCGCGCCTTGGGCGGCGGTGGTCAGTTCGGTTCGCAGGATGCGCTCGGCGAATTCGCGCTCGCGGTCAACTTGCGCCGGAGTGAAATTATATTTTTCGGTGGCGTATTTCTTAAAGGCTTGATAGAGATTTTCGGTAACGGGAAAGTCCGTCGCCTTCAAATCGTAATCATACTTAATCGGTCGGTCAACTTTGTAATTCTCGAAACCCTTTACTTTGCCGTATGCCAAGTCGAGAGCGAAGGCGAAAATCGGGTCAACTAATTTTTGCTGAAAACGCGCTTTCTCAATCGGAATAGTTTGAGCTTTGACGAATTCGTCGGGGTTGATGCCGCCGCCGCTATAAACTTTTCTGCCCGCGTCGGTCAGGCTTTCCGCGCCTTTCGGTTTCACATCTTGGTTTTCGTCTTTGAGACTTCCGCCGTAAAGATAATTGTAGAGATTGCCGTCGGAATAATCGCGCTGAATCAATCTGCCCGAAGGCGTTTCGTATTTGGCGATGGTCAAAAGAAGCATCGAACCGTATTCGAGCGGAAACGGATTTTGCACCAAACCTTTGCCGTAGGTGTTTTCGCCGACTACCAGAGCGCGGTCGTGGTCTTGGAGCGCACCGGCGAGAATCTCCGAAGCCGAAGCCGAATTGCGGTTGACGAGCAAAACAATCGGTGTCGTGTCGGGATTCGTATTGTCGGCTTGCGCGGTGCTTCCGACATCTTGAATTCTGCCTTTCTGCGTGAGAATCGTTTGACCGTAACTGAGAAAAGTATTGGCGACTAACAACGCTTGATTGACCAAACCGCCCGGATTATTTCGCAAATCGAGAACAAGCTGCGTCATTCCCTGCGCCTTCAGCTCCGCCATCGCTTGGCGAAATTCGTTAAAGGTCGTTTGGTGAAAACCGCCGGTCATTCCGATATAACCGACACCGGGACGAATCATATACGATTCGCTAATCGAAGGCTGCGAAACCGCGTCGCGGACGATTTCGACGGTTTCGCGTTTTCCCGTGCCGTAACGCTCGACGGTGATTTTCGCCGTCGTGCCGCGTGCGCCGCGCAGAAAATTTCGCACTTCGTCCGACGGTTTGCCGAGCATCGAAACGCCGTTCACGTCAACAATTTTATCGCCGTAACGAAGTCCTGCGCGATTGGCGGGTGCGCCGTCAAAAGTCGCTTTGATATAGGTGGCGATAACTTTGCCTTTGCGGTCGCTCAAGTCGCCGATGCTCGCTCCGATGCCGAAGTATTGTGAGCTTTGGCTCGTGCGAAATTCTTCGGTTTCTTTCGCGTCGAAATAGTTCGAGTGCGGGTCGAGCGTGTGCAGCATCGAGTCCATCGAAGATTTGAAAAGCTCGTTGTAGTCGAGATTTTTGCCCGCGACGTGATTGTCTTCGATTAAGGTTAAAGCCTCGGCGACATCTTGCTCGATGCGCTCGGTCGAAACCGCTTTCGGCGTTTTGCTCGAAGCGGATTCTTTGGAAGTCGGCGGCGCGGTTTTGGCAGCGATACGACTTTGCGAAAAGCCTTGCGATGCGAAAATTGTTATGAAAAGCAAACAGGAAAAAAGAGCGGAATGTTTTTTCACTTGGAAATCTCCTAAAAATTACTTGATGGGATCTCGAAAATCCCGAAAAAATGATAACATTTCTTTGAAGTAAAAACGATTGTTTCGGTTGCCTTGCAGTTGAAGTCTGACAACTTATAACGCGGATTTGTAAGGTTTGACCAATGCCGGAAACTTTCCGGCGCATTTAAAACTCATCTCCCCTTACTTCACGAAACTCTGAAAACTTTTACGGTCGCAAGGCGTAATAACTCAAGATAATACCGAAACAATAAAGGCAGGTGAATTATCTTCGGAATAATTGATAGCTGATAACTGACAACGCGCGGCTTTCCGTTATCAGCTATTCGCTGTCAGTTAGCAGCTATTCCGAAAATCAAACCAAACCTTTAATCATTGTGTCGGCATAATTAAAGTAAATAAAATTTGCGGAGGAATATCTGTGATAAATAAAATCACTCGATTTTTAATTTTCGGTTTGCTGCTGATTTGTGCGTCAGTTGTCGTCGCGCAAACAAAACTTCTGCGTTTTCCCGATGTCTATGGCGACCGCGTGGTTTTCACTTATGCCGGTGATTTGTGGATGGTTTCGACGAGCGGCGGACAAGCGACTCGCTTGACGGCGCATCCGGGCGTGGAAGTTTTTGGTAAATTTTCGCCCGACGGGAAATGGATCGCGTTCACCGGACAATACGACGGCGACGAGCAGGTTTATGTCGTGCCTTCAAACGGCGGCGAGCCGAGACAACTGACTTTTTATCCGGCGAAAGGTCCGCTCACGCCGCGTTGGGGTTATGACAATCAAGTGATTGGCTGGACGAACGACGGACAATCAATCGTTTTTCGCTCGCAGAGAGATTCTTGGACTTTGCCGGAAAGTCAGCTTTACACCGTGCCGATGTCGGGCGGAATGGCAACGCCTCTGCCGATGCCGGAAGCCGGTTCGGGCGATTTTTCGCCGGACGGAAAACGAATGGTTTATTCGCCTCGAACGAGAGATTTTCGTTCTGAAAAAAGATACAGCGGCGGACAGGCGAACACACTTTACATTTACGATTTGCAGACGAACGACGCGAAGAAAATTTCCGAAGGCGAGCGACCTTCGCGCGATGCGATGTGGGTTGGCGACAAGATTTATTTCAACTCGGACAGAGACGGAAAATTTAATCTTTACGCTTACGACGTTTCGAGCGGCAAGACAAATCAAGTTACGACCTTCAAAGATTGGGAAGTGCGCTGGGCGAGTTCCGACGAGAAAAATCAAATCGTCTATGAGCGCAACGGTGAACTCGAAATTTACGACACGAGCAAAGGCAAAAGCACGAAATTAAATATCAACGTGCCGGAGGACGGCGTTTATAAACGTCCGCGCCAAATGAACGTCGCTGCGTATCTGGAAAACGTCGCCTTGAGTCCGAAAGGCGAGCGCGTTCTTTTCTGCGCTCGCGGCGATATTTTTTCCGCTCCGGCTGAAAAAGGCGCGACGAGAAATCTGACTCATTCGTCAAACGCGCACGACAAATATCCGCGCTGGTCGCCCGACGGTTCGCGCGTCGCATTTATTTCCGATAGAAGCGGCGAAGACGAAGTTTGGACAATCGCGCAGGACGGAATGAGCCAGCCGATTCAATTAACAAACGGCGGACAAGCCCAAAGATATTCGCCCGAATGGTCGGGCGACGGCAAGCGCATCGCGTTTTCGGATAAAGACGGAAAAGTTTTTGTTTTGACTGTGGCGGACAAAAAATTGCAGCAAATCGTTGACGCGCCGAACGGTCAAATAAACGATTACGAATGGTCGCCGAAAGGGAATTATCTCGCCTTTAGTATGACGGGAAAGGCGGCTTCAAATTCCGGCGGCTTGAGCGCGGTTTATATTTACAGCGTCGCCGACAACAAATTAAATCGCGTTACCGACCCGATGTTTAATTCCTACAATCCGACCTTTGACCCGTCCGGCGATTATCTGTATTATTTGAGCGACCGCGAATTCGCGCCTTTAATTTCGGCGGTCGAATTTAATTACGCCGCCAATCGCAACACATATATCTACGCGCTGGCTTTGCGGAAAGATGTCAAAAATCCGTTTCCGCCCGAATCCGACGAAGTAACTGTTACGCCGACCCCCGAACCCGACAAATTAAAACCCGAAGACGAACTTCAGCCGAAACCGCGCGACGAAAAACAGCCGCCGCCGAAGGATGCGCCGCCGACGGCAACGCCAACTCCGTCAGCGTCGCCGACTCCGGTCGATGCAAAGACCGCGACGAATAATAAAAACACGCCGAATCTAAAACCGGAGACGATTGATTTCGACGGCATCACCGCGAGAGTTACGCGCGTGCCGCTTCCGTCCGACAATTACGGCGGATTGTCCGCGAAAACCGGACATATAATTTATCTGGTCGGTGCGCCGTTTTATTACGGGCGACAATCCGACCGTCCGACTTCGCTCAGAATTTTCTCGATGAAAGACCGCAAGGAAACGACGCTTCTTGACAGCGTTGGAACTTATTCGCTCTCCGGCGACGGCTCGAAAATTATCGCCGGACAGGGCGCGAATTTTAGTTTGATGGACGCGACTCCGGCGGGCGCGAGCGGCAAAAAAACTGTTTCAACCGCGGGTTTGGTAACGGAAGTAAATCCGGTCGAAGAATGGAATCAGATTTTTAACGAAGTCTGGCGGCGTTACCGCGATTGGTTTTACGTGCCGAATATGCACGGCAACGATTGGGCGAAAATCCGCGAGCAATACAAAACTTGGCTGCCGTATGTCGCGCATCGTTCGGATTTAAACTACGTTATTTCAGAGATGATTTCCGAACTCGGCACGCAACATTCCTACATCGAAGGCGGCGATTTCAATGTTCCGCCGCGCACGCGAGTTGCGTTGATGGGAGCAAGATTTGAAATTGACCGCAGCGCAAAGCGATATAAAATCAGCAAAATTTTCGCGGGCGAAAACGAAGAAGAAATTTATCGCTCGCCGCTTCGTGAAGTCGGCGTAAATGCCAACGTCGGCGATTATATTTTGCAAATCAACGGCGAAGACGTGACGACCGACAAAGATATTTATCAATATCTGCGCGGCAAAGCCGAAAGTCCGGTCGTTTTGACAATCAACAGTTCGCCGACGCTTTCCGGCGCGCGACAAATTTCATTTCGCCCTTTGACGGACGAAAGCAATTTGATTTATCTCGATTGGACGGAAAACAATCGCCGCCGCGTGTCGGAAATGACGAACGGGCGCGTCGGCTATCTGCACATTCCCGATATGGGCGCAGCCGGAATCCGCGAATTTATCAAATGGTATTATGGACAACTCGACAAAGAAGGATTAATCGTTGACGTTCGCGCCAACGGCGGCGGCAATGTTTCGAGAATGATTATCGAACGTCTGCGCCGCAAAGTTTTGGGCGTGAATTACTCGCGCACGAACGACGACCCGACGACTTATCCAGATGCGGCGTTTTACGGACCGATGGCGGCGATTCTCAATGAAAATTCTGCATCCGACGGCGACATTTTCCCGTATATGTTTCGCCAAGCCGGACTCGGACCGCTCATCGGTAAACGCTCCTGGGGCGGCGTGGTCGGCATCTCGAATCGCGGAACTTTAATTGACGGCGGAACGGTCAACGTGCCGGAATTCGGCTTGGTAAATCTAAATGGCGAATGGGTCATCGAAGGACACGGCGTTGACCCGGACATCGAAGTCGAGAACGACCCGAAATCCGTTATCATCGGACACGACCCGCAACTCGAACGAGCTGTTGACGAGGTGATGAAAAAATTAACCAAACCCGTCAAATTGCCAGCGCGTCCGCCTGCGCCAATAAAGACGAAATAATCGGCTGAATTATGAATCGTAAATCGTGAATTGTTATTTTTGCAGTTCACGATTTACGATTTTTTATAGCGGGAAATTTTAGTTTATAATTTCTTTAGGAGAAAAAATTATGCTCAAACACATTTTGATTTTGCTTTTGATTTGTTTTTCGAGTTTGTGTGTTGCGGCTCAAACACAACAAAAGGAACAATCTAAGCAGGAAGCAATTATTTCTTTTAAACCACCCGCCACTTATACAGATGAGGCGAGGAAAAAAGGCATTGAAGGAACAGTTCGGCTGAGAGTTACTTTTTTGGCGAGCGGTGAAATTGGAGATGTAATTTATATAAGTGAAACCTCGAAGAAAAAGAAACTTACAAAATATGGTTTAGTCGAACAAGCTATTGAAGCAGCTAAGAAAATTAAATTCACTCCTCAGAAAGAAAATGGACAGCCTGTAACTGTTACTAAACTTATCCAATACTCTTTTACAACATATTAAAAATGTCGCATTTACTCAAAGTCAAAAATCTGCAAACGCATTTTCCGACACGCGCCGGAATTGTGAAAGCGGTCAATGATGTCAGCTTTTACATTAACGAAGGCGATTTGCTCGGACTCGTCGGCGAATCGGGTTGCGGAAAATCTATCACGGCTTTGTCGTTGATGCGTCTGATTTCGCCGCCGGGAAAAATCGTCGGCGGCGAAATAAATTTTAAAGGCGAAGATTTAACAAATGCGTCGAGCGAAAGAATGCGCGAGATTCGCGGCAACGATATGGCGATGATTTTTCAAGACCCGATGACATCTTTGAATCCGGTTTATACCGTCGGCGAGCAGATTGCCGAAGCGTTGCGGCTGCACCGAAATTTAAATAAAAAAGACGCGATTGACGCGGCTGTCGAGGCGTTGAAGGAAGTGGCGATGCCCGCGCCGGAACGAAAAATTAAAGATTATCCGCATCAGCTTTCCGGCGGAATGCGTCAGCGCGTAATGATTGCGATGGCTCTCGCCTGCAATCCCGAACTGCTTATCGCCGACGAGCCGACGACCGCTTTGGACGTTACGATTCAAGCGCAGATTTTAGAATTGCTGGACGAATTGCGACGAACCAGACGACTCGCCGTGCTTTTAATCACGCACGATTTGGGCGTGGTTGCCGAAGTCGCCGATAGAGTTTGCGTAATGTATACGGGCAGAATCGTCGAAGAATCGCCGGTTGACGAATTGTTTGCGAAACCGAAACATCCATACACGCAAGGTCTTCTGCGTTCCGTTCCGAAACTGCGCGGAGTCGGCGAGCAAAAAGAAACGCGCCTCGAAACAATCGAAGGCACAGTTCCGAATCCGACGAATCTGCCCGAAGGTTGTCACTTCGCGCCGCGCTGCGAATTCCGAATGGAGAGATGCACGCGCGACCCGATGCCACTCTACCAAATTGAAAACGACGTAAAAGTGCGCTGCGTTCTTTATGAAGGAAAAGATTCTGAAAATGAAAAAAGTTTATCTGCGAAAGCCGACGGTTGAAGATTACGTCGAACTTGTCCGGCTGTATAAATCGAGCGAGAAATTTCATCGCGGTTTGGTGCAAACACCGATTTCTAAAAAGGCGTTTGACAAATATCTGACGCAAAGCCGGCTTGAAACAAACGAGTATTTTTTAATTTGTTTGATTGAAGAACAGCACATCGCCGGCTCGATAAATCTTTCGCAGATTTTTCGCGGCAATTTCAAAAACGCCTATCTCGGTTATTATTTGGGCGAAAAATTTGCCAATCGCGGATTGATGACCGAAGCGGTTCGATTGATTTTGCAACTTGCCTTCAAAGATTTGAAACTGCATCGTCTCGAAGCAAACGTCCAGCCGCGCAACGCCGCTTCGATAAGAGTTTTGGAAAAATGCGGTTTTATCAAAGAAGGATTTTCCCGAAAATATCTGAAAGTCGGCGGACGCTGGCGCGACCACGAGCGTTGGGCGATAATAAGGGAAGATTGGAAGATAAATGGAAAACAGCGCAGTTAAAATTCAAAAACAAAAACTCGTCGAAGTTCGCCATCTCGTAAAATATTTTCCCGTCGAAAACAGCGACGATGTGGTTCGCGCCGTTGACGATGTTTCGTTTGATATTCTGACGGGCGAAACGCTCGGACTTGTCGGCGAATCCGGCTGCGGTAAATCAACCGTCGGACGTTGTCTTTTGCGGCTTTATGAACCGACGAGCGGCGAAGTTTATTTTGAAAATCAAAACATCGTCGGTTTGCCGAACAAACAAATGCAAAGTTTGCGGCGCGAGATGCAGATTATTTTTCAAGACCCTTACGCATCGCTCAATCCGCGCTTGAGCGTTTTTTCAATCGTTTCCGAACCTTTGAAAATTCACGGCATCGGAAACAAAATCGAACAGCGCGAACGAACGGCGGATTTGTTAAAAAAAGTCGGACTCGACCCGAATTATATGTCGCGTTACCCGCACGAATTTTCCGGCGGACAACGGCAGAGAATCGGAATTGCCCGCGCTCTTGCGCTAAATCCGAAACTGATAATAGCGGACGAGCCGGTTTCCGCGCTCGATGTTTCCGTGCAGGCGCAGGTTGTCAATCTTCTGCAGGATTTACAATCCGAATTCGGTTTGACGTATCTTTTCATCTCGCACGGTCTCGCCGTCGTCGAGCATATTTCAAACCGCGTCGCCGTGATGTATCTCGGAAAAATCGTCGAGATTGCCGACGGGCGCGATCTTTACGATAATCCGCTTCATCCATACACGAAAGCACTTTTATCGGCGATTCCCGTTCCCGACCCGAAACAAAAACGGACGCGAATCGTTTTGAAAGGCGATGTTCCCACGCCGATCAATCCGCCGTCGGGCTGTCGGTTTCGGACGCGCTGCCCGCTTGCCATCGAAGATTGCGCGAAAATTATTCCCGAATTGCGTGAAATCAAACCGAACCATTTCGCGGCGTGTATTCGCGTCGAAGGTTACGACAACGCAAAGGCGAAGAATTGAAAAACGAGAAAGTCAGGGAAATTCAGAACGCGGATTTTACGGATTTGGCAGACTATCACGGATAAAAAAAGAATCGGTATTTATCAGCCCAATCAGCTAAATCCGCGTTCGTAATGTCTTGCTTATCTATCAATATCCGAATTCCCCAACAACTTCTTAGCTTCGCGGGTTATTATTTGAAACGCGCCGCCCGCGAATTGCGTATCAAAAATCAAAGTCAGCAGTTTTTCAGTTCTAACCAAAATCCAAATTAAAAAACAGGAGCAATCTATGAACGAAGAAATTCCAAACGTCAATGAACCGAATCAAACCGAATGGCAAGCACCGCCGATTCCCGAACAGATTTTGAAAACCGACGAGCAGCCGCAAATGTCCGAAGCCGCGACGCTCGGCAATATATTTTTTTCGCCCGGCGAAACTTTTGAAGATTTGCGCCGCAAGCCGCGCTTCATTTTGGCGACCTTGATAATGATTATATTGGTAACGACATTTAATTTTTTATTTATCAATAAAATCGGTTTCGAGCAGATAGTTCGCTCGCGGCTCGAATCTAATTCGCGCGTCCAGCAAATGTCCGCCGAAGATAAACAAAAACTCATTGACCAGCAAACCGGACCGATTGTTAAAACAATCAGCTACGTCGCCGCGCCGATTATTATCGTTATTCTTTTTCTGCTCGGCGGTTTGATTTATTGGCTCGGCGCAAACGCGATGGGCGGCAGCGCGACGTTTTTGCGCGGCGTTTCCGTTTGGGTTTATTCGAGCTTTCCGCCGACGGTCGTTTCGATGCTGGCGAATATTTTGATTTTGTTTCTGAAATCGCCGGACGATATTGACATCGCCACAAGTCAAAGCGGATTAGTTCACGCTAATCCGGCGTTTTTTATGGACACAAAAACAATGCCCGTTTTGGGCGCACTGCTTGGCACGTTTGACGTATTTTTTATTTGGGGCTGGATTTTAGCGGCAATCGGTTTGCGAATCGTCGGCAAAATTTCTTCGGGCGCGGCGTGGGCGATTGTCTTAATCGTCGCGCTTCTTAACATCGCCGCTCGCGTCGTCGGAGCATTGTTTTCTTAATAAACGAGAAATGAAAGCAAGTGAGAAATGAGAAATGAGAGATGAGAATAAATTCAATTATTCATCTCTCATTTCTCATTTATTCTCATTCGTAGCGAAGTGATTCAATCGGGTCGAGCCGCGCCGCCTTCCACGCCGGAAACAATCCGAAAATTATCCCGATGCCGACGCTGGCGAAAAATCCGGCGACCGGCGCCCACCAGGGAACATACGAAGGCATCACGAGTTTGACGAGCAAGGTTAAAAGCCAACCGATAAGTAATCCCAGAAGACCGCCGAAGCCGGTCAATGTCGCGGCTTCGATTAAAAATTGCAAAAGAATATCCGATTGTTTCGCGCCGATTGCTTTGCGGATTCCAATTTCGCGCGTCCGTTCCGTGACGGAAACGAGCATAATATTCATCACGCCGATTCCGCCAATCATCAAACCGACCGACGAGATAACGACCATGGCGAGGGCGACCATCCACGTTATTGAGTTAAATTGTTCGATCAGACTCGCGGCGGTTTCCATCGAAAAATTGTTCGGCTTTCCATAAGGAACTTGACGGCGAACGCGCAGCAAATCCTGCACGTCGTCTTTGGCTTTTTCCAAATATCCTTCTTTCGCAATCGCTAAAATAAATAAATCGTCGGCGTTCGGTTTGAGTTTCAGAGCCGTTCCGAGCGGCATATAAATCGTGTTGTTCTGGTCGTTGTTGCCGCTGCCGCCGCCGAAAAGCTGCTCGCGTTTTTCTAATGTTCCGATGACGCGAAATTCATTGCCGCTGATGTCAATCGTTTCGCCGATTGGATTTCCATACGGGAAATAATTATCAACGACGCTCGAACCGATTAAACAGACATTCGCTTTATCGTCGCTTTCGGTTTGCGAAAACCAGCGACCGTCGAGCAGAACTTCGCTGCTCGTTTTTTCGATGTCGGATTCTGTTCCTTTTAATTGGACGGCGGAAGAAGTTTTTCCGTTTTTGCCCGTAACCATTATTTTTTGCCCGAAAAAATTGTTGGAAACGTCGAGAAACGGAACTGCGGTTTCAATGGTCGGCAGTTTTTTTATCGCGTCCGCGTCTTCGACCGTCAGAGGCTTTCGCATTCTTTCTTCCTGCGAACGCCGTCCGGCGTGAAATCCGATGTCGAATTTGTATAAAAAAATCGAGCGCGTGCCGAACGATTCGACTTGCTTTTCGACGGCGACTTTGATGCCGCTAATGATTGAAGAAATCAGCATCACGGTAATCACGCCGACGACCACGCCGATAATCGTCAAAAACGAGCGCAGTTTATTGCTTCGCAAAGTGGCGAGAGCCATCTTAAAATTTTCGAGAAAACTGCCGGTTAAAATCTTCATAAATTTTAGTCCGCCCGCAACGCTTCAATCGGGTCGAGCCGCGCCGCCTTCCACGCCGGATAAAGTCCCGCCAAGATTCCGACCAGCGCCGAAACGCCGATTGAAAGCACCGCCGCCCACCAAGGGATAACAGTTTGCAGAAGAAACGCGCTGACGATGAAACCGATCAATTTGGCTAAAATCAAACCGATAATTCCGCCGATTGCCGAGAGCGTCGCCGCTTCTAAAATAAATTGTTTTAAAATGTCCGCTTGTCTCGCGCCCAAACTTTTCCGAATGCCAATTTCACGTGTTCGCTCTGTTACGGCAACGAGCATAATATTCATAATCACGATTGCGCCGACAATCAAAGCAATCGCCGGAACTGCCAAAATAACAATGAATGTCGGTCCCAAAATGCTGTTTTTTAAACCAGAAATCGCATCGGGCGTTAAAATGCCGAAATTATCTTTTTCGTCCCTCGGAATTTTGCGTTTGATTCGTAAAAGGCTGCGGGCTTCCTCGACGGCATCATCAAAAAGTTTGTCGGATTTTGCGGAGGCTTCAAAGTATGGAGCGCGGCTTCTGGTTAAACCGCCGAAGGCAAGCCCGTAAGTTTTTATCGGAAGCTGGATAAAGCTATCCTGCGGCACGCCGAAAACAGTTCCTTTCGCCGTTTGAATTCCGATAACGCGATATGGAATTCCTTGAATCGTAATTTCGCCGCCGAGCGCGTCGCCCTGCGGAAAAAGTTTGTCCGCCACGTCTCTGCCGATAAACGCGACGCGCATCGAATTATTGTTTTCCGTTTCAGTAAAAAAACGTCCTTCGGCAATGTCCGTTTTCTCGATGTCGGCGATAACCGGCTCAACGCCGGAAACGGAAACATCCGCCATCACTTCGCTGCCGCGTTTTATATCGCTCGGTCCGCCGCCGGATTTCGCGCCGATTTTGTCAATCAACTGCGAGTGCGAACGAATGTAATCGAGTTCGTCAAAACTCAATTCCTTGTTGCGACGCTGCGCGGCGGCAATCGTGTCGGTGTCTTTGAAATCCTCGAAACTGAACCGGCGAATAGTAAATGAATTCGAGCCGATGCCGGCGATTTTGTCGTCAACATAAACATTAAATCCTTGCAAAATCGAAAGCACGACCATAAACGCCGTTACGCCGATAATCATTCCTAAAAGCGTTAGAAACGAACGAAGTTTATGCACCCAAATCGCGTCGAGGGCAAGTTTTAATGTTTCTGAAAAGTTCATCTTTTGTTAGATGTTTATACGGAGCGATCTGTTATAAGGTTTTTATTTTATCATTGAAAATCAAATTCCAGAGACTTGCCAGATGACAAAATAAAACGATTGGAACAATCACGGAAGGAAGCCAGACAAACGGAAAATATAAAACGGCGCGATTCGGCTGGTCGAAAGCGAATTGCTGAAATGGAGACGGCAGAGAAAGAGCCGCGTTGACTATGATATTTATAAGAAGTCCGAGCGCGATAAAATTCCAAACAATCAAAAGCGGACGATTGATTTTGCCGCCGCGAAATGCCAGCCAAGCGACCATTGGCGCGGTGATGCCGGAAAGAATGTCGAAATTTCTGCCTTCAAAAGTCATCAGTTGCGGAATTTGTCCGGCTTGAAAAAGCCACAGAAGAACAATCTCGACGGGAATTCTGACGATGTGCAAAGCAGTTAAAGTTTTAAGCGGCAGACGCGCAATAAAATCTTTACGCGCAAAAATAAAAAGCGCGATTAACGTGAGAGTCGCGGGCAAAATCCCAAACAAGGGAAGTCGCGGCGGAAACAAATCGGTTTTCAGATAAAAACTGCCAAGCGCAAGTATTGCTTGAAAGATAAGCCAGAAGGGAAATAAAAAAGCGAGAATTTTTGTCGTCGTCGAAGAAAACGCGCCGCGTTTTGCCGCGTAAAGAAAAATGCCAACCGTAAGAAACGTCGTTAATATGAATACTAGCGAAACGTAAGTTGGCACATTTTCCATTATTTTATGCGCTCATCTTTTTCGATTTCGCCGTCACGAATCGAGATAATGCGGTGCGCTCGTTCGGCGATGTCGTGTTCGTGCGTAACCAGAATTATCGTGTTGCCTTCAGCGTGGAGTTTTTCAAAAAGCAGCATAATTTCATAACTCGTTTTGGTGTCTAACGCGCCGGTCGGTTCGTCCGCCAGCAGAATCGAAGGATGATTGACGAGTGCGCGGGCAATCGCTACGCGCTGTCGCTGACCGCCTGAAAGTTCGTTCGGACGATGCAAAGTTCTATCGCCGAGTTCAACAGAGGCGAGAGTTGATTGAGCGCGTTCGTGTCGCTCACTCGCGCCGATGCCCGCGTAAATTAAAGGCAGTTCGACGTTGTGCAAAGCGGTCGCCCGCGCCAGCAGATTGAAAGTTTGAAAAACGAAGCCGATTTCCTTGTTGCGGATTGATGCGAGTTCGTCGTCAGTCATCGCCGAAACGAGATGACCGTTTATCCAATACTGACCTTTCGACGGCGAATCGAGACAGCCGATAAGGTTCATCAAAGTTGATTTGCCCGAACCCGAAGGTCCAATGATGGCGAGATATTCGCCCTTTTGAACTTCAAACGAAACGCCCTGCAAAGCGTGAAGCTGTTCCGTTCCCATCTGGTAAGTCTTCCAGATGTTTCGCATCGAAATTAACGCGCTCGGTGGCGCGTCGGTTACGCTGCCGTTGTTTCCAAATTTTTGATTTTCGGTCGTCATAGTCGGAGCGCGGATGGCTCGTCCGCAAAGATTGCGTTCAGCAATCTCAAAACTTTTGTCGGATTCAATCTTGAATATAATCGAAGTCTTTATTCGCGCTCTTTGCACTCCCTGCGGACGAGCCATCCGCGCTCCCTGTCGCTATTTACTTGGCGTTTCCGCGCCTTCTTTTTTCGTCTGTCTTTTGACGATTGTTCCTTCCTTCAAAGTATTCAAAATGCGGCTCGGACCGGTGATGACTTCCTGACTTTCGGATAATCCGCCGGTGATTTGAATGTCCGATTCGCCCGTGATGCCGGTTGTAACTTCGACGAATTTCGCTTTATTGCCGTCGAGAACATAAACGCCTTTGATAGTTTTCGGTTTGTCGGCGGGCGTGGGCAAATCGCCTTGAATCGTCGGCGAAGGCGATGCGTCCGGCTTCTTTTCAATCACGGCTTGAAGCGGAACGGCGATGACGTTTTCGACGGTTTTCGTCGTGATAACGGCGGTCGCGCTCATTCCCGGTCGCAAGCCGTCGCGCACTTCGTCGGACATATCAATCAATTCGATGACGACGCGAAATTCCTTTGCTTCCTGCACGTTGATATTCGTCGAAAGTCCGCCGCTCGTTTGCGATTTGCCGACGGCGAGCGGAGTTTTCTGCGAAACTTTTCCTTTGATTTCCTTGCCGCGAAAAGCGTCAACTTCGACTTTGACGGGCTGCCCGACCTCGACTTTATCAATCTCGGTTTCGTCAACTTTCACTTCGACGTTGACCTTCGACATATCGGCAATCGTCAAAAGCGCGGTGGTCGAAAGACCGGCGACGGCGAATGTTCCGACCTTTGACGGAATCTCGGCGATGATGCCGTTTATCGGCGCGGTAACAAGTGTTTTATCGCGCTGGCTGCGCTGTCCGCGCAGAATCGCCTGCGCTTGTTTGGCGCGGTCTTGACTCGCGTTCGCGCTCAAGTTGGCAGTATCTACGCCGCGTCTGGCATCTTTGACGGAAACTTCCTGCTGACGGACGCGGGCGCGGGCTTCGTTGACGCGGGCTTGCGCTTCATTGACGGCAAGTTGCTGAGATTTAAGACGCGCCTGCGCGTTTCGCAAAGCGACTTGCGATGTTTCCACGCGGTCTTTCGCCGTGTCGTAGACCGAACGCGATTCAACACCGGATTCGACCAATTCGGCGGTGCGTTTTAATTCCCTCTGCGCCGTATTCAAATCAACCTGCGCTTTGTCAATATCGGTTTGCGCGGCGACGACTTGCTGACGCGCCGACGCGACTTGCTGCAAAGCCGTATCAACCGAAGCCTGCGAAGCGTTCAAACCTTGTTCTGTCTGCGACAACTGATTTTGCGCGGCGAGAACTTGCGAGCGCGAGACTTCGGATTCGTTTTGCGATGCCTGAAGCGCGGCGACTTGCGCGTCGGTATTCGACTGTAGCTGCGTCGGGTCGAGTTTGACGAGTGGCGTTCCAGCCGTAACTTTGTCGCCTTCTTTGACGTAAATATCTTCAATGCGTCCCTGCACTTCGCTCGTCAGATTCATAAATTGAATCGGACGAACTTCGCCCGAAGACGTTACGGTCGAGCGCAGTTCGGGACGCGATTGGACTTTGACGATTGTTACTTCGGGCGTGTCTTTGCGCGTGGCGAAAACGCTGGCGATAATAATTATGACGAGTAAAACGGCGGCTGAAACGCCGATGATAATTTTTCCTTTACGGCTCATTGCCATACTTTTAATTTTTCCTCTCGAAGCGTCGGGTTTTAGTTTTTTAGAATTATATTAACGCAAATATTCGGTCTGCGCGCGTCGTAAATTTCTACGTCGAAAAAGTTCAAAGGGTTTCAAAAAACTGTTTTAGAATTCGTGAAGCCGAAAATTAGAAGTTTGCGCCGCGCCGTTAGGGAAATTTTAAAAATTTACATCTTTACAGACGCGCGTGATTGCGCTTTTAATTAAAGTTATTGAAACTCGACCCGCGATTTGCGATTTGCGATTAGAGAAATTCGAGTTAAACTGTCATTGCCGTAATCAATCGAAAAAATCGCACGGGTAAAAGGAAAATGATAAAATGCCAAACTTGCGGAAGTCAGAATTTGAACGGCTCGCAATACTGCGATGAATGCGGCGCGAAACTGATGAATAGCGAAGACGAAAAATCGGATTATCAAACGCGAATATCCGACTCGCCGGTTTTTCAATCGGCAAATGTTACATCGGTCGGGATTCCGAATATTCTCGAAGTTATCAGAGAAGTCGAAAATTCTTCGGGCAAAAACGAGCCGCCGCCGACCAAAGGAGTTCACGCCGTTTTGACGATTGAACGCGGCGAATCGTCCGGTTTGGAATTTGCGCTTTCGGCAGACGAATCGCTTGTTGGACGCTGGGATGCCGACAACGGAATTTTCCCCGACGTTGACCTTGACCGGCACGATTCGGAAGCAAAGGTTTCGCGCCGACACGCGAGGATTTTGCACAAAGACGGACAGTATGCTATTGAAGATTTAGGCTCGACGAACGGAACTTTCGTCAACCGCGGTCGGCGGCTTATTCCCGGCAATTCGCAACTGCTGAAAGACGGCGACGAAATTATTGTCGGCAAAACTTTTTTGCGATTTAAAATCAGTCAATAAATACGGAAAAATACGGAAAATAAGAAAATGGCTTTTTGTTTCGAGTGCGGCGAGAAGGTCGCGGAAAATGATGTTTTTTGTCCCTTTTGCGGAATTTCTCTGCCGCCGATTGCGGTTGCCAGCGGCGAATTAGACAATTTGGCGGGCGATGCGCTGCCCGCGCCACAGCCCGAATTGGAAACGACTGAAAAAAACGTCGGCGAAATTCAAGAGCCGGTGCGAACTGAAAATAAAATCAACGGGGCGATTGTTGACGAAACGCCTTTCAAAATTGCCCAAACTAAAACCGACGATTTTTCAAACGAGATAACAAGCGGAAATTTAAATCTAAAAACCGAATCGGTTGATGTTCCGGCAGGTGTCATTGACGACGAAGCAATCACGGAAAAATCTGCTTCCGACGAACAAATCATTGAAACCTTAAAGCCCGTTTCCGAAACACCGGAAGCCGGGATGATTTCCGGCAGCGTAAAAAATGTCGAAGACGAAATCGGGGAAGCGGGCAAAATCAAACCCATTGAAGAAATAAACACCGACCCTGTTTTCACTTCAACCGAAGGCGAGACAGCGGAAAATAAACAGAGCGAAACTGAAGATCGCCAAACCGGAGACGCGCCGGCGACCGATGCGGAAATGGAAGCGATGAAGGCTTTGTTTGAAAAGGAAGCGGAAAATAAATCCGTTGATTCCGACGCGGAGATCAAAGCCAAAAGTCCGCTCGTTCAAACTGATAAAAATAATATTCCAGCCGAAAATTTTCAGACTGAAAATAAATTTGAAACGCCCGAAATTTCCGGCGGCAAAGATACGAATCTGCCGGGTGATAATTCTCGGATTGTCGAAAATCCGATAGTGATTCCCGAAGTTGAATTGCCCGCCGAAGACAAATTTCCGCCTTCGCAGTTTGATTCGGTGAGCATAATGGAGAAAGAGGAAACGGTTGAAGAAATTCCGTCGGAAGCGGAAAATCAGCTTCGAGAAAAAGAATCAACAGGCGCGGAAACGTCCGAACCGCAAAGGGAAGAAATTTCGTCAACGCAGGGCAACATCGGCGTAAAAGACACGAACGATAAGAAAAAAACAAAACTAAAACCGCTAGACGAAGGCACGGTTTTGAACGGACGCTACGAAATTATCCGCAAAATCGGCGGCGGCGGAATGGGCGCGGTTTATCTCGCGTCGGACAAAAATTTGGGCGGCGTTCTCCGCGCCGTCAAGGAAATGGTGCAGTCTTATATCGAAGACGCGCAGCAGGAAAAAGCGGTCAACGATTTCAAGCGCGAATCTCTGCTTTTAACGTCGCTTGACCATCAATCAATCCCGACGATTTACGATTATTTTTTCGACGAAAAGGAAGCGAGATTTTATCTCGTGATGAGATATATTTCCGGCGGCGATTTATCCGGACGGCTGCGTTCCGCTCCGAACGGACGAATTGACGAAGTTGAAGTTACGAAATGGGCGATTCAAATCGCCGACGTTTTGGATTATCTGCATAATCGCCAGCCGCCGATTGTGTATCGTGATTTGAAGCCCGCCAACGTGATGGTTGACAGCAATTCCGGTCGCGTAATGCTGATTGATTTCGGCATCGCCCGTTGGGTTAACAAAGAAGAAAAAGGCGTGACGGCGGTCGGCACGATGGGTTACGCGCCGCCCGAACTTTTTAGCGGAAACGTCGAAGCGCGTTCGGATATTTATTCTTTGGGTTCGACGATGTTTCATCTGTTGACCGGCGCAGACCCGCAAAGCAATCCGCTTCTGATTTTCGATTTCCAAAAACATCCGCGCCCGCGCCAAATCAATCCGCAGTTGTCCGACCAGATTGAAAGAATTTTGATGCGGGCGGTCGAATACAACGCCGACAAACGATTTGCTTCCGCCGCCGATTTGCGTAAAACGCTCGAAGAACATCTCGAAAATTTGAAGACGGGCAGAGTTACCTTCGGCGTGAAGGAAGCTCCGGTTTCCGTCGCGCTTTCCGACCAGCCGGTTTTCTGCGGATTCTGCGGACAAAAAATCGTGGCGACCGATATGTTTTGCGCTTTCTGCGGAGCGAAACAGCCGCTCGCGCAGCAGGGAGTTCATTCGGAGAGTTATGCGCCCGCGCCTTTAACGGCGCAGCTTTTAATCATCGGCACGAGCGACCTCGAACAGCCTTCGTTTCGTCTGGAGAAAGACGATAATCTCGTCGGCAGACGTGATCCGCAATCTAATATTTTTCCTGAAGTTGATTTGTCGAAATACGATCCGCAGACGAAAATCTCGCGCCGCCACGCCCGCATCTGGCGCGAAGGCAGCGAATTTATGGTTGAAGATTTAGGCTCTTCAAACGGCACGTTTATTTTGCCGGTCGTCAGCGATACCGTGCGCCTTCAGCCGCATCAGCCGCAGGCTTTGACCAACGGCGACAAATTAAAATTGGGCGATACGACTTTGCATTTTGTTCTCGGATAAAATTATTTGAAACTTAAAACTAAAAAATGAGTGCGCGAATAGAAACAACCGTTCCAGTCAAAACAATAAGAACAGAACAAGTTATCGTAGATTTTGACGCGGAGCGGTTTAAAGCTCCGTTTTCTCTGCGTTGCGGCGCGGTTTTAATTGATTATATTTTACTTGTTTTCGTTCCCGTCATCTGCCTTCTGCTCGGAAGATTCAGCGAATATGACGGCACGAAACTTTTGAACAGCGAAATCAGCAACGCCGGTTGGCTGATTATGATTTTGCTCGCTATTACAGACTTCGTGATTTTTCCGATGTTTAGCGGGCAGAGCATCGGCAAAATGCTGACCGGCTTGCGAATAGTGAAAACCGACGGCAACGCGGCTTCCTTCAGCCGCCTGCTCGTGCGCCATTTGATTGGCTATCCGCTGACGATTTTAACGCTCGGCTTAGGATTTTTTATCGCAGTTTTGAATAATCGCGGACGCGCCCTGCACGATTTTCTCGCTGGAACAATCGTCGTCTACGGACGCAGACGAACGGAAAGAAAGGAAGTTTTATAATTTTTAAATTTGAGATTTCAGAATTTTTCAATCCGAAATCCAAAATCTAAAATCCGAAATCAGATATGCCCCAGCTAATTGTTAAAACCGCCGACCGACCGACCGACAAAGTTTCACTCTCGCGTCTGCGGACGACTATCGGACGTTCCGCCCGCAGCGACATCTGTATTCCCGATGCTTTCGCTTCGCGTCTGCACGCGGAAGTGCGCGAAGAAGGCGACGCTTATTGGCTGCTCGATTTAGGTTCAGCAAACGGCACGCGCTATAACGGTTCACCCGTTTCGATGCCGATTCCACTTGTTTCGGGCGGCGAAATTCAAATCGGCGAAACCACGATTATTTTTGAAGACGAGCGTTTGAGAGAAAGTAAAAATTCGACGCTTATCGCCGATCACACGCAAGCACTCGACCCTTCGATGACGATCTCTTTTTCGCGGACGAATAATCCGACGGCGGAGATTCTCGATTCGCAATTTTCGACGCGCACGGAACTGCTCGCTCTTATCAGCAAAGTCGGGGTCGCGCTTTTATCTTCGAGCGGACTCGATGAAACTTTGAATCAAGTCGCCTCGCTCGTTTTTGAAGCCGTGCCTGCCGAACGCTGCGTGATTATGCTGCGCGATGATAAAGCGGAAGACGGAATGAAAATTTCGGTTGCGCGTCTGCGCGGCAAAGATGAGCGCATCGAATCGGTTCGCATCAGCCGCACGGTGATGGATGAAGTGATGACAAACGGCAAGTCGGTTTTAACCGCCGACGCGCAGCACGACCCGCGTTACGCCAGCCAAACGATGTCGCTTTTGGGAATTCGCTCGGTTTTAGCCGTTCCTTTGAGCGTCAGTCAAACCGAAGTTTTCGGTATTGTTTATGCCGATTCGCCGACTAACGAGACGACTTTTACCGAAGAACATTTAAATATTTTAACCACGCTCGCCTCGGTCGCGGCGATTCGTGTGGAAAATGCGCGGCTGCTCGAAGAAAGATTCGAGAAGGAAAGAATCAAAAACGAACTCGAACTTGCCATCGAAATTCAGCAGCGTTTTCAGCCGTCCGCGCCGCCCGTGATGGAAGGCTACGAATTTCAGGGAATTTCGTTTTCGTGTTATGAAATCGGCGGAGATTATTACGATTTCATATCGCAGAGCGACGGCAAAATGTTAATCGCTTTGGGCGACGTTTCGGGCAAGGGAACTGCCGCCGCGCTTTTGATGTCGAGTCTGCACGCCGCGATTCACGCGCAGTCCGCCGCTAAAACTTCTTTGCATCAAACGATAAAATCGGTCAACGAATATCTCGCCGAAAACACGCCCACCAATCGGTTCGTAACACTTTTCGCCGCCGAACTCGACCCTTCGACGGGGGCGTTAAATTACGTCAACGCCGGACACAATCCGCCGCTCCTCGGACGCGCCGATGGCTCAATCGAGCAGCTTGCTTCCGGCGGATTTCCGCTCGGCATTATGCCGATGGCTGAATATGAAGTCGGGCAAATTCAATTACAGACGGGCGACGCGCTCGTCATTTATTCGGACGGCGTTTCGGAAGCGAATAACTTAGACGGCGATGAATTCGGAATGGAGAGATTAACGCAAGTCGTTAGTAAAAACGTCAATGCTTCGGCTTCGGGCTTGCGCGATAAAGTCGAAGCCGCGCTTTCTGCGTTCACCCAAACCGCGCCCGCTAACGATGATATTACTCTCGTAATCGTCAAGAGAAAATAATTAGACATTATCGGAAATAAGAAATTATCCACGAAGGAACACGAAAATTACACGAAGAAAAAACCGAATTAATATGTTTCTCCTTTCGGTGCGTTAAATTATTAAAATGCCGGCAATTTGCAATGAGTCAGTTCAAAAAAACTTCGTACTATCTTCGTGAATCTTCGTGGATAGTTATTTCCGATAATCTCTATTAAATTTTGGAGAACCGACTCGTCTTCCACCAATCTATCGTGCGCCGCAAACCTTCTTCCAAACCGACGAGTTTTTCATAGCCGAGACATTCGACGGCGCGGCGATTGTCGGCTTGCGAGTGCTTTACGTCGCCGCGTCTTTCCGGTTGGTATTCGGCGGAGACGTTTTCTTTTCCGGTGATTTTTTTCAAAACTTCTAATAATTCATTGAGCGAAATTCTCTCGCCGTTGGCGGCGTTCATCACTTCGCCGATGCCTTTCGCTGTTTGCGCCGCTTTGATGTTTGCGTCAACCACGTTGGCGATAAAGGTGAAATCTCTGGTGCTTTCTCCATCGCCGTAAATAATCGGAGTTTTATCCGCCATCAGCGCGTCAACAAAACGCGAGATAACGCCCGAATACTGCGACGACGGATTTTGCCGCGGTCCGAAAACATTAAAATATCTGAGACAGATTGTTTCCAAATTATAAACCCGCGCGAAAACTTGACAGTAATACTCGCCCATCAATTTGGCGGCGGCGTAAGGCGAAAGCGGTTCGGGAAGCATCGTTTCGACTTTCGGCAAAACTTCCTTGTCGCCGTAAGCCGAACTCGACGCGGCGTAGATAACGCGCTTGACGTTATTTTCTTTCGCTTTTAAGAGAAGATTAAAAGTTCCGTTGACACAGGCTTGATGCGTTTCCTTCGGGTTTTCGACCGAGCGCGGAACGGACGGCAACGCCGCTTGATGAAAAATTATTTCAGCGTTTTCGACGGCTTGTTTCAATTTAGCGTCGTCGTTCAAGTCGCCTTCGATAAAATCGAAATCGCCGTTGATTTCTTCGAGGTTTTCACGAAAGCCCGTAACGAGATTGTCTAAAATAACGACTTTCGCGCCCTGCCGGATTAATTCGTCCGCCAAATTCGAGCCGATGAAACCCGCGCCGCCGGTTACGAGAACTTTTGATGTAATTGACATATAAGAAAATTCAAACAGGATAGGCAGGATTGGCAGGATAAAAATAAAAATCCTGTTTATCCTAATCTATCCTGTAAATTTTTCACCGTATTTACCGTAACTAATTCTAGCGACCAACGCCGACGTATTCAAAACCCAACTCGCGCATATCGCTTGGTTCGTAGATATTGCGAAGGTCGGCAATTTTCGGCGACTTCAACAAACTTTTTACCTTCTGCATATCAAGAGCGCGAAACTGATTCCATTCGGTCAGAAAAACGAGCGCGTCCGCACCTTCGATTGCATCGTATTCGTCCGTCGCATATTCGACGTTTTCCAAACAATGTTTCGCTTCTTCCATCGCCACCGGATCGAACGCTTTTATTTTCGCGCCGCGTTTTTGCAATTCCTTTATAATATCAATCGCCGGAGATTCGCGCATATCGTCGGTTTCCGGTTTGAAGGAAAGTCCGAGAACGCCGATTTGTTTGCCGTCCAAATCGCCGACGAGCTTTTCGATTTTGGGAATCATCGCCTGCCGCTGCCGCTCGTTGGCTTCGATGACCGAATCAACAATCAATGTTTCCACGCCGAATTGGTCGGCGACGGTCGTTAAAGCGCGTGTGTCTTTCGGAAAACACGAGCCGCCGTAACCGGGTCCGGGATGAAGAAATTTTCTGCCGATGCGGTTATCCATTCCCATTCCTCGCGCGACATCGTGAACGTCGCAACCGATTGCATCGCACAAGTTGGCAATCTCGTTAATAAATGTAATTTTCGTGGCGAGAAAAGCGTTGGCGGCGTATTTGATAAGTTCGGCGGCTTCGAGCGAGGTGATGACAATCGGGGTTTCTATCAAATAAAGCGGACGATACAAATCCTTCATAATCGCTATCGCATCTTCTTCGTTGCTTCCGATGACCACTCTATCGGGACGCATAAAGTCTTGAATAGCCGCGCCTTCGCGCAGAAATTCGGGGTTTGAAGCGACACCAAAATTCGTTTTTGATTTTTGATTTTCTTCGACAAATCCGCGAAGCCATTTTCCCGTGCCGACCGGAACAGTTGATTTGGTTACCAAAACTTTGTAACCGTTCATATTTTCGGCAATACCCTTCGCCGCCGACTGATAGAAACTCATATCGGGCGAGCCGTCTTCGCGCGGCGGCGTTCCGACGGCGAGAAAAATTACCAATGCTTGTTCGACGGCGGATTTTATGTCGGTGGTAAAATGAAGCCTTCCATCGGCAGAATTTTTCTCGACAATTTTATCTAAACCGGGTTCATAAATCGGAATGTTTCCTTGATTGAGGCGGTCAATTTTTCCCTTATCAACATCAACACAGGTTACTTCGACTCCAAATTCAGCGAAACAAGCTCCCGTAACCAACCCGACATAGCCCGTTCCGATAACTGCAATGTGCATAATAAAAAGCTAATAATATTGTATTGTTAAATAATTCACAATCCAAAACAAATTATTACGGGTCATATTTCAAAAATATGACCCGTAATAATTTTTCCTAAAAACTTCGAGCTAACTTTAGCGAGTCGGGCTGATAACAATCGCTCCGCCGCCGACTTGCGTATTATTTCCTCTTCGGCTTAAGACCGCCGCAACGCCGACCGCGCCAGCGATGGCAAGCAGAATACCGGCAATCGCTCCCGCGCTGATACCAGCGGTTCTAACCGGTTGCGATGAGCCAGGACGAAGACACGGTTTGCATCCGGTTTGCGACGGATTTCCGTAAGTCGCGTCTGTTCCGGCGGCAACTTGTTTGTCGCTCGTGCCGCTTCTCAAAGTTACGAGACCGGCGGTTGTTTCGACATACGTCTGAGTGCATCTTTCTTCATCAGCACAGCCGACATCCACGCCGAAAGTGTTGGCTTGACCGGCATCGGCGATAACAGTCGCATTTCTGGTAGTTATTGTTGATGCCACGCCCGCGCTGTTGGAAACGCGAACTTTGCCTGCCGATAATAATCCGACAATGCTGTTGTCGGTAAATTTCAATGTTACCGACGAATCTGAAAGAACCTCAACCCGTCCGTTTTTCCCTAAACTGATAACGGCGGATGCGTTTGTTCCGGTAACGATGGTGCTGCCGGAAGTAAAAATCGAATCTGAAGTTACTGCTTGTCCGTTGACCGTAACCTGTCCGGTAACAGTAATTTCTCCCATCACATCGTTACTTGGAGCGGCGACTGCCACCATTGAAAAAACACACCAAACAGCGACGACGGTAAATAATGTAATAGATTTACGAATTAAATTTTTGCCGAGCATTATATTTGTCTCCTTCTGTATCAAACCTTATGAATCAATAAGCCTTTCTTGGATTATACGCTAAAGTTGTAAGTGTGCAAGAAAGACTTTCAAAAAATTAACGAGTCGGGCTAATAACCGTCACGCCGCCCCCTAAAGTAACGTCATTGTTATTAGTGGTTGCCGCGATGATGATACCGACCGCCGCGCCGCCGAGAATTATCGCCCAAAGAATTGCGCCGTGTCCGCCGCCGCCGTTACTATCGTCGTCTTTGGTTTTTCCGGTAGTCGCAACGGCGGAATTACCGGCGTTGAGTTTAGCAATCGTTCCGTCGAGCGTCTTGATATTAACCGTATCGGACGAATTCAAAACCGTAACTTGACCGGCGAGCAAATCGCCGCTGATACCGTTTTCGTCAAATGCTAAATTCAAAGTCGTGTTTGGAGCTAATTCGATTCTGCCGATTTTTCCTAAGCTAATAATTGCGCTGGCGTTTTCGGGCGTGGCAATCGTGCTGGACGAAAAAATCGAACGACCCGATTGAGCCGCTTCACCGTTGACTTTTACAAACGGCGTTTCACCGTTTATCGTTTTTCCCGAAATCGAGAGTTCTCCGGCGACTCTTTCCGAGCCAGCCAGAGCAACCATTGAGTAAGTTGCCATTGTCGCAACGACTAAGCACGTTGAAAGTGCTTTCCGAATCCATACTTTGCTGTTCATATTTCTCCTCATTGTATTGCGTTGAATCAATAATTTCAAAAAATCAAACCTTTGAATCTTTTACACGAATTACTTTTCGATGTCAATGAAAATCAAATAATAAGATGGAAAAAATTTAAGGTGAAATTCTTTCAGGTTTAGCAATTTAACTAAACCTGAAATACGTATATCTTTATAACATATTTCCGGCGCATTTTGAAAGTTCCATTTGATAAAATTTTTGCTGGGGGAAATATACAATCTTTAAACGGATTTTTTTATTCGATTTAAGAGCCGTTTCAATTTTTCAGCGAGCGACGTTTTTGTCATTATAATTTTGTAAATTATAAAGATATGCTTATTGAGAAGTGTCTTAGCGTGCTAAAATCGTTCGTGTTTGCTTTACGCTTATCTGCTCGAAAATTCGGGACGGCGCAAGCGGCACTTCAATTATGTTTTCGGGTTTTAAGTTTATAAGTTTAATTGGCTGACAAAATTCATAATTTTGCGGTGGTCAGAATTAAATCGCAAAATTATGTCCACTTAAAACTCGGCAATTTAAATTTAAACCTAAACATTTATGGACGTTTATCACAAGATATTATTTCAGCTTTATCAAGTAACCGGCGGACGCGATTCGCAAACGGTAGACTTTAAGGATTTAGTTAAAGGTCAAGGTTTTTTAGGCAATTATGGTGATATTTTTCAGATGTTAAGCGGGCAGGGCTGGATTATCGAAACGCCGAAAGCCGATTTCGTGAAAATTACGCACTGGGGCGTAAAAGAAGCGAAAAAATCCGAAAGCGGCGCACCCGACGCTTCACAAATCGTAAAAAAAGAAGCGACCCAATTAATCGCTGAGACCAAACAATTTTTAATTAGTCTCGAAGATTTCGCAACGGATAGTTCGAGCGAAAATTTCGGACGATTAGAGAAAAAATTGAACGAAATAAATGCGGCAATCGGAAAATTAAAAGGCGGCATTTAACAGATTCGCTTGCCAATACTTGTCTAAGTCGTGTATGATAATCGTTTCCGCGAAGCGTGGAGACGTTCTCGGTGGGTTCGCGCCCACTTTTTATTTTGGGCGCAAGAAATTTTCGATGAAGCATTTGATTGACGGGAGAATACGCGAAGCCGCCCTTCGTATCGCGGAAGAAAACGGTTTGGAACTCGTTCACGCGGAAACAGTCGGCACGAGTAAGAATTTAACCATCCGAATCTTTATTGATAAAAAAGACGGCGTAACGCACAACGATTGTTCGACGATGAGCTGTCAGCTTGAAAAGATTTTTGATGAAGAAGATTTAATCCCGTCGGATTATTTGCTGGAAGTTTCGTCGCCAGGGCTGGAACGCGAGCTTTACAGTTTGAGTGATTTTCAAAAATTTGTCGGCAGTTTGGCAAAAGTGAAAATTAACAAAGTAATTGACGGACAAAAGAATTTTCGCGGGCGAATCGCCGGAGTCGAAGACGAAGAAATTCAATTCGACGATAAAACAAAAGGCGCGGTGCGGTTTCCGTATAGCGCGGTGGCAAAGGCGAATTTAGAAATTGATTTAGAGAAAGAGTTAAAAAGTAAAAAGTAATAAGGCGAAAGTAAAAATAAGAAAGAAGATTTTGCACTTACCTGTAACTTGAAACTTAAACTTAAAAAATATGACATCTATCGGACAAAGCATCGAAGCGTTAGTCAGCGAGCAGGGAATTGACCGCGATTTGGTTATCGAAGCGATGAAGGAAGCCGTTAAAGCGGCGGCTCGCAAGCAATTTAAAACGCAGGACAAAGCAGGCGAAGGCATTCAAGTTGATTGGAACAACGAAGACGGCACGATTGAAATTTCGGCGCAAAAGGAAGTCGTCGCCGAAGTCGAAAATCCTTCAACCGAACTTTCGCTCGTCGAAGCGCAGGAACTCGCGGGCGATGGAATCGAACTCGGCGATATGCTTTTGATTCCACTTCCGACCGAAGAACTCGGACGCATCGCCGCGCAGACCGCCAAACAAATTCTCGTGCAGAAAGTGCGTGAAGCGATTCGTGAAAAAGTTTATGAGGAATACGTTGACAAAATTGGTTCGCTCGTCAACGGCACGGTCAAACGCTTCGAGCGCGGCGATATGATTATTGATTTGGGAAATAATCTCGAAGCGATTTTGCCGAAACAAGAACAAGCGAGAAACGAAACATGGAATCAAGGCGAGCGAATTCGCGTCGTTATCGAAGACGTTTCCAAAGAATTAAAAGGTCAGCAAATCAAAGTTTCACGCGCTTCCGCCGCGTTGATTAAACGATTGTTTGAAATGGAAGTGCCGGAGATTTACGACGACACGGTGGTTATCAAATCGGCGGTCAGAGAACCGGGCGACCGGGCGAAAATCGCCGTCGCGTCAAACGAAAAAGACGTTGATCCGGTCGGCGCGTGCGTCGGTATGAAAGGCTCGCGCGTGCAGTCAATTATCAAGGAACTGCGCGGCGAGAAGATTGACATTATCGAATGGTCGGACGAGCCTTCGGTTTTCGCGGCAAACGCTTTGAGTCCGGCGAAAGTTTCGCAAGTGCGAATCACCGACATCAACAACCGCAAGATGGAAGTCATCGTCAACGAAGATCAGCTTTCGTTGGCAATCGGAAAACGCGGGCAAAATGTGCGGCTTGCCACGCGCCTCGTCGGTTGGGACATAGACATCGTGAGCGAGGAACTTTTGAAAAAGGAAATCGCCAAACAGATGGGCAAAATGATGGCATCCGGCGAAGCCGTGCCGATCACCGCTCTGCAAGGCGTAACGGCTTCGCAAGCGGAGAGTTTGAAAGAAAAAGGAATTACCGACGTGGAATCTTTGGCGGCGGTTTCCGTTGACGATTTGGTTGATATTCTGGATTTGAGTCTTGACCAAGCCGAGAAAATTATCAACGCGGCGAAAGCGATTGTCGAGGCTCGAAACAGCACTCAGGTCGGCACGACTGACGCAGAAGCAGCGTCTTTGGAAAACGAAACCGATGCGAATGCGGAAGTTTCGGAAACCACGACCGAAGATGCTCGAATGAAGGCGGAAGAAACGTCTGAAATTGTCGAATCGCCGATTGCGGAAACGAGCGGAACGGTGGACGATTCCTCCGATGCACGAACTGAAGAAAATCCCGCAACCGAACAGACAGCGCAGACGGAAAACCCCATAGAAACAAGTGCCGACGCGGAAAATACGGAAACGCAGGCGACCGCCGGACAAACCGTTTCCGAAGCGAGGGAAGGCGTTGAAGAAAATGTTTCCGGCGATTCGGAAGAAATGTTGGAAATCGGCGGGACGGCGCAGGAAACCGCTGCGGAAGATGCCAACGACATTTTAGAAATCAGCGAAAAACCGGCGGATAAAACAACGACGGAGATTGAAACGACGGCTAACGAGCCGGACGACTCGATTACAAAAGAATAAAAAACTTTCAGTCAAAACACATTGAAAGTAAATTTAAGCGCGATGAGCGTTTATTGCCGGCGAAAGATCGGCTTTCCAGACGAATAAAATATGGCGGTAGGAACATCAGTTCGGATTTACGATTTAGCCCGCGAGCTAAAACAGGACAGCAAGCGCGTGATTGAAGAATTGCGGCGCGAAGGCGCAGATGTGTCTGTGCCGTCCAATTCCGTAAGCAAAGAGTTGGCGGAAAAAATTCGCAACAAATATTTCCCGAAAACCGAAGTCGCGCCGAAGCGGGCGATTAAGGTAATTAAAAAGGACAAGGTGGAAAAAACCGTCGAGGAAGAATCGCCGACGGTTGAAATCGAGCTGCAGGAAGATGAACCGGAAAAATCGGCGGAAGTCGAATCTCCGATTCTGGTCAAAGAAGAAAAGCAAAAACCCGTTCGTCAGGTCAAAGAATTAAAGAAAAAGGTATTAGCAAAACCGTCGGAAGAAACAGAAGCCGTCGAAGAAATTCTAGCAACTTCTGAAGTTGAAACCGAAACGCCTGAAGCGCAGACGGACATTGAACTGCAAACAAAACAAACTGAAGATCAGCAAAAAACCGCGCCGGAGGAAGTTTCAAAACCTACTAAGGAAACACCGACCGGAACGCAAGTCAAGGTTTTAACTTTGACGAAAGACGCTCTGAAATCCGGCATCAAACCCGGCGAGCGCGTCGTCAGCGAAGCTCAAACGAAAAGCGGCAAATTAAAAACCGACGGCAAAGAAGAAAAACGCGAACGACCGAAAAGAGATGCGCGGCGCGATTCGCGCGGCGGACGCGCCCCCGAATTACGCGGAACGCAGGGCGAAAGCGCAACGCCGCAGTTGGTTTATACGCCGCAGGGCGTAAATCGCAAACCGGGCGGACGCGGCAAAAAAGGCGGCAAACAATACGGCGATAAAGGCGGCAGATTTGAAGAAAGAGATTTCGCGCCGCCGCGCCCGCTTTCCATCGAAGAGCGCGTGCTGGCTCAAGTCGGCAAATTCGACAGCGGTAATCTGAAATCAATTCGCTTGACCGAAGGCGCGACTATCCGTGAATTCTCCGAAGCCCTCGGCATTACGCCGCGCGACATCGTTCAATTGCTTGTCAAACGCGGAATTTTTGCCACGCTCAATCAGCCAATCGGCGAAACGATGGCGTTGGAACTCGGCAAAAGTTACGGTTATAACGTCAGCTTCGTGGCTTTTGAAGAAATGGTTATCGAGCAGGAATTCGAGGAACTCATCGCTTCGGATTCGGATGACGCGGAAGTTTCGCGCCCGCCGGTCGTAACCGTGATGGGGCATGTTGATCACGGCAAAACCAGCTTGCTCGACGCGATTCGTTCGGACAACGTAGCGGAAGGCGAAGCGGGCGGAATCACGCAGCACATCGGCGCGTATTCGGTTTTTGTCCCGAACCCAGATAATGCCGAAGAACAGCGGCGCGTCGTATTTCTCGACACGCCCGGACACGAAGCGTTCACGATGATGCGGGCGCGTGGCGCAAAGGCGACCGACGTTGTAATTTTAGTTGTCGCGGCGGATGACGGCGTGATGCCGCAAACAATCGAGGCGGTCGAACATTCAAGAGCGGCGGGCGTTCCGATTATCGTGGCGATTAATAAAATTGACAAGCCCGACGCGAATCCCGATAAAGTCAAACAAGGTCTCGCCGGATTAGGTTTGCAGCCGATTGATTGGGGCGGCGACATCGAAATGGTTGCAGTTTCGGCGAAACAGCGTCAAAACCTCGACACATTGCTCGAAACGGTTTTACTTTCCGCTGATATTTTAGATTTGAAAGCGAGTCCGACGCGCCGCGCTTCGGGTGTGGTTCTCGAAGCGAAGTTGGACAAAGGACGCGGCTCGGTCGCCACGGTTTTGGTGCAGCAGGGAACGCTACGCGTCGGCGATCCGTTTATCGTCGGGCAGTTTTACGGCAAAGTCCGCGCGATGTTTTCCGACCGCGGCGAAATCGTAACCGAAGCTCCGCCCGCCACGCCCGTCGAAGTTCTCGGATTGCAGGGCGTTCCGCACGCGGGCGACACTTTCCAGGTCGTTTCCGATATTGACAAAGCCGTCTCGATTGCCAGTCAGCGTCAAATGACAGCCAGACAGTTGGCGATGCTCAAGACGACCAAGCGCGGCATCGAATCGCTCGGACAAGCGGAAATCAAGGAACTGCTCGTTATCTTGAAAGCCGACGTGCAAGGCTCGGTCGAAGTTCTGCGGGCGACGCTCGAAAAACTTTCGACGGAAAAAGTCAAAGTGCGCGTTATTCGTTCGGGTGTCGGCGCGATTACCGAATCGGACGTTCTGCTCGCATCGGCGACGCAAGCCGACGCGAGTTCGACGGCGGTCGTTATTATCGGCTTCAACGTGCGCCCCGAACATCGCGCGGCGGACGTTGCCAAAGCGGAAGACGTGGACATTCGTCTGCATTCGATTATTTACAAAGTCGAAGAGGAAATTACCGCTGCGATGATCGGAATGCTCGACGCTATCGAGCGCGAAACCATTTTAGGCAAAGCCGTAGTGCAGGACACTTTCAAAGTTTCCAAAGTCGGCACGATTGCGGGTTGCCGCGTAACCGAAGGCATAATTCGCCGACAGGCAAAAGCCAGAATTATCCGCGACGGCGTGGTCGCTTGGACGGGCGATATTTTAACGCTCAAACGCTTTAAGGACGACGTGAACGAAGTTCGTCAAGGCTTTGAATGCGGCATCAGTTTGGCGAATTTCAACGACATCAAAGTCGGCGACGAAATCGAAGCGTTTGTCATCGAGAAAATCGCCGCGACGGAGTTATAAAAATTATGCTGACGGGAATCAGAGAAAAAGCTATCGTTAAAGAAAACGGAATTGTGCAGATTTCCGCGCCTGATTTGGAAGTCGGGACGGAAGTCGAAGTTTTAGTTTTAGTTGAGGAAAAAGAAATGGACGCGACGGATTATTTGCTTTCGACCGAAGCCAATCGGAAAAATTTAGAACAGGCTTTGGAAGAGTTAAAACATCCTGAAAATTTTGTTCGCATTGATTTGGACGAATTGGAAAAACAATGGAAAGAATAGTATTTCTTCCGAGAGCATTTAACGAATTAAAATTTTGGGCGGAAGAAGATAAAAGCGTCTTAGCAAAAATTTTTGAACTCATCAAAGATATACAGCGCAGTCCTTTTTCAGGAATTGGAAAACCCGAACCGCTAAAGCACAAATTTAAAGGTTTGTGGTCAAGACGCATAACGCAGGAACACCGTTTGATTTACAAAACCAGCAGCGAAGAAATCGTTATAGTTTCGTGCCGCTTTCATTACGAGAAATGAGAAGACCCGAAAGATTAGCAGAAGTTTTGCGCGAGGAAATTACGGAAATCGTCGGTTATGAACTCGACGACCCGCGCCTTTTGACGGTAACTGTAACCGATGTTCGCGTGTCGGACAATGTGCGCGACGCGAAGGTTTTTGTCGTCGTCGAAGGCAGCGAAAATGAAATCAAAGAAGCACTCAAAGCCTTGCAGCACGCCGCGACTTTTATCAGACAGCAAGTCGCTTTAAATTTGGATTTGCGCCACGCGCCGCATATCAATTTCGTGCGCGATACGGTCGAAGAAAACGCCAGCCGCATTGACGAAGTTTTGCAGGGATTAGCACAAAAGGGCGAATTTCAAGAAAGGACGGAAATAAATGAGAAATAAGAGATTAGAAGTAAGAAGTGTTTTTATCAAACTTCTCATTTCTCATTTCTCGTTTCTCATTTCTCAATGATGTTAAGTCAAGTAGTCGAGTTAATTGAAAATAAAAATAGTTTTGCCATCACGACACACGTCCGACCGGACGGCGACGGCGTTGGTTCGTCTCTGGGATTATGCTGGCTTTTGCGCTCGCTCGGCAAATCGGCAGAAGTCGTTTTGCGCGACGAGATTCCCGTTTCCTACGCCTCGCTTCCCGGCGCGGACGAGATAAAAAAAATCTCGGAAGTCAACGGCAAATACGACGCGGTTTTCGTTATCGAGTGTTCCGACCTTTCGCGTCCGGGCATTAAAGGTTTGGAAAATCAGTTGACGGTCAACATTGACCATCATGCGACGAGCGAGCATTTCGGCACAATAAATTGGATTGACCAGACAGCTTCGGCGGTCGGCGAGATGATTTACAATCTCTGCAAGGCAATCGGCGGACGAATCACGCGCGAAATCGCCGAATGCGTTTATCTCGCGCTCGTTACCGATACGGGTTCATTTCATTTTCCGAACACGACCGAACGAACTTTAAAGGTCGCCTCCGAACTCGTCAAAGTCGGCGTAAAACCGGCGCAAATTTCTGAAGCCGTTTATAATTCTTATCCGTGGAGCAGAATCGAATTGATGCGCCAAGTTTTGGAAACCGTCAAGCGCGATGAAGCAGGACGAATCGCTTGGATGCGTCAAACTTTGGCGATGGCTGAAGCGGCTGAAGCCGTTGACGGCGACAACAACGGTTTCGTCAACATTCCGCTCGCCGCCAAAGAAATCGTCGCCGTCGTTTATATGCGCGAAGTCCAGCCCGATGCTTATCGCGTCAGTCTGCGTTCAAAAGACAATATAAATGTGGCTCGCGTGGCGGAAAAATTCGGCGGCGGCGGACACAAAAACGCGGCGGGCTGTCGCGTCGAAGGCGATTGGGATTTACGCGAAAAGGAAATCGTTGCGGCTTTGACCGAAGCGGTCGAGAAGGCACGCGACGACGCGGAAAAGATCAATTAAATTTATTGAAAGCAAATGTTGGAAGGCTTCAAGATTATTGGTAAAATTACCGAGTAAAATAAAATGCTGGCTTGATTGATTATGAACACGAGATTTGCGGTTTGTATAAACAATAAAGGTTTTGAGGCATCGCTTGAAATCGATAAATTGTATGAAATTATTTCCGAAGAAAGCGACGGAATGATTCGCGTTATTGATGAGGAAGGCGAGGATTATCTTTATGAAGCCGAAAATTTTTATCCGCTCGTTTTGCCCGCCGATTTAGCCGTTACCTTGCACGAGAGAATTTAACGGCTCGATAAATTTTCGCTTAAAATATCACGTAAAATGCCGGAAAAAAAAGATAAACGCTACAAATGGCGGCGCGACAATTACAGGGAAAACACGAAAGGCTTGCTGATGGTCAACACCGGCGACGGCAAAGGCAAGACGACCTGCGCTCTCGGTTTGTTGATGCGGGCGGCGGGGCGCGGATTGCACTGCGGAATGATTCAATTTATGAAGTCGAAAACCGACCGCTACGGCGAACACGAATCGGCTGAAAAATTAGGAATCGAAGTTCACACGATGGGCGACGGCTTTACTTGGGATACGCAAAACACCGAACAAGACATAAAAACTTCGGAAGAAACATGGGCTTTGTGCGTCGAGAAAATGCGAAGCGAAGTCTACGATTTGCTCGTTTTTGATGAACTTATCTACGTTCTCGATTACAAATTTTTAGACGTGCAAAAAGTGCTGGACGAAATAAAAGCCGTGCGCGAAAAACAGCCGCATCTGCACATCGTTTTGACGGGTAGAAGCGCGCCGCAAGAATTGATTGAGGCGGCTGATTTGGTAACTGAAATGAAGGAAATCAAACATCCGTTCAACGCTGGAATTTACGCGCAGCAGGGAATCGAGTTTTAGCCGAATTTTATAAAACGCCGATTTTCGGGCAGACATTTTCCAGAACGCAAATTTCGCATTTCGGCTTTCTCGCCTGACAAATGTTTCTGCCGTGAGAAATCAAAAGATGCGGAAACAAAATCCAATCTTTGCGCGGCACGAGTTCCGATAAATCTTTTTCAATTTTTTCAGGCATCGAATTTTCCGTCAAACCCAATCTTTGCGAAAGACGCGAAACGTGAGTGTCAACGACCACGCCCGACGCGATGCCGAAGGCGTTTCCTAAAACGACGTTTGCCGTTTTTCGCGCCACGCCGTCGAGCTTCAAAATCTCGTCCATCGTGTTCGGAATCTCGCCTTTGAAATCGTTGATAATTTTCTCGCTCGCGCCGCGGATGCTTTTCGCTTTGTTGCGAAAAAATCCGGTCGAATAAATGTCGCGTTCAAGTTCTTCCGGCGCGACCGATAAATAATCTTTCGGCGTTCGATATTTTCTGAAAAGCGTTGCGGTTACGATATTAACGCGCTCGTCGGTGCATTGCGCTGAAAGAATCGTGGCGACGAGCAACTCGAAGGCGTTTGAATGAACGAGTTCGCAGCGAGCGTCGGGATATTCTCGTTTGAGCCGTTTGATTATTTCCTTGGCGTGTTTTTGTTTGTCGGGATTCATTGAAACTAAACTAAAAAAGAAATCGGGAAAATGCAAATTCCTTCGTCTTTCGCTAAAATTAAAATGTAAAAAAATGAAAGTTCCTTTACTAGATTTAAAAGAGCAAAACGATTCTTTACGACCGGAAATTGACGAAGCGATAAAACGAGTTCTCGATTCAAACGGATTTATTTTAGGCGCGGAAGTGCAGACGCTCGAAAAAGACCTTGCCGATTATTGCCGAGCCGATTTTGCAATCGGCTGCGCTTCGGGAACAGACGCGCTTCTTCTCGCGCTGATGACTTTCGACATTTCCGCAGGCGACGAAGTGATCACTACGCCGTATAGTTTTTTTGCGACCGCGAGCGCGATTACGCGGCTCGGCGCAACTCCGGTTTTCGTAGATATTGATCCGCAGACTTATAATTTGGACGTATCGCAAATCGAAGATAAAATCACCGAACGAACAAAAGCGATTCAACCCGTGCATCTTTACGGGCAATGCGCGGCGATGGAAGATTTGCAGCGCGTCAGCGAAAAATATAACGTGCCGGTAGTTGAAGATGCGGCGCAGGCAATCGGCGCGGAAGAAAACGGACGACGCGCCGGAGCGATGAGCGCAATCGGTTGTTTCAGTTTTTATCCGTCGAAAAATTTGGGCGCGATGGGCGATGCCGGATTTATGACGACGAGCGACGAAAATCTGGCGAGAAAACTTTTCGCGCTGCGCGTTCACGGCTCGGAAGAAAGATATTATCATAAATGGGTCGGGTTAAATTCGCGGCTCGACGCGATGCAGGCGGCGATTCTGCGCGTCAAATTTCCGCATCTCGATGCGTGGTCAAACAAGCGCAAAACGAATGCCGATTATTACCGCAAACTTTTTACCGATGCCGGATTGACCGAGCAAATCGTTTTGCCGTTCGAGCGCGACGGCGTGCGGCATATTTACAACCAATTCGTCATTCGCGTGCCAAACAAACGCGACGAACTGAAACGATTTCTCGCCGAAAACGAAATCGGCACGGACATTTATTATCCCGTGCCGCTCCATCGGCAAGAATGTTTCGCGTATCTCGGTTATCGAGAAACGGATTTTCCCGAATCGGAACGCGCCTCGCGCGAAACGCTCGCGCTGCCGATTTATCCCGAATTGAAAAAAGCGCAGCAAGAGTTCGTAGTCGAAAAAATCGCGGAGTTTGTCCGTCGTTCGCAGTTTGTCGGATGAACTGAAATAAAATGACACGAAACGAAAATCAAATCGAAATTTTAGACTCGCGCCGTTTGCCGGTTCGCATCGGATTGCTGGTCGTAGTTTTGCTTGCGCTTCTTTTCGGCTGGTTTGCCGCGCGCTGGCAGTTAGGCGATATGCTGGCGGAATTGACCGGCGCAAACGATCCGAACGCTCAAGAAATCGCCGCGCTTGCGGTTCGTTTTGCGCCCGCCGACCCGACAGCGAATTGGCTTCTGGCGACCGCGAAAAAAGAAGATTTTACCCCCGAAACGATTTCCGAAGCGGCGACTAATTTCGAGAAAGTCGCGCGTCTTTCGCCGAATGAATATCGGTGGTGGATCGAACTCGGACGCGCCCGCGAGCAGTCGGAAGAAATTAATTTGGCTGAGAAAGCGTTTCGCCGCGCCGTCGAACTCGCGCCGAATTATATCTATCCGCACTGGCAGCTCGGCAATTTTTATCTGCGCCAAAATCGAAGCGAGGAAGCCTTCGCGGAATTGAAAAAGGCGGCGGAAAATAATTCGATTTACCGCGACCAGGTTTTCTCGATTGCTTGGGATTATTACGATAAAGATACGGCGCGGCTCGAACAAATCGCCGGAGATTCGCCGTCCGTGCGGGCTGGTTTGGCGAAATTTTACGCTTCAAAAGAACGCGCCGAAGATTCCTTGAGAATCTGGAACACGCTTTCGGAAGAAGACCGGCAAGCGAACACGGCGATTGCCAAAGTCATCGCGCAGGCGTTTTACGAAAAACGAATTTTCCGGCAATCTCTGGAGTTTATCAGAGGACTCGGCATCGAACCGGAAGCGCGGCAGGAAACCGTCCAGAACGGCGGTTTTGAACGACCCATCGGCAACATCAAAGACACATATTTCGGCTGGCGTGTTGCGCCGATTGAAAAAGTCGAAGTCAAACTCGACCCGACACAGAAGCACGAAGGCAGCCGTAGTTTGCGAATTACTTTTTCCGGCTATTCCGAACCGACGCTTTATGCGATCAGTCAATATGTAACGGTCGAACCTTCGGCGAAATATCGTCTGACTTTTTGGTTTCGGACGGAAAATTTGAAAAGCGGCGGAACGCCCGCGCTGGAAATTTACAACGCCAACGACGATAAAGGCATTGTCAAAAGCGATTCGTTTCCGACAGGAACGAGCGATTGGCAGCAAGTCAAACTCGAATTTATCGCGCCCGCCAACGCCGAAGCCGTCGGGCTTCGCACGGTTCGCGCTTTTTGCGGAAATGTCTGTCCGATTTTCGGAACGCTTTGGTATGACGACTTTAAGTTAGAGCGGCTCAAATAAATTTCAAGTTTCAGATTAAAATACAAAAACCTGAAACCTGAAACTTTTAAAATGATTGAAGAAAGCAATACAACGTGGGCGAGCAAAATTTTATTTTTTCTGCTCTGCGCGACGATAATTCTCACCACGCTGGCTTATGGCACGGTGCATCAGCCGACGCTGGCGATTTTCTACATAATGGCGGCGGTCGTCGTGATTTTATGGGTGGCGGACGCTTTTCTCAGCGGAACGGCGCGTTTCAATCGAAGCCTTTTGCAAATTCCGCTTGCCGCCGCGTTTCTCTACGCCGTTTTTCAAATTATTCCGTTCGGCAGTTGGGCGGAGACGGCGGGCGTGTCGGGAATTCCGCGCACCATTTCGCTCGACGTTTTCAGAACGCAGGTCAACGCGCTGCATTTTCTTGCGCTGCTCATATTTTTCGCCGCCATGCTCGCTTTTATAAACGATGCGAAACGGCTTAAAAAAATCGTGGCGTTAATTACGATTTTCGGATTCGCCTTCGCCTTTTTCGCTATTCTGCAATCGGTTCTCAGCCCGAATAAAATTTACGGAATTTACGAAGTCAATTACGCCACGCCATTTGGTTCGTTCGTCAACCGGCATAATTTCGCTTCGTATATGGAGATGACTCTGTGTCTGCCGCTCGGCTTGATGTTTGTCGGCGCGGTCAATAAAGACAGGCGATTGCTGTATATTACGGCAATCGCACTAATGGGTGTCGCGCTTATTTTAAGCGGATCGCGCGGCGGTTTGATTTCGCTGCTCGCGGCGATATTTTTTCTCGTCATCATCACGACCAAGACGAAAAATTATAATCAACTCTGGCTGAAAATCGGGCTGGCAATTTTGCTCGTCGCCACAATCGTCGCCGGCTCAATTTTAATCGGCGGAGAAACTTCGCTGACGCGCTTTGCGGAGACGGCGAGTTCGCAGGATTTTTCGACCAACCGCACGCACATCTGGAGCGTTACGCTGCAAGTTATTTTAAAAAATCTTCCGCTCGGCGCGGGCTTCGGCGCGTTCGGCGTGGCATATACGCCGTTCGATTCGTTGAGCGGTTTGGAGCGCGTCGAGCAGGCGCATAACGATTATCTGGAAGTTTTAGCGACGGCGGGCGTTATCGGATTGGCGATTGGCGGATTTTTCCTTTTTCAGCTTTTCCGAATCGGTTTGAAAAACGCGAAAACTTCCAACACTTTTCGGCGCGGCGTATGCGTCGGCGCACTCGCCGGATGCTTTGCGATTTTAGTTCACAGCCTTTTCGATTTCGTTTTGCACACGACCGCGATTTCGATTTTGTTTCTCACGCTCGTCTCGCTCATCGTCGTCAGCGACGAGAAATTTACCGACGAAGTGGCGGAAATCAAACCGAAAAGAGAAAGCAAAAGACGCGGCGCGGCAAACGTCAAAGTTTTTGATAGAGCGAGAAGGCGCGTGAGAAAAGATTGATTAGCCGAGAAAAATTATTTTGACGATTGTGATGATTGAAATAACCAAAGCGGTTTTTCGGCAAACTTGCGATAGTTTTTCGCAAAATTCCGAATCGGTGTCGTTTAGAAGATAGCTCAAACCCGAAAGATTAAAAACCATAAAAACGCTCGTTCCGTTAAAAGTGCTGAAATCGAGCGTGTAAAAAGCCGACAAGATCAAAATGATTCCGAGAATTTTTTCGATGAGATTTCTTTTCATAAAAACTTAAGTTTGCTCGCTGACTTCGACTTCCTTTCTGCGCTTCGGGCTAAACAAACCGGCGAGATACCAAACGATGCCGTGCGCGACATACGCCAAAGCGATTCCGAAAAGCATAATTTGCGAATAAAGCCAAATGAGCATTCCGAGCGCGGCGATAACCAACAGCAGATAAATGCTTTGTCTGCCTTTGCCGACGGTTTTAAAACTCGTATAGCGAATCGTGCTGATCATTAGAAGTCCCAAAACGCTTATCAAGACAATCATCAAAATCGTGTAAATATTGGCGAGGTTCGGCTCGAACGCATTCAGGGGAAATGGATGCAGATAAACGATGGAAGCGAGCAGACCGGCGGCGGGCGGAATCGGCAATCCGACGAAATTTTTCTTGTCAACCTTTGGCGTTCCTTCGATTAGAACGCGCGGGCGCGTCGCTTGCAAATTGAATCGGGCGAGACGAAAAGTTCCGCACATCAGATACATAAACAGCACGAACACGCCGAATGCGTGCAGCGAATTGGCTTCGGAAAAAGTCGCGCCGATTGCCCAGCTATACATCAAAACCGTCGGCGCGATGCCGAACGTCAAAACGTCGGCTAAGGAATCGAGTTGCACGCCGATTTCCGTCGAAGTGCGCGTCATCCGCGCGACGCGCCCGTCCAATGTGTCAAAGAGAATGGCGAGCGCGATGCCTTTCGCCGCGTATCCGAAATAAACGGCGGCTTGTTCGACGTTGGAAAAGATAAGTTGAAAGCCGCGCACGGAAGATAAAACCGCCAAAAATCCCATGGCGATATTTGCCGCCGTGAACGCCGTCGGAATCAAATACAAGCCTTTCTTCAAGCCGCGATGCGGCGGTTTTGTCTGCTCGGTTTCCATTTTTGTTTTTAACGCGAAGACGCGAAGATTTATTTGAAGAGTGTGCAAATTAAAGCAAATTTGTTTTTAATGTTTTAACTTTTGGAAAAGATAAGAGATGAAAGATAATAAATAATAGATTTTATCTATCATCTAGAATCTATTCCGAAGGTTTATTTCTTACATTTCTAATTTGCACACTCTTCATCTATTTATAGTCCTCTGCGTCTTTGCGTTAAGATTCTCATTTAACCTTCCAAAAGTTTCCCGATAATGGTTTCGCCGCCGACTACGCGGTCGCCGACGCTGACCAAAATTTCCGTATTCTTCGGCATCAGCAAATCGGTGCGCGAACCAAATTTTATCAAACCGAATTTCTCGCCGAGCATTAAGTTATCGCCCGTTTTGCTCCAACATACAATTCGTCTGGCGAGAATGCCGACGATTTGCGTGCAGATGACAGTCATCTTTTCGCCTTCGATGGTCAGCGCGTTTCGCTCGTTCGTCTGGCTCGCTTCGTTGCTCGTGGCGGGCGATTTTTTTCCTTGAAACTTTTCAACCTTAATGACTCGTCCGGCAATTGGAGCGCGATTGATATGCACGTCGGTCGGCGATAAAAAAACGCTGACGAATTTTCCGTTTTCTCTATCTTCGACGCGCGTAACTTTTCCGTCGGCGGCGGAAACGATAACGTCCGCTTCGGTCGGAATCGTGCGCCGCGGGTCGCGGAAAAAGAACGCCATAAAAAGCGCGAGCGCAATGAATAGAACAACCGCAATCCAAATCGAAAAATAAGCGAAAACTAAAGCGATGACGATTGGAATTAAAACAAATGGAATTCCTTCTTTGACCATAAAAAGAATTTGCAATATGACAAACGATTCAAAGACACGAACCAAAGACCTAAAACCGTTTCCTTTAATTTTACGTTAAAACTGCGATTTTGGAAAACAAAAAAGCCCGATGCCATCGGACATCGGGCTGCAAAGGAGGATTGTATGAATAGGAAGTGTTAATTTCTAACCGGATTGTCTTTGGCGAAGCTATAAGCGCACCAAGCGGCGATCAGGTGAACAATCCAACCTAACGTGCCGGCAGAGCCAATCCATGAAGCACCCGTTAAAACAAGCCAAATTATTCCGATAATAATTCTGCCGTTATAAATTTGCCCGAGTCCCGGAATCAAAAGACTCAAAACTCCTGCAATTAATGGTTCTCGCATTTTTAGAAAATTACCTCCGTCTAATTATACGGCAAGATGATTTTTTAGTTCCAAAAATTATTTGCTAAACACGAATCAATTTTCGTTGATTCTTTTCACCTCGACAATTTCTCCGCGAAAGATTCGCAGAACCTTTTTCGCAATCGGATGATTTCGCGCGTAATGCCATAATTCCTCTTCGGTCGCGTTTTCAGGAAGCACGGGAATTTCCTGCGCTTCTTCTTCATTTAAAATCGGAATTGCAAAATCGGGTTTGTCTTTGGCAGGCGCGAATGCCGCGCCTGCGCCGCCGGTCGAGGTTTCCGTTTTTGCCGCGTAAATATTTTGCTCGTGTTCACCGAGCAAAAGTTCGGCAATTTGCGCGGCGTTTTTTATCGGCGATAAATCGTCGCCGAGTTGCCGGAGTTTGCGCTCAAAAGCGTCGTCTAGCCAACTGTCTTCGATGTGTTCGAGTTCTTCGGATAAAATCGGCGGCAATTTTATCGGCATTGATTCGATAATTTTGGCGGCGGTTTCGGCGAAATTGGTTTCCGGTTTCCGGTTTCCAGTTTCCGGTTTTTGAATTTCGGGGTTAAATTGCGGGCTTGCTTCTTCGGATTTTTCGATTTTAGGGTTTGTATCGAGCGTTTTTTCTTTTAGTAACTCGGAAGAATCTATTTGACCTGAAACCTGAAACTCGAAACCTGAAACTTCCTTAACCGGAAACGGAACTTCTGCGGGCGAAAAGTCAACCGCTAGAGTTTTTTTTTCTGCGCTTCCGGCGGCGGAATTTTCTTGAATCGGAGATTCGGATTGATTGCCGCCGAAAGCGTTTTCGAGTTTCGCCAACCGCTCCAGAATTTTTTCAATCGGCGCGACGCGGCGCATCTCGACGAGTTTTACCAAACCGATTTCCAAAACGTAACGCGGCTGTGTGGCTTCGCGCAGCTTCGATTCGGTTTCGCTCAACGAATTGAAAAATCTGATTAAATCGCTTTCGGAAAACGGCGCGGAATTTTCCCGCAATTCATCGTGGCTCAAAACCGCCGTATCGAGCAGATGTTCCGCGTCGCCCGCCATTTTGAAAATCAGCAAATCGCGGAAAAAGCTCAGTAAATCGCGGCAAAAATTTCGTAAATCCTGCCCGCGCACGATTAAATCGTCAACGACCTTTAACGCTTCGGCAGGTTTGTTTTCGGCAATCGCTTTCGCGGCTTTAATCAGCGTTTCCGAGCCTGCCAAGCCGAGCGCGGCAACGACATCTTTGGTTTCGATTTGCTCGCCGGAAAAACTGATAACCTGGTCGAAATTCGATTGCGCGTCGCGCATCGAGCCTTCGCCCGAACGCGCAATCTCGCGCAGAGCATCATCCGTTACATTTATTTTTTCGGCTTCGGCGATGATTTTCAAACAATCGTAAATTTTCTGCGAGGCAATCGTGCGAAAATCAAATTCCTGACAGCGCGACAAAATCGTGTCGGGAACTTTGTGCAGTTCGGTCGTCGCCATTATAAAAGCGACGCGCGGCGGCGGTTCTTCCAAAGTTTTAAGCAGCGCGTTGAACGAAGAATTCGACAACATATGAACTTCGTCAATGATGAAAATTTTGTAGCGGTCGCGCGCCGGATTGATGTTGATGCTTTCTAAAATTATCTCGCGGATGTCGTCAACGCCGGTGTGCGAAGCCGCGTCGAATTCCAGAACATCAATCGAGCGGCTTTCGGAAATTTCGACGCACGAAACGCACGCCGTCGGGTCTGAAGGCGAACACGGCTGCGGATTCGGTTGCGCGGTTTTATGACAATTCAACGCTTTGGCAAGAAGCCGTGCCGTCGTGGTTTTCCCAACGCCTCTCGCGCCGGAGAAAAGATATGCGTGATGCAGACGGTCGTGTTCGACGGCGTTTCGCAGAGTGCGCGTAATTGCTTCCTGTCCGGTTACTTCTTCAAATGTTTGCGGTCGCCATTTGCGGGCGATGACTTGATAAGTCATAAAGATCGGCTTTACTCGTAATTAATATGGAGTGCTGTAAATTAAATTGTCAAAATCATTTTAGCATTCATTCATACGAGGTAGAAACGAATAACAAATGTATTTTGGCATACGAACACTTTGTGATTTTAGAATTGAATAAACCGCAAAAATCGTCGCCAAAAAACCGGCATTCTATTTCGCATAATAAGAGAATTTCAAAAACTCTCAAAAAAAATGACCGTTTCTGACCTTCTTTTACGCTTTATATAGTAAGTAAGGTCTAAAAATAAATTTATTAGGTAAGGAGAATTGTTTAAAATGAGTCAAAATAACGGAGAAACTTATAAATCTTGGGCAATGGAAGCATTAAGCTATACGGTAGGAAAACTTTCTTTGGGAAGAGGAAACTCTTTAGCTGATTGGTATACTTTAGGTCCTGACGAGGCTTGGTATTCGGGACCGGGAAAACAGCTTTCGATGCTTTGGGGAATGGCGGTGCTGCGCTCTTACGAGCAAATCGGAGATGATGTAAAACTCGTTCAATGCCGGGCAAATGTCGCAAAAGGAGTTCAAACCGGAAATTGTCAGGAACACGCCGCCGTCGCTTTCGATTATCTGGCGAAACTCGGTTGCCGCCCGGTTGCGATTATGGGGCAAAAAAATCACGCATTTACGATTGTCGGATTCGACCTAAATTGCAATTTCAACCAGCCGTCATCGTTTCCCGATTGGTCTTGGGTAAGCGACCCGTGGAAGCGGCAAATATACAAAACCAATACGCTTTCGGGAAGTCCGTTTTATGAGCCGGTTATTATGCTGCGCGAAAAAGACCAATATCCGAATTATTTGAACGGCTAAAAATTTACCGCATTGATTTTTACTTTTTAATTTTGCTTGTCAACAAGAGGCGATTATTTCGGCTGGATTCTTAACAAATAACTGCATACGGCAATCGGCACGCCGGGCGACACGGAAATTCTTTGACCGATGGCGAGTTCGTGATTATTTATCATCGCCGGATTTCGCCCTTCGTTTATCAATGCGAAATTTCCATTCCCGTCATATTGCAAACTCAAATGCCGGCGGCTGATTTCCGGGTCGCCGGTTAAAGCGATGTCAACGGGTTTTGATTTCGAGCCGCGTCCGATGCTGATTTCGTTTTGATAAACCGGAACGACGTTTTGCCGTATGCCGCCGCGCCAAACTTCGAGTCGGTAAAGTTCCGGCATCTGACGTTTTTGAACGTGCGTCAATTCTTCGGACGAGTCGTTTTGTGTCGGCGAGACATTAGTTTGCTGCACGGTCGGCGGCGGTTGATATGCCGCCGACTGCTGTGTTTGAACAAAATTCGGTGTCGGCGGAAGCGGATTATTTTGCGGCTGAGACTGCGTTTGCGGTTTCGGCATCGCCTTCGGACGCGCCAAAATGCCGGTTTTGTTGCTCGAAGAATCTTCCCAAGAATGCTGCACCCGCACGTCGCCTTTTCCCAGCGTTCCGTCAACTCGCAGTTCGACGGCGAACGATTGCGTCTCCAATTTTTTCTTGCCGGAAATCTCTTTGGCGCGTTCCGCAAGAATGTGATAAAGACCTTGTTCCAAGCCTTTGCGCTTTACGCCCTGCCATTCTTTGTCGTCTTCGTCGCTCAAGAAAATCGTGTATTCGGTCGGAATAATCGTCGTGCCTTGCGGCAGAGGAACAATCTCGCGCTGCATTACTTCCTCGACCGCGCGGGCGATTTTGACGATGAATTCTTCCGCTTGACTGCGCGGTTTGATTTGCGCGTCGCGGGCGGCTTCCTCTAAAACGAGTTCCGCCGATTCGCCGTCAATCCAACGTCTGACTTTATCCAAAACACTCATTTTGATTTCGGAATGCGGAATGCGGAATGCGGAATTTCGGACCAACAATGAAAATTTGATTTGCAATTAAAAAATTCAGTTTCCATACTATTTCGCATTCCGCATTCTGCATTCGTTTCACTCCTGCACGTCAATATAACGCTTATTCACCCAGCCGTGTTCGCTGTCGGTCGGATTTTCCTTCGGGCGGCTGAATTCGATGACATCAATCTCATACCAATTATCTCTGGAATTTACAATCCGAACGCGCGAATTTTTCGGCACGATACCAACCGGCTCGCCGTCAACGCCAGCCGTCGGTCGCAAGTGCACATCACTTAACGCCACGCCTTGCGGTTGCTTGAACGGATTGTTGATGGCAGGCAAAACATTTCGACCGCGCAGATAATTATGCGTGGCGAAAAGAATTCCCGCAAATATACAAAGGGAAATTATAAGCGTAGCGAACCTTCGCGCAAAATTTCTCCGGCGTTTCGGCGCGGGCTGATAAATAATTTGCGGTGGCGGCGCGGATTCGTTTTGAATTATTTCCGGCTGCGGACGCGGCGATTCGTTTATCTTTTCTTCGTCGAGGCGAACGACGAGCGGGACGCGGTTTGCGCCAACCGGATTTTTTAATTTCAAATCTTGCGAAGTGCTAAAACGCGGACGTTCCGGCGCGAGCGGCGTGTAACCGCGGGCGACGTGCGCTTGCGGAACGATGTGCGGGCGAGTTTTGATTTCCGTCGCCGCGCTTTCTTCGGTTTCGACGAGCAGTTTTATTTTCGACAAATCCTGCCAAAATTCGTTGACCGTCTGATGCCGCTCGCGCGAATCGTTCTGCGTCGCTTTGTTTAGAATTTTGACTAATTCGCCCGCCCAAGGTTTTTGCCGAAAGGCAAAGGGAAGTTCGGTTATCGGTTGATTGGCGAAAAATCTGGGCGACTCGGAAGTGAACAAAACATACGCCGTTTTCGCCAGCGAATAAATATCGGCGGCGGGCGTGAGTTCGGTGAAAACGAGCGTTCCCGCGTCGCCCGCAAACATCGGGCTGTGTTCGGGCGGCGCGAACATATTCGTCCCGACGCGCGTTATCGGCGAATCGCTCTGAGCGACCCGCGCAACGCCGAAATCGGCGATTTTGACCGTTTTTCGGTCGGCGGTTAAAAGCAGATTTTGCGGCTTGATGTCGCGGTGAATAATGCCGTTTTTGTGCGCGTGTCCGAGACCGGCGCAAACTTGTTCGAGATAATTTAACGCTTCGGTCGGCGAGAGATTTTTTTCCCGGCACGCCTTCGCCAAATCGCCGCCCGGCATATATTCCAAAACCAAATAATGAAAAACCGTGTTATGTAAATCACGCGCCGAACCGTGTCCGAGACGGCTGATAATATTCGGATGACGAACGCGGTCGAGGGCAATCGCTTCGTTTTGAAAATTTTCAACCAATGTTCTTTCTAAATCCGCGTCCAGATCGTTTTGCAGAAAAACATTCAGAGCTTTAATGACAACCAAACTGTGCGGCGATTGGGGCGAGGCAAGCACGTCGCGGGCAACATAAATTTCCGCATAGCTTCCTTGTCCGAGAAGTTCGCGGATGTCGTAGCGTTCGTCGAGTCGGCTGTTTTGTAAAGCGAGTTCGCGCATCGGGATTTTCGGGTTTCAGGTTTCAAGTTAAGAAATTTTTCCTGAAACTCGAAACTTATCAAAACTACTACGACATTATAAATTCAAAGTTCGGCAAACGCATAACCAAAAAAAATCGTTTGAGTATTTCTCGCGGAAATACTCAAACGATTCAAAGCGGATTAAATAAATTTTAGTTTAATCTTTGAAATCCGGTGAGTTGGACAAATTGGAAAAACGGCGTTCCCGGCGGCAATCGGTTCGGGTCGAGAAAACTCGTGTCGAAAACCCAGTTGCGGGTCGGCGGGCTGTAGACTTTGTTACAGCATTTGAACGCGCCGTTGTTGTTGTGCGAGTTGAAAAGATTGATCAGCGAGCCGGCATAATTCATGCGAGTTCCGCCCCAATCTTCCAAAAAGCGTTTGAAGTTATGCACGCCGCCTGTCAGCCGCGTGTCGCCGCCGCCTTGATTCGGATTGCCGTTCAGACTCGAACGAGCGTCGCCGGCGAGCATCGCAAAGCGGTCGTAAGTTTCAGATGCGTTTCTCTGACCCAAATTAAACGGGTAACGAAAACTTTCCGCGTCGTTCCACTTATTTGAAAGAATCGTAACCGCGTCGCCGACAATCGAAGCGGGAATATGGTTGACCGTATCGTGCGGCAGATAATCGTCGGCAGGCGTTGGCGAGCCGACCGAATTGATGCCGTAGGCGTTGTAATTTCCCTTCACATAAACGCCATTTTCCGAAGCGAGCGTGAAACCGTGTGTGTTGTTCGGATTCGCGCTGTCATAATTGCCCGGAAGCGTCTGTCCGTTTATCAGGCGCACGCCGCGACGATAAAATTTATGTTCGAGCGTCGCCGCAATCGAGGGTTGAACAAAGCTGTTCGGAGTAAGTAAGGAAGAAAACAATCCGTTCTTGGTATATTTCGGAGCTTCAAAATTAAAATAATCTCTATCCAAAATACCATTATTATTGATGTCCTCGCCGGGCTGGAGAATATCGTCGTTGTTGCCGTAAATATCTTCCATATCGTATTCGCCGTCGAAATCATAATCGCCGCGCCGGTCGGAAACGTATAAAACCCAGCCGTTAGCATCGGGAATATCGGTTGAAAGCAAACCGCGAGCAGGTGCTTGGGCGAGCGCGAACGGAGTTCCGGCGGGCATTCTGCCATTGAAATTGCCGCTCAAAAAACGTCTGAGATTGGCAACGTCAACATCAACCATACTCATCACGCCGTTCCAAGGTACGTTGCTTCCGTAAGTCGCATTGGTATCGAGGTTGTCGTTGTAAAGTCCCTCGCGCGTGTCGAACATATTTATCGGAAACGCGACGATTTTTCTGCCGACTTGATTGGTTATCGTCGCAGGTTTTTTGTGAGCCGGATTGTCTAAAAAGCCGGAGTTGATTTCCAAAAGATCAATCGTCGAATCGGCGACGATGTAATTGTATTTATTACCGGTAATGGTATTCGCTGTCAGATAAGAATCGGAGGTCATCAAAGTGTCTTTCATAACGAATCTTTGCAGTTTGATAACCGAGCGACAATCGGGATTTGCGTCGCTAGCCGCGCAATCTCCGTAACCGCTGACGCTGAAATCAGTGCCTTGACTCGGCGGCGGTTCGGTTACTCCCAAACTCAAAATATCCTCCGTAATGTCTTTGGTAACGGAAAGATTGGTCGTCGTATCCAGCCCGACGGTTTCGATTTTTATCCAAAAGTCTTTAGTCGGATCGTTCAAATTAAATCTTTCGCCGTTAATTTCGGTCGCTTGATAACCGTCGGTCATCGCCGCCGGCTTGTAGCCATACGCGCCTCCGGTCAATTGTGTCAAATTCACGCCGCAGTTGCCTGCCACAGGCGTAAGCAAAGTCCCCGAAGCGCAGCCGGGCAATTTGGCTTTGGTGTCGGCAATCGAAACGCGAATGCCGGTTTTGTTGTAGTAGCGTTCTTTGCCGGTGATTTCATCGTCAGCGTTGGCGGCGGTAACCGGAGCGACGAATGTCCCGTTGTTAAAAAGGTCGCCGATGTTTTTGCCGCGTTTAATTAATTCAACGTAATCAATAGTTGTGCCGGCGATGTTGCTGGCGATTTTAATCGGCAGATTGAGATTGTTCTTAACGTGTTGCAGATTTCCGTCGAATAAATCTTGATTCGTTTGCCAATTATCGTTTTTATAAACAGTCGGCAAATCCGGGTTGTTGTAAAATGGACTGCCGTTGACTGGGTTTTGAAGAACACTTCCCATATCGTGTTTGAGTTGGACGTATGTGCCAGAGCCGTTTCTGACGAAAACATTTTCATTCCAATTCGTCCACGGATTTCCATTGCGGGCGACATCGGTAAAAATTTGTCCGACTGCGGTAACTTTCGATGAGAAATATAAACCCGTTCCCGCCATCAAAAATAGATTGCCGTTCGAGTGAACGCGACCGCCGAAATCGAAACGCGGACCGGGGTGGAATTCCAAATCGTGGTCGTAAAAAATGCCGAATTGAAAAATCGGAATGCGGTTATTATAAAACTTTCGGTGCAGAGCAACCTGCACGCCGCTCTGGTCGGTCGCGGTCGTGCTGACCAGCCATTCGTCCTGCGAAGCCGTCAAGCCCGCAAATTCGGGTCTATTCGATATGACTTGCTTGGGAGCTTGGGTTTGTATAATGTCCTGCTTGAAAGTGTAATCGTCAAATCCCGGCGGAGTGTTGTTTATGATATTGGTCAAATCGCCGGGCGCGGGATTGAGCTTAACGTCGAAAATTTTATTGAAGTTGCGCGTCATCACTTCGAGGCTGGCGTTTGCCGCTTCAAAGGTGCGTGACTCCGCCGCGTCGTTGCTCGAAGCGATGGTTTCATTCGTCGTGCGCGTAACGGCTAACGCCACAAAACCCAAAAGCAAAATCATTACCATAAGCGCGATAACGAGTGCCGAGCCGCGCTCGCCGCTGTCGCCTGCCGCTTTTGTTTCTTCGATATTTTTATAATTGTCGTTGACGTAATTTCTTTTCATATTTACCGCCGGAATTTTTCTAAACTAAGCATCGTATTGAATATTTCTCGTGCTGAACGTCGCGGTCAGCGTAATCACCGCCGGTTGTCCGGTCTGCTCGTCAATTTCGGTCGAAGCGACCTTCAAAGTAACCGTAACCTGCGCGACTTTGTTATTGTTGCTCGGATTGTCGTCCGCGCTGCCGAGTATGCCGTCGTCTCCGGCAGTCGGATTGTCCATCACCTTCCCGTCGTTCAAGACATAGCGAAACTGCATATCCTTAATGCCGTAAGCGATGGGCTGTTCTTGAATCTGTTCGTCGGCGGGTTTGCTCGTGTTATTGCCGTAAGTTAATCTGACGAGCGTGCCGTCTTGTTTGACTTTGTAGGCGACCAGCAAAACCCGTTTCATATTGATTCGCGTCGCCGCGCCGTTAAAGGTCGAACAATCGGAAGTAATCGCCACGCTGCACGGACGAAGCAGACTTGCGCCGCTGCCCGCGCCGTCAAAGGCTTGATTCAAACCGAGCGGATCGGTCGGAGCAAAATCAACCGTGCTGTTGTCAACTTTGTCAGTTGCCATCACGACGACTTGCGAGTTTCCCGTCTCGATCATATACAAATCGTAACGGTTGACCGCCGCCGCGTCGCCCGCGGTAACGGTTTGAACTCTAGCGGTGTCGGAAGAGCCTCCGGCAATCGGTTCACCGACGATAATGGCGTTTCCGCCGTTGAAATCAACGTCGCGGTAAGCGAAAACTATCTCGTCGGTTTTCACCGTCGGGTCTTCTTGAATATCGTTGTCGAAAAGATTGTTGCCGGCGATGACGGAACTCAAGTTATCGCGGAGAAGGTCTGTATCGGCAGGGAGCGAAAAGCGATTGGCAAGAAAACCGTCGGGAACTTTCGTGCCGGCTTTGTTGTAGCCCAAACCGGCGTTCAGCGCGTCGCGTCCAATCAGATGAATTGCCGTCCGCGCGTTTTTCATCATATCCGAACGGCGGCTCGAACGGTTGCGGTCAATTCGTCCAACTTGTAAAAGTCCGAAAATCGAGGCGGTGATGATAAGGAAAATCACAATCGCCACGATCATCTCCAGCATCGTAAAACCGCGCTGCGAATCTCGCCGGGTGTTAATCGAATTATTTTCCGATTCGACGGATTTATTAACTTCCATTTTCCTGTTCTCCTTAATAATTTGTAACGATGGTCGAGACGGTTTCCGTGCGGACGGATTGATTGACGAAATAGCGCACCGAAACGTCAATTCTGCGGCGGGCGACGGCGTAAGGCGGAGTCGGGCGTTCAGGGTCTGGAACGTCGGTGATGACGACTTGTCTTTCTAAAGACGGCACAATCGCGCTGTTATTGGTGTAACCGCCGACCGTGCAAGCACCCGTTCCGGCGCAGGCATCGTCCGCCGTGCTAGCCACGCCGTCCAAGCCTAAATCTTCACGAACCGGATTATAGCCGGTGAGAAAAATTCCCTGGTTAACTCCGTTCACCGGATTCGTTCCGACGTTGCCAATCGCGTCCCATCCGGCTTTGCGAGCCGGAATGTTAATATCGCGCACCGAGATGATTGATTCGATAGTCGAAAGCGCGGCTTGTTTGGCAACGATTTGTCGTTCGGATTCATACGAGCGAAGCAAATTCGCGGACAAAGCCGAAGCCATTCCTAAAATACCGACCAATAAAAGCACGAGGGCGACCATCACTTCGACGTATGAAAACCCTTTCTGCGGCTGCCGATTTTGCATTTGAACTTTATTCATATTGCGTTTCTGAAAATTTAGTCTCGATATGATCACCGAAACTGATAAATTTTTACGGAGTCGGAAGTGGTGTTGGAGTCGGATTTCCGCCGTAGCCACCGGAACGGCGCGAGTCCTCCCATTTGTTCTGGTTGGTCGAAGCCGCGTCGTATGCCCACAAACGAACCGAGCCGGTCGTGCCGATAATCGTTATCGCGCGGGCGATGTTCGCTTGCGTCGCATCGTTCGGGTCGGGCGACCAAATGTGCAAAGTTGCGCCGGTCGGAGCTGAATTTGCCCCGGTCGGACTGTTGCCTGCGTCAACGACTTGACCGTTACTTTGAAACCGAAGCGTGCAGACGCGGTGCGATGAGCTGGTCGGATAAATACTCGGCTTAAAATCAGCCGAAGGCACGGGCAAAGTTTCGGGCGGATTGTTAGCGATATTTGTCGCGCGTTGCTCGACATCCACTTCATTTGCAGAAAAAAGCAACATTTGTCTGATTAAACGGTCATCGGCGGCGGTCGTCGGCGTGTTTTCATCAATCAAACGAACCATATTGTCGTTCAAATCAATCTCGACGCGCATCGTTTCGCGCTGCGTCAAAGAACGCTGGCGGGCTTCCTGCAAAATGTCAATAATCTGTAGTGCTTCGTCGTCGGGCTTGTATAATTTTTGATGGCTCGACAGATAATAGCCAGTGATTCCGCCCATTATTGATATAATTACCAAAACCACCATTAATTCGACGATGGAAAATCCCTCGACAGTTTTGTTTTCACAGTTATTCATAATTTCCGCTTTTAATTTGAACTTGAAATGTTCGGGTGAGATTGATCCGCTTGTTGATTGTTCCTTATCAAAAAAAACGAACAATCGTTCAGTCAAGCAGTGTAATTGAATTATTAAAAATTGTCAACAAAATTATACAATGTTTAACAATTCAATGTATAGTAAATTTCCAATCGCGCGACAATTTCAGAAATTCTTTATTTCGCGGAAAAAATCGGATAGAATGACAATCGAAAGATATTCTGACAATTTTAAAATGATGGAAGGCAAAGCGGTTTCGACAAAAAAAAGTTTTTCTCTCGATTGGCTGATGCGCGGCGTGTTGACCAAATTCGGCGAGACGTTTGATAAATTGACGGGCAGAAATTGGAAGCCGTCGAGCAGTTTGGCGACCAGCGAATTAATCGAAAGATTAAAATTGCTGCTCGATTCGGAGGCGCAAATCGAAGGCGATAAAAAATTTGTGCCGCACAAAATCAAGTTGAAAATGCAATGGGACAAGTTTTCGACCGATTCCGAAAAGGCTCTCAAAAAACTCGAAAATGAATTGCTCATCGCCGCTATTGACTTTATTAACGACAAGCGTTTTCACACATTCGCGCCGATGGAATTGCAAATAAAGCCCGACTATTTCACCGAAGGCGTAAAACTTTCGGCGAGCTTCGACAAATTCGGCGAAGACGAAGAACGCGAAGCCGCGATCAACGTCAGCGTCCCGGATTTAAAAAATGTCGTCATCAATCCGCCGCCGGAAATTCCAGCCGAACCCGAAAAAATTTTTTACGTCGCCGAATTTGTCGTCAGAGACAAAACGGTCAAGAAAGAATTGGCGTTTGCGCCGAAACAGCGTTTGAGCGTCGGGCGCGCCAGGGAAAACGATTTGTGGATTGACGACGGAAGCGTTTCAAAACTTCACGCCGCTCTCGTCTTAAATTCCGACGCTCAACTAATGGTCGCCGATACCGGCTCGACCAACGGAACATTCGTCAATAATCAGCGTATCGCATACGGAAAAGCGATTTTGTTAAGCGACGGCGACAACCTGAAATTCGGCACAGTAGATGTCGCGCTCGAACACATCATAAAAGAAGTCGAAGCTGAAAATCATCTCGTCGGGCAAACTTCTTTCGATGAAAATGCGCCGGAGACTTCGCCTGCCGAAGAAAAATCTTTTGATAAAAATACTGTTTTAATTAGAGCGGAAGACGATGGCAAACAAACTGAACAGGGAATCGTTTTAGATTTGAGCGAGAACGGCTGACAGCAAAATTGCAACCGACAAAGGACAACTGACAAATGACTTTTCTTTTATTTCTTTGGCAATTCGATTGGGAAAAACTGCGTCCCGAAAATCTATTCGGCAATCAAGTTTTAGAGCGCACGCCGGCTGGTTTGAGCATTATTTATCTCATCGGCATCGGTGTTTTGCTCGTTCTGTTGATGATTTCATTTCTCAGCAATTTTCGTCGTCCGCGTTTTGCATTCGAGGAAAATCTGCCGAAAGAAGTAAAGCGAAAATTAACGAAAACGCTCGCCAATCGAAGCATACGCCTTTGGCAAATCGTGTTTATTCTGTTGGCATTTTTCGTCTACGGATTTCACGTCTATTGGACGTATTACGCCGACGAAAGCAACGAGCAGTTTCAGGCTCTGAGTTACAAAGATTTGCGAAATCGCCGTACGACCGCCGCCCGACTTCGCGGCTGGATGTTCGACCGGACAGGGAAATTAGGAAACGCGCTGGCGTATTATAAATTGGACAAAGACGGCGACATCACACGCTCTTTTTCGCTCGAAAAGGAAATGGCGCATTTGCTCGGAACGGAACGCGGAACGCCCGGACTCGAACGCACGATTTACAAAAAACAAGCTGACGCAACGCCCGAAGCGTGGGAAGTTTTGACGACCATCAAACACAAAGAAGATGAACAGCGCGACGTTCGCGTAACGATTGACCGCGATTTGCAGGCGTATCTGGCAGAACAATTAAACGGCAAAAAAGGCGCGATTGTCGTTCTCAATCCGCAAACCGGCGACGTTTTGGGAATGTATTCAAATCCTTCGTTCAGTTTGTCCGACGCGCAGACGCTCGACGGTTATCTGAAACTCGAAGGCGACAAAATGAACAAGCCGCTTTTGAGCCGCGCGACGCGCGAGTATTACGTTCCGGGTTCGACCTTTAAAACTTTCACTTTGATTTCAGCGTTTCGCGCCGGACGGGAAAATTCGAGATTTTCGAGTTTTCCCGAAGGCTTCGTTCCGACTAAAGGCTCGCGCCCGATTGTTGACGCGACGCAGCATTACGAAAACGGAACGGTTTCGGGCGCGTGCGACGGCGGCTGCGACGAAAAAGATATAACGACCGCTTACAAAGTTTCGAGCAATCAATTTTTCGCCCAACTCGGAATTAGTCTAGGGCGCGAACGTCTGCGCGAAACGGCGATGTTAATCGGCATCGGCGCGGTTGACACGCCCGAAGAAGCGACAGCGCAAGGCTTCTTTCCGAAAATTTGGAACACGGGCAATCCGGCAATCGCCAACGCGATTGCGCCCGAACAATCCACGATTGTTACGGGAAATAAAATCTCGCTTTTCGATTTAGGACTCGAAGGAATGGGACAAGGCTACGCCGGACAAATGACACCGTTTCAAATGGCGATGATCGCTTCGATTCCGGCGAATCTGCAAGGGAATTTGATGAAGCCGAAAATCGAAGCCGATTTGCAGCCGCAAATTTTTTCAAAAGTTTTATCGCCGCCGCAAGCCGTCGCGATTCGCGCGATTATGTCAACCGTGACGGAAGAACCGGGCGGCACGGCGACGGCGGTTTTCTCGCGCATCGGCGGCACGGGAATTCGCGTCGGGGGCAAAACCGGCACGGCGGAAAAGGAAGCGTTGCTTTACGATGAGAAAACCGGAAAATTGAAAACCGAAAAGAAAAAACGCAAAGACGAAAACGGCAAATGGGTCGAATACGACGCGCCGCAGATGTATGAACGAACCGACAGTTGGTTTATCTGCATCGCGCCGTTAGAGAATCCGCAGCTTGCAATTTCGGTCGTCGTCGAAGGCGGCGGCTATGGCGCGAGAACGGCTGCGCCGATTGCCGTTAATGTGATTATGAAGGCGCGTGAGTTGGGACTTCTCGGCGAACAGTATAAACCGAAAACACAAACACCAAAGACTAAAACGCCGACAAAGAAAAATAAATAAAATCGTTTTCGCAAGAAAATTTAATTCGTGTTATTCGTGTAATTCGTGGCTAAAAATTTCTTATGAAAAACCGCGCATCAACCAATGTTTTAATTTTACTTTTAATCGTCGCGCTGACGGCAATCGCGCATTATTCGATTTATTACGGTGCGCTCATTCGCGGTTACGAAACTTCGTATCTGACGGCGGGCAGAAATTTGACGCTGCTTTTTATTTTGGCGATTCTGCCGATTTTTCTTGCCCGCTTTGCCAAATTTCAAGGCAATTGGACGCTTTACACTTCTGCCGTTTTGCTTTTCTCGATTGGTCTGACCGTGCAGTATCGGCTTTTCAGCGACCCGGAATATGTTTCCAAAAAAGACAAAGCCGAAGCGCGTCAGGAAAAAATCAAAACGCTTCAGCTTCATTACATTCAAGAAAATTATTCGGCGGAGAAAAAGCAAATGATGGGCTTGCCCGCCACGCCGCCGTCGCCCGTAGATTTGTCGCAGGAAAAACCGCGTCCGACGAATGAAGATTTGAGCGACGTTATTTTGACCGGCAGAACTTTGATTCCGCTTTTTGCGATTGCCTGTTTCGTCGTCGTAATAATTTTAATGCGACGCGACGACGTTTTAGAACTTTTGCAGCGCAACGGTTTTTTGGTTGTTTTGCTGACGCTGGTTCCGCTGCTGCTCGCGGCGGTTACGTCGCGGGCTGGAAAATCAATCGGGAATATGACTCCTTGGGAACCGGCGAAAATACCTTTTTTGATTGGATTTGCGGCGATTCTCTCAGTCTTGTATAAGAATCTGGCGCGGACATATTGGGGCGTGCCGCGCGCCAAAGATGTCATTCCGCTCGTCGTGATGGCAGTGATGCCGTTCGTGCCGTTTTTCGTTTTGAAAGACTTCGGGCAAATGATGGTTTTCAGTTCCGTGTATGCGACGCTTTACTTGATTGCCGTGCGGCGTTTCCCGCAGAGATTCGTCCTTATCGGCAGCGTTGTTTTGCTCGTCAGCGTTTTAGTCGTCGGCGCGTTGCCGGTCAACACGCAGTCAAAAATTCCTTTTTTGCCGACTCTTGCCGCGCCGGTCAAAAAAGTTTTGCCGGATAGAATTCAACAGCGATTCCATCTCTGGCTCGACGGCTTTAATCCGCCCGAACCGGACGTTAGTTGGTGGAAAAAAGATTACGACGAGTATTATAAAGATTTGGTCAAAAAAGACCCGAATCTGCCGCAGCTTTTGGAAGAAGACCCGAACTTACAAAAGTCAATCAATGTTGACGCTTGGTTTGACGTTCTCGCATTTCAGCCCGCGCAGGCGACGTTCGGTTTGGCTTCGGGCGGCACGACCGGACGCGGTTTAGGCTTGGGATTTGTCGAGTTAATTCCTGTCTCGGATTCCGATTATGTCTATGCCGCAATCGGCGAAGAACTTGGACTTTTTGGCGGTTTATTGGTAATCTTTGCGCTGATTGTCTTGGTCAGCGCAGGCGTTCGCACCGCGCTCGACGCGCGAGATATGTTCAGCAAACTTTGCGCGGCGGGCTTGACGGCGTTTCTCGGATTTCAGGCGTTGGTAAATATGGGCGGCATCACCCGTGCGCTGCCGATGACGGGAATCACTTTGCCGTTTGTCAGCCACGGCGGTTTTAGTTTGATAACGAGTTTTGTAATGCTCGGAATGCTGATGGCTTTTTCGCATCGCAACGCTGTTGACTTTAACGAAGTCCAAAGTCCAAAATCCGAAGCTCCGAGTCAATTTTGATCGCGCGGTTTTGATTTTGAAACTTTGGACATTAGACTTCGGACTTTGGACATTAATGAAATGACGAATAAAAATTACCAAATCGAATCGGCGGCAATCTCCGACCGAGGCTTGAGCGAAAAACGTCCGCAGAACGAAGATTCGTTTTTGGAATTGAACAAAAACGGATTATTTGTCGTCGCCGACGGCGTGGGCGGAGCGCAGGCGGGCGATGTCGCCTCGCAAATGGCGGTTGAAATTTTGGGCGAAGCATTTATCAATTTGCAGAAAAACAGCGACGCGGAAGATTTAATGAAATTGGCAATCGAACGCGCCAACGAAGCCATTTTCCAAATGTCGCACGAACTCGCGCAACTTTCGACAATGGCGACGACCATCGTCGCGCTTCACATTGCGGGCAACATCGCAACCATCGGACATGTCGGCGATTCGCGGCTTTATCGCGTTGATGCGAAAGGGAATTTTTTCCGCGAAACGCAAGATCATTCGGTCGTCGAAGAAGAAGTTCGCGCCGGGCGTATGACCGCCGAACAAGCCGTCAATCATCCGAGCCGCAACGTCATCAGCCGCGCACTCGGCGCAGACCAAACGGTCGAAGTTGATTTGAAAACGCTGATGATCGAACCGAACACGACTTTTCTGCTTTGCTCGGACGGCATCACCAGACACATTGACGATTTCCAACTGCGCGAGCTTTTAATTTTCAAAGACACGCCCGAAAGCATCTGTCAAAGAATGAAAGAAATCTGCTACGAACGCGGCGCGGAAGATAATTTAACGGCAGTTATCGCCAAAGTTACGGACAAAATAATCGAAACGCCGGTTGATTTGGAAGAAGCGACCGTTGCGGCGGCGCGTCCGCCGGCGACCGGAGAAGTTTCCGCCGCGCCGCTCGCCGCCGATGAAGAATTTGCAACACAGCCTTTGACGATGCCTGTCGGCGCGGAGTTTCAGTCGCCGGAAGTTGATTCGGAAAACAAAGTTTCCGAGCCGATTCAGACCGCCGCTTCAAATGAAACAAGCGGCGAAATAAAAAGAGAGACGAAAATTATCCCGACTGATAAAAAGGCTGTCACCGGTTCGTCGAATAAAAGTTTTTCGCCTCTATTTTTATTGATCTTGGGTTGGGTTTTAGGCGCGGGCATAATTTATCTTTTGACGAGAAATAATCAAACGCCGACCGAACCCCCGCCTTTGGCGCAAACAACAATCATCGAGTATAAAGCATTTGAAGACGGCAGACGCGAAGTTGACCGGCAGCCGGAAAATTTTATTTTCAATAACGCGGGCAAATCGCAAAACGCCGAACAGTTGTATCTTTTGGGTCGCGCTTATCTTTTGACGGGCAAATTTTCCGAAGCGAAAAAATCCTTTGAAGAGGCGAAAAATAAACTCGCCATGGCGGGCGAAACTAATCAAAGAATTTTAGGAAATGAAATTGCGATGGGCTTGGCGATAATCGCAGACCCGGCGGCACAAACAAACTTTCAAAATCAGATAAAAACAAACGGCGCGGAAACAAACGGCAATACGAATTCAGTTCAGCGATAAACAATAATTTCGTGAATGCGCTCAAAAATTTAGAGTTCAGATGCAGATTTGAACTCTTGAGAAACTGTTTTAAAACTCGAAAAAGCTGGATAAACAAACGGGAATTGTTCATTATTCATTACAATTGTTTATTGACAAACGGGAAAGACGCTCGCTTTTGGAAAGATATTGAATAATGAACAATTCTGCTCTGTTATTTATTCTTTCGAGTTTTCAAATTGACTTTTAGCTTCAAACAAAATCACGCCCGCCGAAACCGCGAGATTTAAACTCTCCACGCCGTTTGCCATCGGCACGATTAAACTTTCTTCGATTTTTTCTCGCTCCTCTGCGCTCAAGCCGTGCGCTTCCGAGCCGAAAATAAGCAGTCGCGGTTTTCGCCAATCAATTTCCAGATAACTCGTTTTCGCATTAACATCGGCGCAGACCGAAACGAAATTTTTCTCTTTCGCCCAACTCGTAACTTCAAAAAAATCTGCGTCTTTCCAAAGCGAAATCCTGAACGCCGCGCCCATCGCGCCGCGCAGAGTCTTCGGCGAAAAAACGTCCGCCGAGTTTTTGGTCGTAATCACGCCCGCCGCGTTCGCCGCTTCCGCCGTTCGCAAAATTGCGCCCAAGTTTGAAGGATTATTAATTTGATGAAGCAAAACGAGCAGAGGAAAAGTTTCGCCGTCTTCCAATTTCGCCGCAATGATATTTTCGCCCGTCAGCGGTTTTTCGCCGATTAAAATGATGCCTTGCGAATTTTTCGTTTCGGCGAGAGATGTGAATATTTTTGTGGAAACTTCGGCGAGATTTGAAGATTCGGTTTGTTGTAAAATATTCCGTCCACGCTCGCTCGCGGCAAAATCTGCGGTGAAAATCGCGTCGAAGATTTTCAAATTCGAGCGCAACGCTTCTTCCGCCAACCGCACGCCTTCGACGAAAATCAAATCTTTGTGAAAACCTTCGCGCACCCGCCGCGCAAATTTGATTTTTTGATTTTCGCGGCTGATGATTTTTTGCATCAAGGCAATACTTTGTTTTGAAAAAGCAGTTTTGTTGAGAATCAATTTTGATTATGACATAATTCTATTTTCGCGCCCGTAGCTCAGTGGATAGAGCGTTCGGCTCCGAACCGAAAGGTCGCAAGTTCAATTCTTGCCGGGCGTATTCATCTTTTACCTCTTCCAGATGTTTTTCCCAAGAATAATCTGAAGCCCAGCGTATTAGTTTTGATTGACCATTTTTTGCAGGGTCAAGCCGAAGCCATCCGTATCCGAGATGATTTTTTGCAGGAATGCCGTAAAGTGTTTCGTTATCTGGATAATAAACTGCGAGGTAGTCAGTTTCTCCATCAATATAAGGTCGGTGCGTCTTTCTTCCGGGCTGTCTGCGGAGGCATTTATATCTAATAATTCCTTTAACAGCCCAAGCCGTTTTTACTTGAATTTTAAATAAATTAAAACCTGAATCAATTACGAAATCATAACTTGCTCCTGCTCCAAAAGGAATACTGACAACAAAACCGGCAGCTAGATAAGCATTCAAAACAATTGCTTCACTTTTGTTTCCAAGTTCATATTTTTTCATAAATCACGCACCTGATTATTTCGGTTGAATCGTAATACTTTTTATCACCACATTTTCGAGCGGGCGTTCGCCTTGTTTCGGAGTTACGCCGGAGATTGTGCGGACGTTGTTCATTCCTTCGATGACTTTGCCGAAAACCGTGTAGCGTTGGTCAAATCCGGGTTCGCGTTTGAGCATTATAAAAAATTGCGAGTTTGCCGAATCGTTGTCTTGTCCGCGAGCCGCGCCAACGATTCCCGCGTCGTATGGAATGTCGGAAAATTCTGCCGGAACATTCGGTTTGTCGGATTTTCCCGTGCCGTCGTTCGTCGGGTCGTCGTCTTTTGAAAGCGGGTCGCCGCCTTGAATCACCGATTGGTTGACGCGATGAAAAGTCGTGCCATTATAAACTCCTTCTTTGGCGAGTTCCTTGAAACGCTCGACCATTTTCGGCGCGATGTTTGAATAAAGCTCGATTTTAATCGTGCCGAAAGCGGCGGCGTTTTCCATTTCGATAACGGCGATTTCCGAATCGGCGACCGGCGCAACGCCTTTTTTGATTTCCGCATTCGCAACGGATTTATTCGCGGCTGGTTTTTTATCGCACGATGTAAATAGCGCGAACGAAAAAATGACGAATAAAACAAAATTTTTTCTGTTCATAAATTCCAACAATCTTTTAAAATAATTTTTCGCTGTCGAGCAAAATCGTAACCGGACCATCGTTGACGAGTTCTACATTCATCATCGCCTGAAATTTTCCGGTAGCGACTTTGCCGATTTGCTTTCGCGCTTCGCTGACAAAAAATTCGTAAATTCGATTTGCCTTTTCCGGCGCGGCGGCGCGAATAAACGAAGGACGGCGACCTTTTCGAGCGTCGCCGTAAAGCGTGAATTGCGAAACGACGAGCAGTTCGCCTTTGACATCAAGCAAAGATAAATTCATCTTTTCGGCGGCATCTTCAAAGATGCGAAGATTTATAATTTTCTCCAAAAGATAACTCGCGTCCTTTTCCGAATCCGCGTTTGATACGCCGAGCAAAACTAAAATTCCTTTACCGATTTCCCCGATTGTTTCGCCGCCGACCGAAACTTTGGCGCGGGAAACTTTTTGAATTACCGCTCTCATCCTTTACCATTCCCCTTTATCCTTCAATCGTAACTTTCTCCATTACGACCGGCTCAAGCGGTTTGTCGCGCTCGTTGGTTTCGACTTCGGCGATTTGGTCAACTATGTCTTGACCTTCGATAACTTTTCCGAATTTCGTATAAAGCGGCGGAAGCGGATAATCGGTGTGCATTATAAAAAACTGCGAGCCGTTCGTGTTCGGTCCGGCATTCGCCATCGCCACCGTGCCTTTGTTGTATGCGCCTTGATAAAGCGTCGAATTCCTATCAATTTCGTCGTCGAATTTTCCGTCCCAAGCCGATTCGCCGCCGTAACCTTCGCCGAGGGGATCGCCGCCCTGCACCATAAAATTTTTGATAACGCGGTGAAAAATCACATCGTCGTAATAACCTTTCTCCGCCAGCAGACGAAAATTTTCCGTCGTCTTCGGCGCGTCTTCTTCCAATAACTCAAATTTAATTGTCCCTTTGTTTGTTTGTATAATTGCCGTTCTATTTGCCATTAAAATCTCCTAGAATAAATTTTTCTATTGCTAATGCTACACCGTTTTCGTCGTTGCTCAAAGTCGAGTAAAAATCTTCGCGTTGGAGCAATTCGGGCGAAGCGTTGCCCATCACGACCGCCGTTCCAGCGTATTCGAGCATTTCCAAATCGTTAAAATTATCACCGATTGTCATCACGTTTTCGGCAGACAAATCGTTTATCAGCGCGAGCTTTTCAACGCCGATGCCTTTTGATGCGTCGGGCGGCAAAATGTCAATCAGAGTGAAATCGAGGCGAGGATAAACGGTCGTCAAAACATTCGCCGCGCCGCCCAATTCGCCGCGCAAAATCATTTCCAACTTCGCCATCGCTGAACATACGCCGGAAAAAGAAACGTGGACGGTTTCGACTTCATCGCAAATCGCTTCCAAATTTTTGACGTGATGAACGGATTCTTCGGCTTCCGCGCCGTGCAGACGCTTTGACCAGGCGATGTATTTTTGAAGCGGAAGATTCGCCTCGGAAATCGTATCGTAGAGCAAAACGCCTTTGCCCGTCGGGTCTGCGCTTAACAAAGCATCGCCGCCGAAGGCTTTGCCGACGCGCAAAATTTCTCGAACGGTTTCGGTGGCGAGCAAAGAAACGGCGACGTTTTCCAGCGTGTCGGCGCGTTTGAGAAGTGCGCCGTTATGACATATAACAGGCGCGTTTAATTTTAATTTCTCCGCGACGGGAAGCGCGTCGCGGAAACGCCTGCCGGTCGCAATCGTAACCAGCACGCCTTTCGCTTCGGCGCGTTGAATCGCTTCGATATTTTTACCGGGAATTTCGCCCTTTGAGTTGAGAAGCGTTCCGTCGAGATCGAGTGCGAGAAGTTTTATCATCTAAGAGGAATTTTAGCTTGAAATTTCTCAATGGCAAAATTGTATAAAATGCAAACTTGCCAAAAAATTAAAACTAAAAGAAAAGCTAGGACAATTAAATCCAATGTGTTTGAAAGTTGTAAATAACGAAAGGGAATCGAGAAATCCTCGTTTGGAATTTCCGCTGCAAATGACTTTTGAAAATCTCTCGTAAGCCAAGCGTATCTCACATAACTGTTGAGAAACCAAGAACCGAAATGAAGTAAAAAAATAAACTGAAAAAATAAACCAGTCGCAACTCTCCAAAAATTAATATTTAACAAAAGTAAAAAGCAGAGAAAGAAAACCGCAAAACTCAATAATCTACTTTGAAGATGTTGTTTTGGCGCACCGAAATCACAGAGAAAAAAGTCAAAGTGCTTTTGGTTATTTGCTTCATATTCTTTGGTAATTTCATTGTTCCTGACACTTTCGTTATAATTTTCAACAAACAAAAAAGAAAGATTCAAAGTTGCAAAGGAGAAGGCAAGAAAGGTGAATAAAAGAATGTAACTTCGCGGATAGATTTTGATTTGTCGAAAAATTTTCATGATTTGTTTAGACACCGTAAGGAAAGAAAAGTTCCACCGAAAATTATTTCGCTTGATGCGCTTCCATATACGCCCGTAAAATTTGATTGATTTTCGTTTGATAATCGCGTCCCTGCGCTTTGAAAAACTCAATGACTTCGCGGTCAATAGAAAGAGTTTCCTGTCCGTTTGAAGTATTTGTTTTCAAACCTTTTCGCCAAACTCCTTTCGCCCGCATTTCATCGGTGATCGGCGGAATGTCCGAATAACCAATATCTTCGTCGCTCATTGCGTCAATTTTCGTCCAGTCGGTTTCCGATTTTATTGTAGTATTTTGGTTGCTCATTTTTATCGCTTTTCTTATCGAAATAATTCTTATTATGTATTCGGTCTCAGTATGCGATAACGCAACTATTCGACCGTTTATCAAACCGAGCGTGAAAAATCTCGTTCGCCGTAATCAAAACGGTCGTCAATAATCGTGTATCTTTCGTTTTCAAAAACTTGCTTGGCATCCGCAAAATCAATGCCGTGTCTCTGCAAATTTATTCGTCGTTTATTTTCGTCCCATTCAAACTTCATTGTAATTTTAATGTATCGAAAGCGTCAATCATTTTATTGCTTGGCTCGCCGTTTCGGTTTCGATAAAAGTTAAATCATCAAATTAAATTTGCCGAAACAAGCAAACAAGTTTATGATGCTTGAATCCCCATATTTCAGCTAAATTCAGGAGGAGTAGTGTTATGAAAAAAAACAAATGCTTTGAGCTTTTACTTTTATTGCTGTTGCTGACCGTTTGCTTTTCAAATAATTTCGCCCAGCGAAAAACATCGTCCAAAACTGCCGCGAAAAATAAGCCGGTATATGGTTCGACCTTGAAGGAAACGCTCGGATTTATCTCAGGAAATTTAAAGTCGGAGGTTTCTTATTTGGACAGCAAGGAAAGCGCGACTTGTCCAACGCAGACCACGAAAAAAACGGCGTATGAACAAGCTGTTTTTACAAACTCGATTCTCGATATAAAATTAAAAGATGAAATAAAACGCACGGTTTGCTCGCTTAATTTAACGAATAACGAAAATATATCTTCGACTTCCGAAGCGAGCGAGAATACTCAAATATCAATTCCTTTGAAGGATTTAGATTCGTCGGCGATAAAATCCGGGACTTGCGTGATTGATAAAGGCTTTCAAAGAAAGGAAGGAAATTGTTTTTACGTCAGCCTTGAAACTCTCTACGGCAAAAAGTCCATCAAAATAGATAAAAGCAGTTCTTTTAAGTTCAACGACAAACAAGTGGAGGAGGCGAAAACGATTTCATTTACCACGAATCAATGTCAAATGTATTTCACGGACGAAGCGACGGCGGATAATATGGCGCAGGCATTCGCGCAAGCCATCAAATTGTCCGGCGGCAAATAAATTTTCTTTTTCGACGACAAATCAATTATTTATTTCTCTGCTGTTCGAGCCAGCGTTGGTAGTCGGCTTTGCCTTTTTCAAACTCGCTTGCGCTCGCGTAGAAATGATGCGAGCCGTCGTTTTTCTCGACGTTGCGGACGTAATAAATATAATCGGTCGTCGCCGGATTGAGCGCGGCTTTGAGTGCGCTTTCCGAAACCGAAGAAATCGCTCCCGGCGGAATTCCGCCGTAACGTCTGGTGTTATACGGCGAGTCAACTTCGATGTCGCTTTTGTTAATCGTGCCGTCCCAACGGTTTTGCATTTTGGCGACGTAGACCGCCGTTTGGTCAATTCCGAGCGGAATGTTTTTCGCCAGCCGATTGTAAATCACCGAGGCGACAATCGGACGTTCTTCTTCAACGCCCGATTCGGTTTCAATCAATGAGGCAATCGTTACGATTTCGTGCGGCGTTCTGCCGAGCGTCCGGGCGCGTTCGTTCCATTCCGGCTTCCAGACTTTCTTAAACTGCTCGACCATCGTTTTGATAATTTCCTGCGGCTTCGCATCTTTCGGAAAATTATACGTGCTTGGATACATATAGCCTTCGAGGTTTTTCGCCTGCGGGTCGAAATCTTTGATCAGCGAAATATCGTCCATCAAATAAAGAATCGCCTTGTCGTCCATCGGCGGATTTTGCGGGGATTTTTCGGCGATGCGTTTGGCGATGTCAAAGCGCGTAAAGCCTTCGGGAATCGTCAATTTGCTTGTGCGTTCTTCGCCTTTTTCCAATTCCTTGATAACTTGAAGCGGCGTTATCGGCGACTCGAATTGATATTCGCCCGCCTTCAAATTATTCGCTTCGCCGAACGTGCGAAGATAAATTTGCGTCGGTAGCGAATTTGCCAGAACACCTTCGGCGGCGAGCTTTTCGACAATTTCGTTCGGTGTCGAGCCTTTCGGAATTTGGATGTATTGATTGCTTTTGTCGTGTTGATGCGACTTATGCAAATTGTTATAAATCCAATAAGAGATGCCGCCGACGGCGACGATTAAAACAATAAATGCGGCGAAAAGTATTTTGACGAATTTCATCATTTCGGATTTTACCAGAAAATTTAACCTTAGATAACTATGAACAAGCGCGAATTTTGATTCGTGAAAAATTTTATGAAACGAATTTTTACGGCGATTGATATATCCGATTCGGTTCGCCAAAAAATTTCGATTTACATCGAAGATTTGCGGCGCGAGTTTTCAAACGTGCGAGTCGGTTGGGACAAGCCGGAAAAACTTCATCTGACGCTGAAATTTCTCGGCGACATTGACGAAAAGCGATTGGTAATTTTATCCGAAGCGGTCGAAACAACGGCAAGCCGAATCTCGAACTTTAATTTGCAAATAAAAGACACGGGCGTTTTTCCCTCGAAAAAAAACGGGCGAATTTTATTGCTCGGCGTAAAAGGCGAGACGGAGATTTTGCAAACATTGAACGAGATTTTAGAAAACGAATGCCAGCGAAACGCCTTTGCCAAAGAAACGCGAAACTTCAAACCACACCTGACAATCGCCCGACTACGCGAGCCGCGCAAATCGAAAGAATTAGTCGCGCGGCATTTGCAAAACGAATTTGAATCAAATGAATTTGAAGCGTCGGAAATTACGATTTACGAAAGCCATCTGCAAAAATCGGGTTCGATTTATCGGAAAGTTTCGGGTTTCGAGTTGAATCAAACGCCTAACTTGAAACCCGAAACTTAAAACTATTTCTCCTTCAGATATGTTTCAATCGCCTGCGTAACGGTTTCGCTTTCCGGTGTATCCTTTGACGAAAAACGCGCGACGACTTCACCTTTGCGGTTGACTAAAAATTTATTGAAATTCCACGAAATATCGCCCGCGAATTGCGAGTTTGTTTCCTTGCTCGTCAAAAATTTATAAAGCGCGTCCTGGTCGTCACCTTTGACGGAAATTTTGGCGAACATCGGGAAAGTAACTTTATATTTCGATTCGCAAAATTCTTTAATTTCCTTTTCGCTGCCGGGTTCTTGCGCTCCGAAATTGTTCGCCGGAAAACCGAGAACGTAAAAGCCTTGCGCTTTATATTTTTCGTAGATATTTTCCAAGCCTTCATATTGCGGCGTGTAACCGCATTTGCTCGCCGTGTTGACGATGAGCAAAACGTCGCCTTTGTATTTTTTGAGATTGACTTCGTTGCCGTCAATATCCTTCATTTTGAAATCCAGAACGGATTTCGTTTTCGCCGAAACCGTCGGCGCGGAACTGTTGAAATACGCCGCGCCGCCGATTAAAACGAATAACGCCGCGATTGATAAAATTTTTAACATAAATTTCCCCTACGCTTTTTTATAAAATTATTACCGAGCCGAAACCGAAACGTATTATTCGTTTAACTCACGCGGCGAGCGCGATTGTTTCGGCAGCGATTCTTTTTTCGTTTCGCCCGTTTCCGAAAAAACTTCCTTCAATGCGCCGACGCTCGACAGTAACGCCGAAGTTTCCATCGGCATGAAAATCACTTTCGAGTTGTTCGTTTTAGTCATATCGCGCAAGGATTCGATATAGCGCGAAGTGATTAAATACTGCGTCGTCTGTTCCGCGCTGCCGACTGACTGCGCGATTTGTGCGATGGCTTGCGCGTCCGCCGCCGCCGATTTCAAACGCGCTTGCGCCGCGCCTTCCGCCTGCAAAATAGCCGATTGTTTGTCGCCTTCCGAGCGAGTAATGGCGGCTTGTTTTTCGCCTTCGGCGCGTGTAATGGCAGCTTGTTTGTCGCCTTCCGCCTGCAAAATCAAAGCCCGCCGGTTGCGTTCCGCCGTCATTTGTTTTTCCATCGTAATGCGAACGTCTTCGGGCGGATTGATATTTTTCACATCCACGCGCGTAACTTTAACGCCCCATTTGTCGGTCGCTTCGTCAAGAATCAAGCGCAGTTTCGAGTTTATCGCATCACGGCTCGAAAGCGTGTGGTCTAAATCCATCTCGCCCATCACCGAGCGCATTCCGGTAATCGTTAATTGCACGAGCGAGCCGACTAAATCATTAATTTCATAAACCGCTTTTATCGGGTCGGTAATCATCCAATAGACGACCGAATCAACATTTATCGTTACGTTGTCCCGCGTGATAACGGGCTGCGGCGGCAAATCAATAAACTGTTCGCGCAAATCAATCGAAGTCGCTCCCGGTCGCGTGTTTGTCCAGTAGACCGCCCGCGGCGACTCGAAAAAAGGCACGATGATGTTAAGCCCGCTGGCGGCGACCCGATGAAAGCGTCCTAATCTTTCAATCAGCAAAACGCTCGATTGCGGCACGATTTTTATCGTCTTCCACGCGACAACCAAAAGAGCGATGCCGATAAACAAAAGAAAAAGAAAACTCGCCCCGATAGCTCCGGTTTGAAAAAGCAGAATTTGCGCGTACATTTTTTGTCCTCCGAAAGTTTGTTGATTTAATATAGCCGATTTTCGGGGAATTGTTAATTGTTAATTGTTGATAGATAATTAAAAACTGAAAACCGGCGATTGATAACCGATAAACTATATGACCGTAAAACTTTCCGACATCGAAGACGCGCAGAGAATTCTCGAAGGCATAATTGTCCCGACTCCGACGCTCGCCGACAGCAAACTGTCGCGTGAAATCGGCGCGAACGCATATTTGAAAGCCGAAAATTTACAGAAAGGCGGCTCGTTCAAAGTGCGCGGCGCGTATAACAAAATTCATCGTCTTTCGGATGAAGAAAAACGGCGCGGCGTGATTGCCGCGTCCGCCGGAAATCACGCGCAAGGCGTTGCGCTCGCCGCGCAGATGCACGACATCAAGGCGACCATCGTTTTGCCGGTTTTCGCGCCGCTGACGAAAATCACCGCCACGAAAAATTACGGCGCGGAAGTCGTTCTGCACGGCACGACTTTTGACGAAGCGATGGCGCATTCAAAAGAGATGCGCGACGAATTCGGCTACACGCACATTCACGCCTTCGACGATGAAAAAATTATCGCCGGACAAGGCACAATCGGTTTGGAAATCGCCCGCGACGTGCCGGAGACGAATGTTATTGTCGTGCCAATCGGCGGCGGCGGAATTATTTCCGGCATCGCCATCGCCGCGAAAAGCATTTTGCCGGACGTTCGCATCATCGGCGTTCAATCGGAAATGGTCGCGTCCGTCAATCCATCACTCAAAGCCGGAAAACCCGTCGCCGTCGAATCAGGGCAAACCATCGCCGACGGCATTGCCGTGAAAAGTCCGGGCGCGATAACTCTGCCGATTATTCGAGAATATGTTGATGAAGTCGTCGAAGTTTCCGAAGACGAAATCGCGCGGGGAATTTTCTTTTGCGTGCAGAATAATCGCCTCGTTGTCGAAGGCGCGGGCGCGGCAGGTTTGGCGGCTCTGCTCGCCGGAAAAATCAAATTGAAAGAAAGCGACACGGTTTGCGCCGTTCTCTGCGGCGGCAATATTGACCCGAATTTATTGGCGCGTGTTCTCGAACAAGTTCTCGTGCGCGAAGGTCGTTATATGATGCTGAAGCTTCTGGTCGTTGACCGACCGGGATCGCTCGCCGGAGTCTTAGAGAATGTCGCCGAATCCGGCGCAAACGTCATCGAAGTTTTTCACAAACGCGCGATGTGGCTCGCTCCGTTGGGCAGAGTCGGAATCGAAATGCTTTTGGAAGTCCGCGACGAAAAACACGGGCGCGAAGTCATCGGGCATCTGCGGAAATCAGGCTATCACATCGAACGCGAAGGCGTGGGCGTTTGGGAAGAGTAGATTCAATGAGCGAATTTCAAATTACGAATTTGAGAAATCTCTTTCTAATAATTCGTCATTGTCTAAAGTTAAAATGTTCGATTGACTATCTGAGTTTGATTTTCAGAATCACGTTTAAGCCATTGACGTTGACGGGGCGCGTGTCGGTGCGGACGTAGGCAATATCTATTGCGGTTTTGCGGTTGAGGCGGTGCGAGATGCCTGCGTAGAATTCGTTCCGAAACCACGTATTTAATTTTAAATCATAAAATCCTTCCTCGGAAATAAACGGCGCGAAAATCTCTTTTTTATTGCGCTTCCATGAATAACTCGCTTGAAATCGCTGGCGATAAACATTGAGGTCGCTGCGGCTGTTGCGAAAACGATGCTCGTATAAATTTCTGTCGCGGAAGGTGAAATTATGCAGAGTTTCCGAAAAAGTTCCTCCGACATTGAAACGGGTTTCATAGCGGCGGACGTTTTTGACAAGTTTGTCCTTGCGATACAAAGTGGCGGTCGTCAGGGAAAGATGCCGGTTGACACGAAAATCTATCGTCGCTCCCAATCGGTTATCCAAAAAATCGAGATTATTTCTGCCGATGCGAAGCGTGCCGTTAAAAGTCGCGGTTATTTTATCAATGGTTTTGCCTTTCACATCTTTGCCTCGCGCGAGCGGCAAAATCAGTTGGAGTTCGTTCCAGGATTGAAACTCGGAAGGAAGCGGCGCGGATTGGGCGAAAGCGGCGGTTGAAGACAGAAAAATAACCGCAATGATAATTAAAAGATATAGTTTCATTTGACTTTAACGATAAGTTAAAAATTTGTTACAAAACAGAATAAAGGCATCTTGGGAAAACAGCAAGATGAAGGCGGAAAATAAAAATCGGAAGCGATGTTTTGAGTTCCAACTTTAGTTGGCTTTTTGTCGAGTAAGAGCCAACTAAAGTTGGAACTCAAAACGCTTGGAACTATTTTTGAGATAGCGTCTAATTATTTTCGCACTAAATCTTCGGTGTAAAGTTCTCGATAAACGCGATAATTGTTCATCACCTTAAAAACATAATTTTTCGTTTCGGCAAATCCGACTTCTGACGCGAAGATGCCCGCGTCCTTCGGATTCGAGCGGTCGAGCCATCGCGCGGCGTTGTCTTCGCCGCCGTTGTATGAAGCGGCGATTGCTTCGTAAAGTCCGCCGAATTGATTTTTCAAATCGGCGAGATACGTGCTTCCGATGGCGATATTGGTTGCCGGATTATATAAATCGTCGGCTTGCATTTGAGGAAATCCGGCTTCGGCGTTGTATTTAATCGCGGTGTCATAAACGAGTTGGAGAAGTCCGCGGGCGGCGGAAGGCGATTTCGTATTCGGACGAAAAGAGCTTTCCTGTTTCATAATCGCCAAAACGAAACGCGGGTCTATGTTTTTGGCTTTGGAATAACGTAAAAGTTCGGCGCGGTATGAAACGGGAAAATCCTGCGCCGAGATTGTCGAAATCGAAGCGGCGCGTTTCGATGCGAGATATGAAATGCCGAGTTGCCGCAATTTTTCCGTCGCCAAGCCGCCGTAATACGAAATCGGCGTGTCCATAATCGAAGAATAAACGTCAATTGCTTTGTCCTTTTGACCGGATTTTTCCAGCGCGAAGGCTTTCAAGAAAACCGCTTCGTCGAGACTCGTCATCGAGTTGCTGAAGTTATTTAAATTTATCAACGCCTGCGCCGCGTCAATCGCCTTTTGCCAGTTGCCGCGATAAATTTCCATTCGCACGCGGGCGTGCAGAGCGTTCGTCGCCGTCGGCATTTCCGAAAACCGCAGCATCGTTTTATCAACCCAAACATTAGCTTCGTCGTATTTTTTCGCTTCGCGCAGCGCGTCTATGATATTCAAATACGCCGATTCGATGCGCTCGCCGGTCGGAAACATCGTCGTGTAAAGCTGATAAGTCTGCGCCGCTTCCGCATTTCGTCCGAGACGAACGAGACACGCGCCCTTAAATGCCAAACTCTCGCGTCCTTCCTTCGTGCTGACAAAATCTTTTATCGCTTTATCAAAATAAATAATTGCCTGCGCGTAGTCGCGCTCCCACATAAACGAACGCCCCGTTCCCATTAAAGCCTTCGCCACGCCCGCGTCGTTCGGATAAACGTCGAAAACTTTCTGCCAATGTTCACGCGCTTCCGGGAAATGCCGGTTCGCCGAATAAACATCGGCGCGATAAAGATGCTCGGCGGCTGATAAAGTCTGGAGTTTGCCGGTTGCGTCGCGGCTCGATTTGTCTTTAACGACAACTTGCGCGAGCGCGGAATCGTTATAATTTTGAGCCAACACAGCGATTGAAAAAGCGAATGTTAATAAAATAAAAGCGGTAAATTTTTTCATTGAATTATAAAATTGCGGCGGAAAAATCACGGGAGAATAGAATAACAAATTTTAGACGAGAGCGAAAAGAAAAAGGTTGCGATAAGTAAATTAAAAACGAAATATTCAAACTTCGAGCGACGCTTTTAGACGCTACTTTGAAAATAAGATTCGTTCGTCTTATCAATTTGGGAAAATCTTTCTTGGTAAATCATCCAAAGGAAGTTGCAAATTTTAAAGTTTGAGTATAGATTCATTTCTTAATATCGAGCAACACCCGCCTATAAATAATCAAGACGATAAAGCAGTTTCTGCAGTTTAATACGAGAGACGGTCGTTTCAGAACTTGTGAATAACTAAAAATCGAATGATTAAACCGCTAGCGATTCTAATTACGAATTATCGAGGTCTACTCGATAAAAACTGACAGATAAGAAATTAAACTTTTTTCAAACCCGAAAGCCGGATTTCCAAAAATGTTTTAGGAGAAACGAATAATGTATAAAAATAAAAGAATTACAGCGTTTACAATAACTATTTTCAGTTTGATATTTGGTTGTTTGACATTAGCCGACTATTCCAATGCCCAAAATAGAGCTTCCGGCGTAAGACTGAGCCGAAAAGCGAAATCTTCCAAAAGAGCGGTCAAAAAACATAGCGGTAAAAAGACAGAAGATGAAGACCAAGACGGAAAGCCAAGGACAGTCAGTCTCGACCGAACAGACAAAACCATACGAGGACCTATTTCGGTGACAGCGAAGGCTTTCGGTATTACGCCGCCAATTAGGGATATACCGGAAGTTCGAGACGGGCTGCCGCCGTTCAAGGGCAAAGTTAAAATAACGGACGACGAAAACAATGAAGTTATTGTTGATCGCATTGTTCCGGGCGCAGGTCTCGGCGATGAGCTGTTTGAAGACCCTTTAGCGGAAAAAAGCAGAATAGATTTACCAAACAGCCCACAAGCGATGCCAGGTCCAATTTTAACATTTGACGGAATTTTGAGTGCTAATATCATAACGACTTTCGGAACAACTTCGATGCCCCCCGATACGGTTGGCGATGTCGGACCGAACAATTACGTCCAAGCAACAAATATCGGAGTTTTTCGCGTCTTTGACAAAACCGGAACGGCTTTGACTGCTACTGCCCGTATCAGCACTCTCTTCGCCGGTTTAGCGGTAGGCAATCCGTGCCGCACATTTGATAACGGCGATCCGGTCGTCAACTATGATCCGATGGCAGACCGTTGGCTAATCAGCCAATTTGTCGTCAGGGGCGCGACCTACGGACAATGTATCGCCGTTTCGCAAACCGGCGACCCGACCGGTGCGTGGTATGCTTATTTTTTCGCAGACCCGAATAACTACTTCCCCGATTATCCGCATTGGGGAGTTTGGACGGACGGTTATTATCTTGCAACGCACGAATTCAACCACGCCGGAAGCGCGTATGTAGAAGCCGGCTTTTTCGCGTTTAACCGCGATAAGATGCTTGTCGGCGACCCAACCGCCAATTTCATTTATTTCGCACGCGCGGCTACCTTTGGTCATCTGCCTACTGACATTGACGGCTATATGCCGCCCGCCGCCGGCACGCCGGAGATGTTTTTTGAATATAATTCGACCGCTTTCGGTGGCACGGACAGCTTGCTCGGATATGAATTCGTGCCAAACTATACGACTCCGGCTAGTTCGACACTCACCGCCAAACCCGCTTTGCCGGTAGCCGCTTTCGACCCGCGCCAGCCGAGCGGACGTAACGTGATTGAACAACCTTCTCCGGCTTTGGCAACACAATATGTGGATACCATCAGCGACCGTAATATGTTCCGCATTGCTTATCGCAATCTCGGAACGATTGCTGTCCCGATAAATTCATACGTAACGAGCTGGACTGTTAACGTCAGCGGCGTAAATCCGATTACATCTGCCACTCATCAAGCTGCAATTCGTTGGGAGGAACTACGACGCAGCAATGCAGGCGCAATGAGCGTTTTTGACCAGGGAACTCATGCGCCTGATCCGGCGAGTGGAATTGGACGCAATCGGTGGATGAGCAGCATCGCGCAAGATAACAACGGCAATATCGCAATCGGATTTTCGCGCTCCGGTTTGGGAGCAGCGGATTTCCCCGACATTGTTTGGGCGGGACGCACGGGTGGACAAGTTGCCGCCGGAACTTTGAACGAAGGCGAGGCGACCATGTTTGCCAGCACCGGCGTTCAGCAGATAGCCAACGGACGTTGGGGGGATTACAGCACGATGACAGTTGACCCGACCGATGATTGCACCTTTTGGTATTCAACTATTTACCGAGATTCAGTCAATAATGGAACAGGATCGAGTAACGGTTTTAAATGGAGTACGAGCATCGGCAACTTTAAATTTCCAAGCTGCACGGCGCAACCGAAAGGACAAATTGCTACTAATATCACTTCTTGCGCGACCGGATTGCCGATTGACGGCGCGAGCGTAACAGCGACCGTCGGTAATTTTTTCCGATTAACAAACGCCGGCGGAACTTTGGTTTCCAACATTATCGCCGCGCCTGATACTTATAATGTCAGCATCAGCAAAAGCGGCTATACAATGGGAATGACAACGGCGACCGTAACGGACGGCGGCACGACAACCGTCACTCTTTGTTTGAATAGTCCGACGGCGGCGAACGCTTCGGTTGCGGGACGAGTTATCACCCGTTCGGGCAGAGGCATTTCCAATGCGCTCGTTACCTTGACCAATTTCAGAGGCGAGAATTTCACGGCGGCGACTAATCCGTTTGGTTATTTCAACTTCAGCGAATTGGCGACGGGCGAAACATACATTGTTAATATCAGGGCAAAACGCTATCAATTCGCGCCGCAAGTCTTAACTTTGAATGAAGATTTGACGGGCGTGAGTTTTACCGCATTGCAGTAAAAAAGTCGAATAAAATTTCGATACGCAGAAAGCCGTCAAATTAACGACGGCTTTTTGCTTTTAAACCTTATTTGCAATTCGCGCGTAATAATCGGAAAATCTTTTCAACTTTAATTCGTTTTAATCAGGAGAAAATTTAATGTTCATTCGACGCTTTTTTGCCATTGCGCTTGTTGCAGTGCTTTCGTCTTTTACCTTCGCTCAATCGAAATCGAAACCTTCGGACAAGTTTCGACAGCTCGAAGAAATTCTGCCGACTCCGAACGAGCAGCGCACGGCGAGCGGCGCACCGGGCAATAAATATTGGCAGCAGCGTGCCGATTATGTGATTGATGTCGAACTCGACGACGCGAATCAAAGAATCAGCGGACGAGAAACCGTAACTTATAAAAATCTTTCGCCCGACACATTGAGTTACATCTGGCTGCAAATTGACCAGAACATTTACGCCAAAGATTCCGACGCGCAAATTACACGCACCGCGCCGGATTTCAAGACGCTTCAGTTGAGTCAAATCGAGCAGCTTGCCGCCCGCGCTTACGACGGCACGGACAACATTACGTCGGTTACGGACGCGAAGGGAAATACTTTAAAACATACTTTGGTGAAAACGATGATGCGCGTTGATTTGCCCGTGCCGCTTGCGCCGAACGGAATTTTCGTTTTCAATGTCGCGTGGAATTACGCGGTAAATAACAATCGCGTCATCGGCGGTCGCACCGGCTACGAATACTTTCCGGCGGACAAAAATTACATCTACGAAATCGCGCAGTGGTTTCCCAGAATGGCGGCTTATGATGACGTTTCCGGCTGGCAGCACAAACAGTTTTTAGGAAGCGGGGAATTCACTCTGGAATTCGGAAATTATCTCGTGCGAATCACCACGCCGAACGACCACGTGGTTTCGGCGACCGGCGTTTTGCAAAACCCGAAAGACGTTTTGAAACCCGAATGGATGCAGCGTCTCAAGCAATCCGAAACCGTGACAGAGCCTTTGAAAATTATCACTCAGCCGGAAGCGACGGCGAACGAATCGAATAAACCGACGGGCAAAAAAACCTGGATTTTCAAAGCCGATAACGTGCGCGATTTTTCGTTTGCCTCGTCGAGAAAATTTATCTGGGACGCGCAGGGTCATACGGTTGACGGCAACAAAGTGATGGCGATGTCATTTTATCCGAAAGAGGGAAATCCGCTCTGGGAAAAATACTCGACGCAAGCGATTATTCACACTTTGAATGTTTATTCGCGCTATTCGTTCACCTATCCGTATCCGGTCGCGCAGAGCATCAACGGTCCGGTCGGCGGAATGGAATATCCGATGATTTGTTTCAATGGACCAAGACCGAATGCCGACGGAACATATTCGGCGCAGGCGAAATACGGTTTAATCTCGGTCGTGATTCACGAAGTCGGTCATAATTATTTTCCGATGACGGTTAATTCCGACGAGCGGCAATGGACTTGGATGGACGAAGGTTTGAATTCGTTTCTGCAATATCTGGCGGAGCAGGAATGGGAGAAAAATTATCCGTCCAGACGCGGCGAGCCGCAAAAAATCGCCGAATATATGGCGAGCGAAAATCAAGTTCCGATTATGACGAACTCCGATTCGATTTTGCAGTTCGGCAACAACGCTTACGGCAAACCGGCGACCGCTTTGAATATTTTGCGCGAGACAGTAATGGGCAGGGAATTATTTGATTTCGCTTTCAAGCAATACGCGCAGCGTTGGAAATTCAAACGTCCGATGCCGGCGGATTTTTTCCGCACGATGGAAGACGCTTCGGGCGTTGACCTTGATTGGTTTTGGCGCGGCTGGTTTTACACGACCGACCACGTTGATATTTCAATCGAAGACGTGCGGCTGTTTCAAATCAACACGCAAAATCCGACAATCGAAAAAGACATCGAGCGCAAGCAAGACCTTTTACAGCCGCAAACTTTATCGCAGAAGCGCAATGAAACGCTGCCGAAACGCATTGACCAATATCCGTCTTTAAGAGATTTATACAACGACCAAGACCGCTACAAAGTCTCCGATCTTGAACGTAAAAACTTCGAGAATTTTCAAACAGGTTTGACCGAATCGCAAAAGGCTCTGCTCGCCGCCGGATATTATTTCTACGTCGTTGATTTGAAAAACATCGGCGGACTCGTGATGCCCGTAATTTTCCAAGTCGAATATACGGACGGCACAAAAGAAGAAATGCGAATTCCGGCGGAGATTTGGCGTTACAATAATTTCGACGTTTCCAAATTGATTGTGGCTAAAAAAGAAGTCAAAGCGATTGTGCTTGACCCGCATCTCGAAACGGCGGACACGGATTTGTCGAACAACTTTTTCCCGCGCCGTATTGTTCCGACGCGCTTTGAAATTTTCAAACAAGGGCAACGATAGAAAGTAAAAAGTAAAAAGTAAATGAAACGAGCGGCTTTGAAGGCAATTAAAATATGTTTGGAAAGAGGTTTTATTTTTGCCTTTTGCCTTTTTACTTTTTACTTTGCGCCGCAAGCGGCGGCGCACCGGTTTCATACGAGCCTGACGCGGATTGATTACAATAGCGAGCAGAAAATTTACGAAATCTCGATACAGCTTTTCACGCATGACCTCGTTTCACTGTTCGAAGGACGCGGCGGCAAGCGCGTCGAACTCGAAAAATCAACGGAAGCCGATAAATTGATTTTCGATTACATTAAAGAAAATTTCGTTTTGACCGATAAAAAAGGCGCGGCGAAAAATCTGAAATGGATTGGCAAAGAAGCGGACGTTGACACGATTTGGGTTTATCTCGAAACTCCGGCGACGGAAAATCTGGAAGGTTACAATTTGACGAACACGATTTTTTTCGAGAGCTTTCCCGAAGAAACAAATCTGGTCATTTGCCGCTACGAAGGGAAAAAAGCCGATTTGATGTTTAAGGTCGGCGATAAAGAAAAAGAAATCGTCGAGAACAAACCGGCAACGGAAAAATAAACCCGAAAAATAAAAATCTGTTTTTTAAAGGGCGCAAATTTTTACGATTGCGCCCTTTTATTTTTTCGCAAAATATCGTGTTACAATTTTTACAATAAATTTTCTAATAAACAGGAGTCAAAATGAAAATAGCCTTAAACGGCGCGACGACGATGCACGCCGATTTGGAAACCGACATCAAAGCGGCGAGCGCAGCCGGATTTGAATTGATTGAAATTTGGGCGGCAAAACTGCGCGAGTTTTTGAAAACAAAAACGGTCGCTGATTTGAAAACGCTTTTAGAGGAAAATAATCTCGAACCGTATTCGATAAATTCCATTGAACACATCACTTTTAGAAACGCCGAAGATTACGCGAAAATCAAAGCCGAATGCGAAGCACTTTCAAAAATCGCCAATGAAATAAATTGCCCGTATGTCGTTGTCGTTCCCGGAAAACTGCCCGAAGGCGCGAGCGAAAACGACATTATTGACGAATCGGTAAAGGTTTTGAACGAACTCGCCGACATCGCCGAAAAATACAACGTCGGTTTGGCGTTCGAGTTTTTGGGGCAAATTGATTGCTCGGTGCAGACGCTCGATATGGATAAAAAAATCATCGAAAAAGTTAATCGTAAAAACGTCGGTTTGGTGATTGATACGTTTCATTTCTACGCGGGCAATTCTTCGTTTGAAGCGATTGACGCGCTCGACCCCGCCAAACTTTTTATCTTTCACATCAACGACGCGGAAGATTTGCCGAAGGAAAATCTAACCGACGCGCACCGACTTTATCCCGGCGAAGGGATTTTGCCGATTCGGGAAATCAAAAGCCACCTTGATAAAATCGGTTATGACCGAATGGTTTCAATCGAGATTTTTCGACCCGAATACTGGAACGAAAATCCGTTCGACGTGGCGAAAAAAGCAAAAGCGGCGACCGAGAAAGTTTTAGGTTTGAACGAACAAAGAGCAACCGCTTAAATCAATTTGCCACAGAGTTCACAGAGAGCAAAAAACAAAATCTGTGTTCTCTGTGAACTCTGTGGCTAAATTTATATGGGAAAAATTAAAATCGGAATTATCGGCACGGGTTACATCGGCAACGTCCACGCGCGAATTTACTCGCGCGACGAGCGATGCGAAGTTGCCGCGCTTTACGACATCAAACCGGAAAGAGCCATGAAAACTTCGGCATCGGTTGGCGGGAGAGTTTGTAAATCGCGCGAAGAATTATTGGAAATCGCCGATGCGGTTTTGGTCTGCACGCCGAATAAAACGCATACGGAAATCGCCGCAAACGCCATCGCGGAAAACAAGCACGTTTTTTGCGAAAAGCCTTTTTCCATCGGTTTGCCGGACGCGCGAAAATTACTCGATGCCGCAAACTCCTCCGACGTAATTTTTCAAGTCGGACACAATCGCCGCTACGCTCCGGTTTATCGTAAATTGAAGGAATTACTCGCCGAAGACAAAGCGCATTCGGCTCATGTCAAGATGAATCGCGGCGAATTGAAAAACCCCGTTTGGACGGGCGACCCAGAAGTAACCGGCGGATTTTTGTATGAAACGACGATTCATCTGTCTGATATGATGCGCTTTCAATTCGGCGAAATCGCGGAACTCGTCGCTTACGGCTCGCAGCACGAATATCCCGAACTCGACGAGTTTTCCGTCATCTTTAAATTCGCCGACGGCTTTCACTGCACGTTCGCTTCTTCGTCGGACGCAAGCTGGCTTTTTCCGTTCGAGCGCATCGAAGCGTTTTGCCATCATCGCACGATAGCAACCGAAGAAATGGAACGCTTGATTGATTCGCGCGGCGAAGATGCGAATTTTGAAACGCATTCGTTTCAAATGACCGAGAAGGAAGAACGCTGGGGTTACGTGCAGGAAGACCGCGCGTTTATAGATTCGATTTTAAGCGGTGAAGAACCGCCCGTAACCGCGCTCGATGGTTTCAAAGCGGTCGAGTTGGTCGAAAAAGTTTATGAAGCAATTCGGACGGGTGCGCGGATTCGGTTTGAAAATTGAAGCGCGAAAAAATTGCGACAAAAAACTTTTCTCGTGTTATTTTCGTATTGAGGCTCGGAGACATTTATATTATGCAATGCCAAAACTGCGGACAACTTAATAACGGCGCGAGCAATTTTTGCCGGTTTTGCGGAACGATGTTCGCGCAAAATCAGTTTGCTGAAAACAATAATTACGAATACGCACCGCCGCGACCTTATTCTTGGAAAACCGACGAGTTTCAGATAACCGATAAAAAACCTTCGCCAAAAAATCAACAAATGAGTCGCGTCTCGCCGCTCCCGAATCCTTATTCGACAAATCAACCGGCGCGTCCGCAGCCGCTCGTTCATCAGCCGAATAATATGGCTTATGGTTATCGCTGCCCGCGCTGCGCGAGTCAGGCGTTTCCGACGGTGCGAAGGCGAATTTCAACCGCCGGTTGGATTACCTTCGCCGTGCTTTTAGCGACGACCGGAATTTTTTGCTGGATTGGTCTTTTGATTAAAGAAGACGTGCGCGTGTGTCCGGTTTGTAATCTTCAACTAAGCTAAATTTTATCTGAAATAATATCCGCGCGGATGTTCGATTTTAACTTCGGGATTGGTGCTTGTAACTTGAATTTTGTAGAAACCTTTCTTCAAATGCGTCGAGAGATACGTTAAGGCAAACTGTCGGTTTAAGGCGCGATTTAAATCTGCAAAAAAAGGCTCGAACGAAATCGGGGCAATCGTGCCTTGAAAAAACGCGCGTCCGCCGGTTTCATCCGAAAGCCTTTCGAGCGAACCTTGACCGTTTAAGACGAGCAGCGAACCGCTGTTGCCGGTCAAACTTGCCGGCGAATAAAATGAATAAACCGCCACGCTTTTTCTTTGCGCCCGCAAAATAGCGAGGTCGAGGTCGAGATTCTGCGCGGGCGAAGAGCTTTCGATGCCGTGCGAAGCGTCCAGCCCGTCGGACACTAAAAGAATGGCGCGTCTGCCCGTCGGCAGAGCGTCGAATCGTTTCAAGGCTTCCTCGACTTCATAATAAGGACTGCCCGGCGCGACCGCCGAACTGCCCGTTACGACCCGCAGCGAACTTGCCGCCCGTTCCAAATCATCGGTAAATTTTTGACGCACCTGAAGCGTTCCGCTTCGCAAATAGCCGACCATCACGCGCGAGCCGGGCGGCAATTCGCGGATAAATTTTCTGAGTTCGTTCAGTTTAAGATTGAGGTCTGTCGTTAAATCGTCTTGAATTAAAATCGCTAGCGCGAGCGGCGTGTTCGAGACGCTACGAATTGATAAAATCGTTTGATCGTCGCCGTCTTCCTTGACTTGCAAATCGCCGACTTGAACGAATTCTTCCGTGCGGTCTTGCTTCAATTCCTTTTTTGTAAAAATCGAAATCGGAATCGTCATCGTGCGAACGCGGTCGTCTTGATTTTTCTTACTCTTTTTTTGCGCCGAACCAACGCCCGCAAAAATCGGGATTAAAAGCAAGAGCGCGAAAAATTTGGGGAAGATTTTTTTTGACATACGCAATCTTTCGACAATCAGCAATGAAAATTTTCTTTCGTCAAAGATATTATAACTTATTTCGCCGGAACTGAAATTTTATGATGCGGCGAATTTGAATAAAGTTTGCGGAGTCGGTAAGGTAAAATCTTAAATAATGACTGAATTACAAACGAGATACGAGATTACGCGGCGCGACATAGCCAAAGATAAAGCGTTAAAATACGGCGCGTTGATTGCGCCCGCCGCGCTTTCGATTTTGCCCGCGCTCGTGTTCATCGTTTTGTTTTTTCTGTTCGGAACAAGTCCGCCCGCCGCGATTAGTTTATTGGCTTTCAGCGTAATTTCGCTGATCATCGGTTTTATTTTCGGTTTGATAATCACGGGAAGTCTACTTTATTACCGTTCGCGCTGGCTGGCGCAAGTTCGGGAACGACTCGCCGTTGACGGCATCAAGGCGAGCGAAATTGATTGGTTCAAACACGAATTAAAAACGAACGAAAAAAAATCGCTCAAGGAAATCGAAGCGAAGGATTTGCTTTTGGCGGACGCTTTCCGCGACACTCTGGCGGCGCGTTTGACGGCGACGCGAATTTTGAAATCAACCAAACAAGAACTACTTCTCGTGCAGCGGCGACAAAATAAATTAAAATATCTGAAATCGGAAAACTCGAAAAATTTACAGGAAGACTTAAAAATTGACCTCGAAAAATTGAATCGAATAAAAACCGAAGCCGAAGAAATGCGCGTCGAGGCGGAAACGCGCCTACAGATGATTGAAGCCGCGTCGCGTCGCGGCGGCACAGTCGCCGACGCGGAACTCGCGCTCAAAAAACTTTCCGCCAGAACACGCGAATTACCGCTCGCGCTCGAATCGGCTAAAATGGAAGATGAAATCAGAAGGGAACTCGAAAACGAAACAAACCTTATTGAAGAAAAAACAAACTAACCGAACGGGCAAGTCAGCGATTTTATAAATCGCCTTTTAGTATTAAGCGTCGCTTCGCCGACAATTTAAGGAGAGTGGAAAATTTAATGATTTTAAAATCCGAACAAAAATTATATTTCTATTGTGCCGCGCTCGTTTCGGTTTTGCTTATCGTGTTTGCAATTACGCAATTTCGTTTGATTGCTACGGCAAACGCTCAAAACGCGGCGGCGGAAAATTGTCTTCAAACGAACACGAACCATCGGCAAAAGGGAAAAAAGAAAAAGAAAACTAAAATGAAACAACCAAAGCTCACCACGCTTCAAACGGGCAGTTGGGGCGGAAACGGCATCGGATTAACAATCGAAGCGGATGGCGCGAAAATCACATTTGATTGCGCCGACGGCGAGATAAAACAAAAGCTGGAAATTGATGAAAATGGAAATTTCAGCCTCAGCGGTTTTTACACGCAGCAGCGCGGCGGTCCAATTGTGCTGAACGATTTGCCGAAACCGCAGCCCGCGCTTTACGAAGGCGCGGTTTCCGGCAGCAAGATGACGCTCAAAGTCGTTTTGACGGAAACCAAAAATACAATCGGCGAATACAAATTAGAGCGCGATAAATACGCAAATATTCACAGATGCCTCTAGGCGAGATGAACGACGATTCGATAGAAATTCAAACGAACAGCGCAAATTTAGAACGCGACGCTAAAAGTTTCGCGCTCAAAATGCCGACCGAAGAAGAACTTTCCGGCTTAAATTTCACCGAGCGAGTCGGCTTTAAATTAGCCGACCGGATGAATCGCGGCGCGTGGAAACGCCTCTGGACTTTTTGCCAAAGACACATCGGTTCTTTGTGGATTTATCTGGCGACTTACAATTTGATGAATGTTTTCGGACTGGAAAACGTCGAAAAAACAAACGTCGAAAAACCGCTTTTGCTCGTTGCCAATCATCGTTCGTTTTTCGATTTATACACGGTTTCTTCGGTTTTGTTTCGCCGCACGAGCCGACCGATGAAATTATATTTTCCCGTTCGCGCGAAATTTTTTTACGATTCGCCCATCGGTTGGTTCGTCAATTTCGTGATGGGTTGGTTTTCGATGTTTCCGCCATTTTTCCGTGAAGCGAGGGAAATTAAAAAACGCGAATTCGATAAATATTCGATGCTCCGGTTGATTGATATTTGCTCGCGCGGGGCGGCGCACGTCATCGGTTTTCACCCCGAAGGCAAACGTAATTTTTCGGAAAATCCATACGATTTTCTTCCGGCGCAGCCCGGCATCGGAAAAATTATAATGGCTTCGCGCCCGCAAGTCATTCCCGTTTTCGTCGCCGGTTTAGGAAATGATTTGCCGAAACAAATTTTAGGAAATTGGCGCGGCGGCGAGAAGATTAGAATTTGGTTTGGCGAGCCGATTGACCTTTCAGAATTTTATGAAAAGCGCGACCGTCTCAGAACTCACAAAGAAATCGCCGATTTTTTAATGTTGAAAATCAGCGAACTTGCAGAATCGGACAAAGAAAAATTTGGCGGGAAATAAAAACGTGGAAGGAAATTTAGAAGCGCAGGAAAAAATAAATTCGGTTTTGGAGATGTCTTCGCGTAGGCGTTGGGCGGTAACAATCGGCGTGATGACGGGAATGTGTATTGCCGCGCTCGAAGCGACCGTCGTCGGCACGGCGATGCCGACCGTCATCGCCGCGCTCGGCGGCATCAATCATTACAGTTGGGTTTTTTCCGCCTATCTCGTAACCTCGACCGTAACCGTTCCCGTGTGGGGAAAACTTTCGGATTTATACGGTCGGCGGCTTTTATATCAAATCGGAATCGCCGTTTTTTTAATCGGCACGATGCTTTCTGGAATGTCCGCTTCGATGACGCAGTTGATAATTTTTCGCGCCATTCAAGGCTTGGGCGCGGGCGCGTTAGTTCCGCTCGGAATGACGATTATCGGCGATATTTTTACTTTGGAAGAACGCGCCAAAATGCAGGCGTATTTTAGCGGCGTGTGGGGACTTTCGAGCGTCGTCGGTCCGATTGTCGGCGGTTTTATCACCGACCAGATTTCATGGCGTTGGGTTTTTTACATCAATCTGCCGATTGGAATCGTCGCGGCGTTGATAATCGGTCTTGCGCTGAAAGAGCCGAAACACGATAAAAAACCGACGATTGATTATGCGGGCGCGGGACTTTTGATGATTGCCATCAGCCTTCTGATGTTGGCGTTGGTCGAAGGCGGCGCGTCTCTGCAAACATTTCTGTCAACGGAAAATCTTCTGCTCGTTGCGGGCGCGATTGCGCTTCTACTGATTTTCGGCTGGGTCGAAAAAAAAGCGTCAGACCCGATTATTCCATTCGACCTTTTTAAAATACGAACGATTGCTGTCGCCGTCGGCGCGGGATTTTTGGCGGGCGTGGCGATGTTCGGCGCGATTTCATTCGTGCCGCTTTTCGCGCAGGGTGCGCTCGGTTTGACGGCGACCGAAGCCGGCTCCTTGCTCACGCCTTTGATGCTCAGTTGGGTTACGATGTCAATCGTCGGCGGGCGCATACTTTTGAAAATCGGTTATCGCCCGCTGACGGTTGCCGGATTTATAACCTTGACAATCGGTTTCGTATTTCTCGCCTTATTCGAGCGCGAGACCGCCCGATTTTGGCTTTATTTCGATTTGGTTTTAGTCGGCGCGGGATTGGGAATGACGATGCTGACGCTTTTAATCGCCGTTCAGCAAGCGGTCGAGCGTTCAAAATTAGGCGTGGCGACTTCGCTCAATCAATTTTCCCGCGCCATCGGCGGCGCGTTCGGCGTGGCGATTATGGGCGCGTTTTTAACGGCGGGTTTGGCGACGCAGTTGAATAAAGCCGCGCAAAACGGAAGCGCAAATTTAACCGTTGAGCAAGCCGCCGCGTTTGCCGAAAACCCGAACGCTTTAATTGATCCGGCGGCAAAGGCGAGCATTCCACCCGAAATTTTAGACGTTTTGCAGCAAGCGATGGCGGCGGCAGTTCACCGTGTTTTCTGGGTCGGGGCGATTTTGTCCGCTTTGGCTTTACTGGTCGCGTTTTTTCTGCCGCGTCAAATAGATAAATCCGGCGTTCGCCGAACTGACGAAAACGCGGGCGAGAAAATGTTTATGGCGGAACAGACGACGATAAATGCGCGAAATCAACCGCGAGCGCAAAGCTAATTATTCTGTCCCTTTACTTAATACCAATTATTCATAACTCAAAGCCTCGACCGCATCGAGCCGCGCCGCTTTCATCGCCGGATAAAGTGCGCCGAGTGCGCCGCCGATAAGTCCGACGACAAATACAATCGTCAAAACGAGCGGGCTGATTTCGACTTCTAAAGTCGTAATTTTCTTTAATAAAAATCTTAAAATTATTGTCAATAAAATTCCGCTCACGATGCCGCAAAAGCTAATCAGCAACGCTTCCTGCGCGATTATCCAGGCGATTCCGGCGTTCGACATTCCCAAAGATTTCATAATGCCGATTTGTCTGGTGCGCTCGGTAACGGTCGTATACATCGTCAGCAAAATGACGAGCGCGGAGATGACCGCCGCCACGCCGATGACCACGTTTAGAAAAACATTCAGCGCGGGAACGCTCGACATATAAAGCTCTTCTAAATCTTTGGTCAGCACGATTTGATTGTCGGAAAAAGTTCGATGGAGATTTTCGGCGACTTTTTCGGGCGCGTAACCTTCTTTGACTTTGATTAAAAACGCCGACGCTTTGCCTTCGCCGCCGAGTTGTTTCTGCATAATTTCGAGCGGAATTTTGACTCGCGCTCCGGCTGCCGGTTCATACGTGCCGACGATTTTAAAATCGCGTTCGTAGAGTTTTATCGTGTCGCCGACTATTATTTTCTTTTGTCGCTGCCAGCCGGTATCAATAATTGCTTCGTCCGCGCCGTCTGCAAATTTACGACCTTCGGCGATTTTCAGTCCGGCAACCCGCGCGTATTCGTCAAAATTCACGCCGTCAATCAGACGACTGCCCGTGTTGCTGTCGTCGGTCGAAACCGTATTTTGAGCAATCGGCACGACTGTTTTCACGCCTTCGATTTTTTCTAAATCCTTCGCCAGCGAAATCGGCAGACGAAACGATTCCGAACCGCTCAAACCGATTGTGCCGGAAGCGCGAAACATAATTTCCGCGCCGACGTTCGCCTCGCGCGAAGCGCGTTCGCGCATCGAGCCGTTTGCCAAACCGACGGTAAAAACAATCAAAAGAATGCCGACTGCGATGCCGAGAATGCTGACGACGGTTCGCGCGGGACGATGCAGCATATTTGAAAAAACCAGATTATTCATAAAAATTTATTTGAGCAAGATTCAAAGCATTTTTCAAATCGGGCGTAAAATTGGCGCGGTTATTTCTGATTCGCCGAGATGCGAAATTGTTCCGCTTGTTCGGGCTTGTTCCATTCTTCGTAAAGTTTGACCAAGCGATTTCGGGCGAGCAACGTGGATGGATTTCGTTCGCCTTGCGAGGCTTTCAAACTTTCGTAACTTTTAAGAAGCAACGGTTCCGCTTCCCCAAAACGCTTTTGCAGAGTCAAATCTTCACCTAATGCGCTTTCGGCAATCGCTACCCAGAAGTGTTCCTTCGGAAGCGATTTGCGGCGAAGGCGAACGGCTTCGCGCAAAAGCCGTTCGCCTTCGGTTGACTGTCCCGATTTCGCAAGACTCAAGCCTTTGAAAATCAAAACCGTCGGGTAATGGTCGTAATGTTTGCCAAAACCTTCTTCATAAATCTTCAAAGTTTCGTCCGCTTTTGCAATTGCTTCGGCATAATTTCCCTGTCCGTAAAACGAAATTGCCTGATTGCGGAGATTGTCGCCGAGCCATAAAGCCGACGGAGAAATAAGTCGGCGGAAAATTGTCTCGGCTTCTTTCAGATGCGCGTCGGCTTCCGAAAAATCGTCGTTTTCGGCGAGAAATCCGCCCAACACAGTCAAAGAAAAACCATAACTCGGCGAATCCGTTTCGCCGCGCCCGCGATATTCTTCGACGGCTTCGCGGGCGGTTCGCAAGGCTTCGTCAAATTTGCCCTGGTCTGCTAAAACGGAAGCCAAAGTGCTGCGCGTCGTTGCCACAGCGTTAAATGCTTCGCCCGAAAGCTGCGGAATCAAAGTTAAAGTTTCACGAAAAAGCGTTTCGGCTTCGCGTGAATCGCCTTGCGTTCGGCGCAGATAAGCAAATTGGTTGAGCGCGTCGGCTAAAATTTCCGTCTTGATGCTGCCTTTTTGATGTTCAATTCGCATCAACGGCAGAAATTGGCGATACGTTTTTTCCGCTTCTTCCGTTTCGCCTTTGTTAAAAAGCAATTCCGCCCACATTATCGAACCGGCAATCATTTTCGGATGATTTTCGCCGTAAAGCCCTTTGAGCAAAATGACATATTGCTCAAGATGTTTTCGCGCCAATTGGTATTTGCCTTGCCCTAAATAAGTGGCGGCGATGGTGCGTTCGAGTTCGGCTTTGACTTCCGGTTGACTACTAAATTCGCCGTTGTCGAGCCGTCGCGCGGCTTCGTCCAAAACTTCGTCTACGGTTGTTTCCTTACCGTTTTTCCGCAAGGAACTCAAAACCGGATTTGCATATTTCAGCGTTTGCTCGAGAAAAGCGTTGATGCTTTCCGCCTTTTCCTTTTCGCGTTGCGCTTGTCGCGCTTGCCAAATGCTGACGACGATTCCGCCGATTAAGCTCAGCAAAATCAAACTCGCCGCAAAAACTCCGACTTTGTGGCGTTTGATAAATTTTTCGGCGCGGTATTTGAAAGTGTTCGGACGCGCCGCAACGGGCAAGCCTTGTAAATATCTCTCGATGTCGTCGGCAAAGGCTTCGACCGATTTGTAGCGGCGCATCGGTTCTTTCCTGAGCGCGGTCAAAGCAATATTGTCCAAATCGCCTTTTAAAAGCGGATTGCGGATTGCGGATTGCGGAATTCGCAATTTTGAATTGTGAATTGCTGAAGGCAAGGGCGGCTCAATCTGCGTCGCGGTTTTGATGATTTCTTCCAGACTTTTTCCTTCAAAATGAAACGGACGCTCGCCGGTCAGCAATTCGTAAAAAACGATTCCTAAACTGTAAATATCGGAAGCGGTCGTGATCGGTTCGTTTTTTAATTGTTCGGGCGAAGCATAAGCCGGCGTGAGTGCGCGAAAAGCCGTCTGCGTTTGCGCCGCGTCGCCGGATAAATTTTCGTCAAGCAATTTTGCCAATCCAAAATCAAGCAATTTCGGTTCGCCGTCTTTGGCGACAAAGATATTTGAAGGCTTGATGTCGCGGTGAACAATCAAATTGCGATGCGCGTAAGCGACTGCCGCGCAGACTTTCAGAAATAATTTCAGACGTTCTTCGAGATTTAAGTTTTCGCGCGCCGCAAATTTCGTAATCGCTTCGCCTTCGATAAATTCCATCGCCAAAAACGGCAAGCCGTCGCCGGAGACACCGCCATCGAGAAGTTTGGCGATGTTCGGATGATTTAAGGAGGCGAGAATCTGGCGTTCGCGTTTGAAACGGCTGATAATCTCGCTTTCGGCAATCGCCTGCCGGATGATTTTTATCGCCACCTGTTGAGAGAATTCGCCGTCGGAGCGTTCCGCCAAAAAAACCGCGCCCATTCCGCCGCGTCCGATTTCTCGAACGATTTTGTAATTGCCGAATGTTTTGCCCGCGCCGTTTGCCGTTGTATTAGATAAAATCGAAGCCAAATCAACTGCCGGAGTTTCAATAAATCCGGCGTCCAATTCGTGCGCGGCAAGCAGAGATTCGACTTCTTTGATTATCTCCGCATTTCCGCCGCTGTTTTCGGCGACAAATCGGGCGCGTTCCGGCGCGGGAGTTTCCAGAGCCTTCAAAAAAATCTTTTTCACATTTTGCCAATCGTTTTCACGCATCACGTCCCCGACTTATTTCACGGCGCAGCCA
>JBPCMK010000022.1:0-46619 GCA_051002375.1 Pyrinomonadaceae bacterium | reverse complement strand
TTTCTGCCTTCACGACGCAACGGCACGCATTGATTGCGACGCCTCAACTCAACCGGAATTCCGGCGAGCTCTTGGTCGCTTATCGGCGATTCCTTGTCCGGCGGCAGCAAATCAATATACGGCAGACGATAACGCCGCGCCAACGCTTTGGCTTCGACGACTTCCGGCGGCTCGTTGTTAGTAAATTGCGCCGTGTTCATTTTCGGCACGACAACGGTCGCCGTCGTGTGATTATTTCCGTTTGTTTTATTTTCCATTTAAAATTATTTACCTTTTTCGTTCAATCCGAAACTATATCGCAGGGCATCATCAACCGCCTTCATATTCGTCAAATTTCCGAGAACCGAATCAATCTCGATTTCAAGAACAGTAACGATATTGTCAGTCATAATTATCGAATCAGTTCTCAATCCCGACACTTTACCTTCATTAGTGTTTAGTTTGATGAAAACTCTCGACCGATGATTAGCACGATTCAAATTGCTGGTAATCATTGCCAAAAGAATTTGCGAAAGCCCGGTCGCTAAATTATCGGCTTGAACGACCAAAGCAGGACGACGTTTTGAAGAAACAAGGTCTGAGTTTGGAAAATACAGCCGAACAACATCGCCGCGTTTAATCAACATCGTAAATATCCATCTCCGGTCTGTTCCAATCTTCTGCCATTGTGCTTAATTTAGCTTTCAATTCCGCCGCTTGTGTCTTATTGATTTGCCGTTCTCGCAAATTTATTTCTTTGGTTTCGAGAAATGTTATTAAGACTTTGGATTCTCCGACTTCTATCGGAGTTTCCGCCAAAATCACTTGTCCGTTTTTGTATGTTCCTTCGATAGTTAACATTTTTATCTCACTTTTTACTTTTCACTTTTCACTTCCTACCTTTTCCCGCTAAACGGACCCGACGAAATCGTCTGGATAATCGGCAGATAAATCGCCAGCAAAATCGTAATCACGATGCCCGCCATAAAAACCAAAATTACGGGTTCGAGCAAAGTCGTCAACTGTTCGAGCCGCACTTCGGATTCGGCATCGTAAAAGTTTGCCACTTCGTCGAGCATCTCTCGAAGACTGCCGGACTTTTCGCCGATACCGATCATATCGAGCGCGAGATCGGGCATCCAATTCGCCTTTTCGAGCGATTCGGTGAACAGCCGTCCTTCCCGAATAAGCGGCAAAACCGTCTGACTGCGGCGGCGCAGTTCGAGATTGTTGATTGACTGCGAAGAAATATCCCAGGCATCGGGAACGGTGATGCCGCCCGAAAGCAGCGTTGACAGCGAACGCGCAAGCTGCGTTGTCGTCATCTGTTTTATTAAATTTCCGGCAATCGGCAATTTCAATAAAAATCTTCCCAAAAGCAATTTTCCGTTCGGCGTTCTGAAATAAATCACGAGCGCGAAAACCAGAACCAGAAGAAGCGGCAAAAGCCACCAGACATTGCCGGAGACGAAGTTGGAAAATCCGAGAACGACCAAAGTTACCGTCGGCAAACCTTGTTTTGTATTGAGACCTTTAAAAAGGTCGGACATTCGCGGCACGATATAAAGCGTCAGAAAGGCGACCATCAAAGTTGCCGCCGCGAGCAGAAACAAAGGATAAGCGAGTGCGCCTCGCAGTTTGCGCGACACGCCGACGGCGCGTTTCAGATAATCAACGTATCTGGCTAAAACTTCGTCTAACGCGCCCGACTTTTCGCCCGCTAAAATCGAAGCCGTGTAAATTTTCGGAAAAGTGCCTTGCGCCTCGAACGCTTCCGAAAGCGGAACGCCGCTTTTAATTTTGTCCTCGATGTCCACGAGCAGCGTGCGAAGCGTCGAGGAAGCCGAACGATTTTTCAAAAGATTGATTGACTGCAAAACCGGAATTCCCGCCCGCAAAAGCGCGGAGAGTTGTTGATTGAACAACAGAAAATCGCCCGGTTTGACGCGGACTTTTTTGCCGCCCGCGCCCGGCAAAATCGCCGACAAACCTTTCTCGGCGGTCGAAACGGCGAACACGCGAAAGCCTTCGTCTTCGAGACGTATCTTTGCTTCCTGAGCGGCATTCGCCTCGACGATGCGCGTTAAAACTTCGCCTGAAGGCGTTCCAAGACGACAAATAAATTCAGCCATTATTTTGTTAGTAGTTCGTAGTTCGTTGTCCGTTGCTCGATAGTTTTCCGAAGATTCGATTGAACCCGAATTGACGACTGAATTATATCACGCCTTTTTCCGACGGAAGTTGCAGACTCTCGTTAAATTAAAGAATCCGATTATGCCGAAACAACGAATGTTATCTTAACGACATCAAAAAAATATCTTGTGAAATTACAATACATTTCTTAGAATATATTCGTTACCAATAAGGAATTTTATGGCTGTAAAAAGTTTTCAGATTGTCAGCCGCTCGTGTCTCGCGCGACGGTCGCTGGTTTTGATTTTCGTTTTTTTATTCGGCGCGTTTGCCGCGCTCGCTCAAACGCCCGAAGCAACGCCGCCCATTCAAGAAGAAAATGACAAACCGATTACCGTCAAGACCGATCTCGTTACGCTCACGCTGACCGTTTCCGACCTTTACGGACGCTTTGTTTCGGGTTTGGATAAAAGCGCGTTTTCGGTTTTCGACGGTAATCAAGAACAGAATATTACGTTTTTCTCGGACGCGGACGCACCGATTTCCGTCGGCATTTTGTTCGACGTTTCCGATTCGATGAGCGGCGATAAAATCGCCAAGGCGCGAAAGGCTCTCGAAAGATTTATCAACACCAGCCATCCGTCGGACGAATATTATTTGATCGCTTTTAACAGCCGCGCCCAGCTTTTGCTCGACCGCACGCGCGACGGCGAAGCCGTTTTGCAAAAACTCACTCTGGTCGAACCGAAAAGCAATACCGCGCTTTACGACGCTTGCTATCTCGGAGTCGAGCGCGTAACGCGCGGCACGCGCCAGAAAAAAGCGTTGCTGATTATCAGCGACGGGCAAGACAATGCTTCGCGCTATAATTTCGGCGAGGTGCGCCGACTTTTGAAGGAATCCGACGTAACCGTCTACGCCGTCGGCATTATAGACGGCAGAGACGCGGGCAGCGTTTTGGGAATGCAGGGACAAGCGTTTCTCGACGAATTAACTTCCGTTACCGGCGGCAAATCATTCTATCCGCAAACCGACGTTGAGATGGACGAGATTTTCGAGCGCATCGCGCTGGAGCTTCGTCATCAGTATTCAATCGGTTTTACGCCGAAGGATTTCACGCCCGACGGCAAATGGCACAAAGTAAAAGTTCGGGTCAAACCTCCGCGCGGCATTTCGCGTCTAACGGTTCGTACACGCGAAGGCTATTACGCCTCACCGAGCGGCGACAATAAATAGTCTTCGCAATTTTAGATTTGCTGTTTGCGATTTCGGGAAAATAAAGATGACCAAGACAATTAAATTTGTTTCCGTTTTTTGTTTGCTTTCGGTTTGCGCTTTTTATAATTTTGCGACGAACGCGCAAACGAACCAAAACAATCGCGCCCGGCAGATTGCGACTCCGACGGCAACGCCGCCCGCCGCGCAGCCGATGATTACGCCCGCGCCGAAAATCACGCCGACTCCCGATGATGACATTATCAAAATTGACACGGAAATCGTTAATCTGAATGTCCGCGTTGTTGACCGCAACAATCATTCGATTGGCAGCCTCAATCAATCAGATTTTAAAATCTACGAAGAAGGCGTTTTGCAGCCGATTGATTCTTTTACCAAAGCGGAAGTTCCGACAAATTATTCTCTGGTGATTGATAATTCCGGTTCGCTCCGCTCGCAGCTTGAAAAGGTCATCGAAGCAGGAAAAATCATCGTCGGCACGAATCGCTCCGACGACGAGACGAGCATTATTCGTTTTGTCAGTTCCGACAAAATAGAAATTCTGCAAAATTTCACGGCGAAAAAAGCCGACCTCGACGAAGCCTTGGATAATATGTATATCGAAGGCGGGCAGACGGCGATTATTGACGCGGTTTATCTAGCGGCGGAGCAAGTTGACCAATATGAAAAATCGCGCGACCCGAACGACCGCAAACGCCGCGCTTTGATTTTAGTTACCGATGGCGACGACCGCGATTCTTTTTATAAAGAGCAGCAGCTTTTCGAGTTGCTCAAAGAAAGCGACGTGCAGATTTATACGATTGGATTTGTCGGCGAACTCGACAAGGAAGGCGGTTTCATCAGCAAAAGTCCGCAGGGAAAAGCGAAAGCCCTTCTCGAAAGATTGGCGACCGAAACCGGCGGAAAATCTTATTTCCCGATTGATGTCGGCGAACTCAACAACATCGCCGGCGACATCGCCCGCGAACTTCGCACGCAGTATGTCATCAGCTACACGCCGACGAACGATAAAAAAGATGGTAGTTTCCGAAACATCAAAGTATCGGTCGCCGACGGACCGAACAAACAAAAACGCATCGCCGTAACCCGCACCGGCAGAGTCGCCGTCAACGATAAAACGACCGCGCCGACTTTGGCAAACCCTAAGAAGCAGTAGGAGAAGGCAGTTGGCAGAAGGCGGAAGGCAGTTGGCAGAAAGCGGAAGCAGTTTTGTTGTGTGAAATTAAGCGTTGAAAATGTGGATAAATTCAATACATTTTTCAACGCTTAATTTCTGCCTACTGCTTTCTGCCTTCTGCCTTCCGCCCCGCTACCGTCTACCGCTTCTCCGGCACTGAGCCGCTAATTTTCTTCCGCGTTGTTTCGCCGGTTTCGATGACGGGAATGCCTTCGGCGACTTCGGAATGCGGGCGCGGAATAACGTGAACGGCGACGACCGTTCCGACGCGCCGACCGGCAGCCGCGCCCGCGTCAACCGCCGCTTTAACCGCGCCGACTTCGCCGCGCACAATCGCCGTAACTAAACCCGCGTCAATTCTTTCATAACCGACGAGCGTTACATTCGCGGCTTTAACCATCGCGTCCGCCGCTTCAATCATCGCCACGAGTCCCATACATTCGACCATTCCGAGTGCTTCCATAATTTTAATGTTTAATTTTGAAAATTATTTTTCCGCTAAATTCAAAATCCGATTTATTTCAGATACTGCGCCAAAAAGAAAAGTCCGACGGCAAATAACGTCAAGCCGATTGCCGCGAGAATAAACCAACCGTTCGGCGCGTTTTCGTATTCTTCCCAAATCACTTCGATTCTTTTCGGTTGAAAAACTTTAGACTTGCGGCGCATCGAGGCGGCTGATTTTAATTCGGTCGTCGCTTGGGCGTTTTGTATCGGCGTTGCCTGCTCGCTAATTTCTTCGGCTGCCGTTTTTTCGGCGAGCGCGGCATTGTCGCCGTTTTTTCCCTCGACGCTTTGTTCGCCGAGATGCGATTTATCAAAAATATTTTTATCCTTTAGCGCAACGACCGTCTCCGGCGCGACCGAACTTCCGCAGTTATAGCAAAAGAGCGAGTCGGGGCGAACATCCGCGCCGCAGGATTGGCAAACTTGATTTTCGACTAAAATTTCAGCCATCGAATTTGATAAATGATTTTACTCGGCACGCATAGCGACCGCAAGTTCTTTGACGGCGGTTTTAATTTCGGCGGGATTTTTCGGCGTATAAACTTTGCCGCCCGTTTCCTTCGCTAATTTATCCAGAATTTTTGTCGAAAATTTTTCATCGGATACGCCGATTGCATAAACTCTGATTTTTTCGTTTTTCAAAAACATCAAAACCGTTTCGAGTTTCGCAAGGCTGCGCCGGTCGTCGCCGTCGCAAATTAAAATCAAAGCCTTGTGCCGGTTCGGTTCGGACTTTGCCTTCTCCGTCAAATACTTGGCGGAAAAATCAACCGCGTCGGTAATCGCCGTCGCGCCGCCTTCGATAAACATATCTTCCGCTGCGTCTTGCAAATCGGATTTGCTGTCGGTAAATTCCTGCGCGAGTTTGATTTTATCCGAATCAACAAAGCGCACTAAAAAAGTTTCGTCGTCCGGTTTGTTTTCTTCGACCAAACCCTTAACCGTGTCAATAACCATTTCGAGCAGCGTCCTGAACGAGCCGGAATTGTCCGCGAGAATGCCGTAACTGACGGGAATTTGTTTCGCGTCGTTAATCGGTTTGCTCGCATTTTTGTCTTGGGCAAAGATATTTATGACCGGCAAGAACAGCAGAAACCAGAGCGTCAAAGATTTTTTCGTCATCGGATATTCCATCAAACTTTGGCGAAGATTTCCTTCTCCTCGCCTAAATCCCGCGCCGAAGGCGTGATAATCGTTTTCGCCGTAATGTAAATTTTCGCGCCCGCCTCGACAGCGTTTTTTACATCGTCTTCGCTGACGAAATCAACGGTTTTCGGTTTTGCGCCGTTTGTCGCGCCTTCGGTTTTCAATTCGTGGATAATGGTTTTTACCGGCGAATCAGCCGATTGTGGATTTAACCCGCCCGCTACCGCAGGCGGTTCTGACGCGGGCGCGTCGGCAATTTTCTGTCGCAGAAACTTATCAACCAGCGCGGTGATTTCTTCGCGCCGATTTGTTTGCGGAGTTTCCTGTATTTTGTTATTGACAAACGACTGCTGACTACCGACTGCCGACTGCCGACTGCCAACCGGCTTCGTCTCAAAAGCCACGCGCTTGATGTCGAGCAGATGAAGCGGCGAGACGTTATCGCTCGTTACGTTGCCGCCCCAGGAGCCGCAGCCTAAAGTCATCGAAGGCGGCAAGTCGGTCGAAAATCCGATTGCGCCGTGCGTCGTCGGCGAATTTATTATGACTCTGGAGGCGGGCATTTGCTCGCCGTATTTTATCGCCGCTTCGCGCGACTGCGTGTGCATTCCGGCGGTGTGTCCCATTCCGCCGAACTGCAAAATTTCGAGACATTTACGCGCTCCGTCTTCGATGCCGTCAACGACGAAAAACGCGAGTGTCGGCGAAAGTTTTTCGACTGACCAAGGGAAATCGCGCCCGATTCCGCCGCAGTCAGCAAGCAGACAGCGCGTTCCGGCGGGAATGGAAATGCCCGCTAAGTTCGCAATATATTCGGCTGATTTGCCGACGATATTCGGATTCAAAGTGCGCTGTTCGGTTAAAAGAATCGCGCCGACTTTATCCGCGTCGGCTTGACTTAAAAAATGTCCGCCCTGCGCTGCAAATTGCTCGCGCACTTTGTCGGCAACGGGCGCGTCAACGACGACGGATTGTTCGGACGCGCAAATCGTTCCGTTGTCGAAACAAGTTGAAGTCAAAATATCCGACACCGCTTTTTCGACGTTTGCCGTTCTTTCGACGAACACGGGAACATTTCCGGGTCCAACGCCGAACGCCGGTTTGCCTGACGAATACGCCGCGCGGACGAGACCGATTCCGCCGGTTGCTAAAATAACGGCGGTGCGTTTGTGCTTCATCAAAGTTTCCGTGCCTTCGATGGTGGGGTTGGCGAGACATTGAATCGCGTCGGCGGGCAAGCCTTCGCGGACGGCGACTTCACGCATCAAGCGAGCCGTCTCGTTAATCGAACGCGCCGCCGAAGGATGCGGCGAGAGAACGATTGCGTTTCTGGATTTGACGGCGATGATGATTTTGAAAATCGCCGTCGAAGTCGGATTGGTTGACGGAATAATCGCGGCGACGACTCCGCGCGGGCTGGCGATTTCGACAATCGAATCGCTTTCTTTTATCACGCCGACGGTTTTCAGATTTTTGAAATAATTCCAAACGTCTTCCGCCGCGAAACGATTTTTCTCGCGCTTGTCTTCGGCGCGTCCGTAGCCGGTTTCCTCGCACGCCATCGCTCCCAAACGCGCCGCCGCGCGAAGCGCAACCTGCGCCATCGCTTCGCAAATCCGGTCAATTTTCGCCTGATCAAATTTCGCAACCGTTTTAAAAGCGAGATACGCGGCTTCCACCGCGTTCTGCGCTTCCTGCTGCGATACTGAACTATTGTCGCTCGACATCTTTTTACAATTACGAATTTCAAATTACGAATTACGAAATAAATCGAACGGCAAAAATTCGTCATTCGTAATTTGAAATTCGTAATTCGTTTTTCACTTCGTTTTCGATTTATTTCTCTCGTTCACAGAGATTTCGCTGTTCGCCTCGCCCGCGCCGAGTTGTCCGCGCGAACTGCCTTGAATCGCTTTTTCGTCCGGGCTGTAGCCGACTCCTTTCGGCAGAACTCTTTCGACTTCGCCGTGCGGTCGCGGAATGACGTGGACCGAAATCAATTCGCCGACTCGCCGCGCCGCCGCCGCGCCCGCGTCGGTCGCCGCTTTGACTGCGCCGACATCGCCACGCACGAAAATCGTTACATATCCCGCGCCGATATATTCCTTTCCAATTAGTTGGACGTTGGCGGCTTTAACCATCGCGTCCGCCGCTTCGACCGCGCCGACGAAACCCTTCGTTTCGACCATTCCCAATGCTTCCAGAGACATTATTTGTTCCTCGCTTTTTTCAATTTGAATTTTAATACAAGATGGAAATAAAGGCTAAACGTATCACGCGCCCGCCCCGATAATCAAGCACGCCGACCGGACAAATTATTTGAAACGATTGACTTCGCCTTTTAACAAAGATATATTTCAACTTTAACATCGGTTTCGATTTAGAAACTTTTTGAGGATATTCGATAAACAGGCAAAATGTCTTTAACTCTCGGCGAAAAATTGCGGCAGGCGCGTGAAGAGCGCGGCATTTCCATCAGCCAAATCGCTGAACAAACCCGCATTTCCGCGCTTTATCTCGAATCAATTGAAAACGACGATTATCGAAAATTGCCCGGCGGAATTTTCAATAAAGGTTTTATAAAATCATTCGCCAAAATCGTCGGCGTTGACGAGCAAGAGGCTTTGCAGGATTACGCGCAGTTGATTGCCGAGCAAGGCGTTCAGCCAAATGCCGACGAGCCGAAAACTTATCGCCCCGAAGTTTTAACCGACGAACGCAGCACGTCTTCGCTGCTACCGACCGTCATTTTCGCGGTTATTATTTTAGGCTTGATGACGTGGGGAATTTTGTTCGCGCTCAACTATTTTCAGCGCAAGCAGCCGACGGCAAATACGCCGGTCGCCGATTCAAACGCGAATACAAATTTAATTTCTAATTTGAACGCGGCAAACGCTTCAACCCAAAACGCCGCGACAACAAAGGATTTCGCGGTTGAATTCAAAGCCGTAAAATCGCCCGTGTCGCTCATTTCGATTTCCGACGGTGAAAAGCAAAACACTTTGATTAAACCTGACAAACCGGGCGTTTTCCAGCCGAAGGAAAGTTTGCGTTTGAAGTATTCAAATGCTCAAACCAAAAATGTGCAGATGACCATCAACGGCAAGCCAATTGCTTTGCCGACCGAAAACGGAAACCGCAACGTCATCGAATTTGAAATTAAAAAAGACGACTTTCAAAGCGTTTTGGAAAGCGGTCAGGTAGGCAGTAATTTTTTGATAAAGTCCAAATAAATTTTTATGCGGCTTTTTTACAAGTGGAAATTTATATTCGATAATAAAATTTGAAAACGCGCCCGCCTCAGAATCGTGCGGGCTTTTTTGTATAAATTTATATGTTAGTAGAAGAAATAAAAGAAGGTTTAACCTTTGACGATGTTTTATTAGTTCCGGCGTATTCGGAAATTTTGCCGTCCGACACCGACACCTCGACGCAGTTTTCCCGAAAAATTCGGCTGAATATTCCGCTGTGTTCGTCGGCGATGGACACGGTAACGGAGGCGAATCTGGCAATCGCGCTCGCGCAGCAAGGCGGCATCGGCGTAATTCATAAAAACTTTTCAATCGCGCAGCAAGCCGAAGAAGTTGACAAAGTAAAACGCTCGGAATCGGGAATGATTGTTGATCCGGTTACGATTCGAGATAATGCGCTCGTCAGCGAGGCGTTGAAAATGATGGAGCGTTTTAAAATCAGCGGCGTTCCGGTCGTGGACGAAAACGGCTTGCTCGTCGGAATTATCACCAACCGCGATCTTCGTTTTGAAACGCGCTTTGAAATTCCCGTCTCGGGCGTGATGACCAAACAGCCGCTCGTAACCGTTCCAATCGGCACGACTTTGAATCAAGCAAAAGTCAAACTTCAAAAACACCGCATCGAAAAATTATTAGTCGTTGACGACAACGGACTTTTGAAAGGTCTGATTACGGTTAAAGATATTCAAAAAGCGATTCGTTATCCGAACGCGGCGAAGGACGAACTCGGCAGACTGCGCGTCGCGGCGGCAATCGGCGCGACCGGCGACTTTCTCGAACGCGCCGAAGCATTGATAAACGCCCGCGCCGACGCAATCGTCATTGATACCGCGCACGGACATTCATCGCGCGTTATTAAAGCCGTCAAAAAAATCAAGCAAAAATTTTCAGAGATTGAAGTAATCGTCGGAAATGTAGCAACCGCAGATGCGACTAAGGCATTAATTTCGGCTGGTACTGATGCCGTCAAAACCGGAATCGGCGGCGGCTCGATTTGCACAACGAGAATTGTAACCGGCGCGGGCGTTCCGCAAATCACGGCGATTATCGAATGCGTCAATGCGGCGAAAGATTCGGGCGTTCCGATTATCGCCGACGGCGGCGTGAAATTTTCCGGCGACGTGGCAAAGGCAATCGCGGCGGGCGCGGATTCGGTGATGATTGGTTCATTATTCGCCGGAACGGAAGAAGCGCCGGGCGAGACGATTTTATTTCAAGGGCGCACATTCAAAACCTATCGCGGAATGGGTTCAATCGGCGCGATGAAAAAAGGTTCTTCCGACAGATACGCGCAGGAAGCGACGGTCTCCGATTCAAAATACGTTCCCGAAGGCATCGAAGGTCGCGTCGCTTACAAAGGAACTTTAGCCGAAATGGTAACGCAGCTAGTCGGCGGTTTGCGTTCGGGAATGGGTTATACGGGCTGCAAATCAATCAAAGAATTGCAGACGAACGCGAAATTTATTCGGATAACTTCGGCTGGTTTAAAAGAATCGCACGTTCACGACGTAATTATTACGAAGGAAGCTCCGAATTATCGAATCGAAAGCTGATGGCTGGAGCGCAAGCGTCCCGCTTGCAAAACATTCGCCAGAACACTGAAAACTTCAACCTTTCTAAGAATCTATTTAAAGACTCATTAGAGAGAATAGAGAGGAGCAAGCTATTCGCTGTTCGTTATTAACTGTTCGCTATTTGTCAGAAGAAAAAAATCACTTTGAGAAATAACGAACAACGAACAGCGAACAGCGAATAGTTTAGTTGTCATTTTTAAAAATTCATATTTTCCAAATAGTTTCTAAAATCTTTTCGCGTTTCACCGGCAAGCGAAACGCTTACGCTCCGGTCGGCGCGTTTAATTGTTGAGCGCGGACTCTAAACTTTCCCATTCTTGGTAAAGATTCTGAATCTGTTTTTCCGTTTGTTTATAGTGCGCGGAAACCGTCCGCAGTTTTTCGTGGTCGGAAATCGTTTCCGGCGCACTCATCTGAAAAGTGATTTTCGTCAATTCTTCTTCCAGCTTCGGAATTTTAATTTCGATTTCCTTTACGCGCCGTTCGATTTTTTGGCGTTTGTTTTTTGAAAGTTGTTCGCTGTTCGTTGTTTGAATCTCACGTTCAAATTTTTCATCAGCGACCTGCAACGGACGATTAACGACGGACGACTGACGCATCTGCCATTCGTGAAATTCCGAATAGTTGCCGTTGAAAATTTCAATGCGTCCGTCGTCCTCGAATGCAAAAATCTGCGTGGCAATTTGGTCGAGAAAATAGCGGTCGTGGCTGACGGCGAGAATCGTTCCCGCGTAACTTTTCAGAGCGTTTTCCAACGCTTCGCGCGAAGGAATGTCGAGATGATTAGTCGGTTCGTCCAAAATCAAAACATTGACGTTCGAGAAAATCAATTTCGCCAGCGCGAGTCTTCCCTTTTCGCCGCCCGACAAATCGGCGACGCGCTTGAAAACTTCTTCGCCGACAAACAAAAAACGCGCCAGAAACGAACGCAGCGCGCCGTTTTCAGCGAGCGGCGCGACGCGGCGAAGCTCTTGAATAATCTCGTTGCGAACGTCCAAATCTTCTAAATTCTGCGAGTAATAACCGATTTCGGTTTTCGTTCCCCAGGCGATTTTTCCGGCAATCTCGCGCTGTTTTCCTAAAATAGTTTTAAGAAACGTCGTTTTCCCCGTGCCGTTGCCGCCGATAATTCCCAGACATTCGCCGCGTTCGAGCGTGAAATTTATATCACGCGCCAGAACTCGCTCGCCATAACCGATTGCCAAATCTTCCGCCGTCAAAACATTTTGTCCGGCGCGTTCGACTTTTTGCAGATTGAAATTTCCGCTCGATTTTTCGACCGCGACGGCTTCGATTCTGTCGAGACGCTCTAACATATTGCGCCGCGATTTTGCCATTTTCGTTTTTTGTCCGGCGAGATTTCGGCGGATAAATTCTTCGTTTTTGGCGATAAACGATTGCTGGTTTTCAAACTCGCGCCGCTGCTGCTCGCGCCTTTCTTCGCGCTCGACTATAAACTGCGAATAATTTCCTTTGTAGCTGACGGCTTTGCCCTGTTCGATTTCGATAATGCGGCGGCAAGTTCTGTCTACAAAATAACGGTCGTGGCTGATGATAATGAAAGCGGTTTCGTAAGTCTGCAAAAAATTCTCTAGCCATTCGACGGCGTTCACGTCCAGATGATTAGTCGGTTCGTCGAGCAATAAAACTTCTGGATTCGACAGCAAAAGACGCGCCATTCCGAGCCGATTTTTTTGCCCGCCGGAAAGAGTTTTTGTCTTCTGCGTCCAGGTTTCCTTTGCAAAACCCAAACCGAGAAGAATCGCTTCGGCTTTGGCGGCGTATGTAAAACCATCGGCGTTTTCAAACTCGATTTGCAGTTCGGCGTAGCGAGAAAGAATCTCCTCGCTCGCGTCGCTCGCCATCTGCGTTTCTAATTCGCGCATTTCGGCTTCGATGTCGTGCAGACGCTCGAACGCCGAAAGCGCGGCGGTGTGAACCGTTTCGTTTTCCGAAAAATCAACGTGCTGTTCCAGCAAACCGATTTTCAGATTATTCAATTTATGAACGTCGCCGGAATCAGCCGCTTCTTCGCCGGTGATTATTCGGAAAACCGTCGTCTTTCCCGCGCCGTTGCGTCCGACGAGACCGACTTTTTCCGACGGATTTGTCTGAAACGAAACGCCGCGCAAAATCTGATTGCCGCCGTAGGATTTATAAATGTCGGAAAGACGAAAAAGCATCTTGGGAAAAAATAAAGAGCAACCGAAAATCCGATTACTCGTTATTTTTGAAAAACTAAAATAAGCAAAAACTATTTAGCTTTCGCATTTGTTTTGACGTTTGCCGCCGGTTTGACTGCCGGTTTCGCGTTGGCGTTTCCGGTGTTCGCGTTGGCATTTGCGTTAGCGTTTGAATTCGCATTCGCATTGCTGTCCGCGCTGGTATTGGTCGCCGGAGTTTCCGCGCCCGCCGGACGCGCTCCGCTTAATTCGTTCGGATTTTCAACCACTTTACGCGCCAGAAAATTTTCAATTTTCGCTTCGTTCATTGCCATCGCTTGATAGGAAGATGCAAGCAATTCCTTGCGGGCGTTGATTAACGAATCGGTAACTTGCTGGCGAATTCCCGGACTTTCGAGCGTTAAATTTTCGTCCTTGTCGCTGCGCTCCTGGAGTTTGAAAATATAATATTTTCCCTGCATCTGCGCCGGAAAAATTTGTCCGACTTGAAACTTCGGGTCCATTAAAGTTGCGGCGACCTGCGGCGGAAAAGACTGTCTCATTTCCTCTTCGGAAACATAACCCAAATCGCCGCCTTGCAGACGACTTTGGTCTTCGCTCTTTTCACGCGCAATCGAAGCGAAATCTCCGCCCTGTCTTAATTGGTTGAGAATTTCGTTTGCTTTCTGAACCGCGTCGGCTGGTGTTTTAGTCGTATCGCCTTCGCCGTTGTCTGCCGGATCAATAATGATTGCCGCGAGTTTCACGCCTTTTTTCTTAATGAACGCTTCTTTGTTGCCGGCGTAAAAATCGTCAATTTCTTTGTCTCTCGGCGGTTCGATTTTTCCCGTAATTTTATCAACCAACTTTTGAATGGCAAGAGTTTTTTTGATTTTTTCACGCGCCGTCGCATCGTTTTCTCCGATTTCCTTCATCTTCTTTTCAAACTCTTCCTGCGACAAACCGCTTTCCGTTTTCTGCTTGTTAAATTCAACCGTTATGTCTTCATCTTTCGGCACAACGCCTTCCTTCTCGGCTTTTTGGAACATTACTTCCTGCTGAATCAAACCTTCGAGAACTTGCAGACGCGCCTTCGCAAGTTCGAGCGGCGAGAGTTTCGTTTCCTGTCCCTGACCTTGCTGTTTGATGACGCGCTCGACTTCTTCGAGTTTGATAGGTTTGCCGTTGACGGTCGCGGCGGTTTCGTTCGGGTCAACATTTCCGGCGACGGCAGTTCCGTTGCTCGCGGTGTTCGTGCAGGCGTTCAAAGCGAACGCGGCGACTGCAAAAAATATGATTGAAAAAATCTTAAAATTAGAATTTCGCACTATGGCTTTTACTCCTTCGTAATTAACTTGTCTTCTCATTACTTGACTCTGTTCGTCTATATTTGTTATAAATCTTGTTTTCGAGTTTGTCCGACAAACTCGTCCTTTATACCTCGACATTATTTTTTGGAGGCTTAAATTATTATGGCAAAACGATGCGATGTCTGCGGCAAAGGTCCGCAATTCGGAAACAATGTTTCACACGCGAACAACAAAACGCGCCGACGGTTTAACCCGAACCTGCAATCGGTCCGCGTGCAGCTTCCGGCGGGCGGAAACGCCCGGCGTAAAGTTTGCACGCGCTGCATCAAAGGCGGCAAAATTATCAAAGCAGCGTAAAATCTTAGAAACAAAACCCGGTTTATTAGTTGCCAAACGCACGGATTTTCTTTCGGCGTTTGGCTTTTTTAGTGGAGAGTAGAGAAAGGTTTGTTTTATTCTCCACTCTCTACTCTCCACTTTTCATAAGAGCGATACATTCGATTTCGACCCGCGCGTCGCGCGGCAGACGCGCCGCCTGCACGGTCGCCCGCGCCGGTTCATTTTCGCTGAAAAATTCCGCGTAAACTTCGTTCATTTGCGCGAAATCATTCATATCCGCCAAAAATACCGTGGTTTTGACGACGTTGTTTAAGTCAGTTCCCGCCGCTTCCAAAACCGCGCTCAAATTTTTCAAAACCTGCCGCGTTTGCTCCGCGACATCGTTTGAGACAAACTCGCCGGTCGCCGGATTTATCGGAATTTGTCCCGAACAAAAAACCATATTTTCCGTTTTCACGGCTTGCGAATACGGTCCGATTGCGCCCGGCGCGTTTTCAGTTGAAATTGTTTCCTTCACAATAAGTTTCGCCCTTGTTATCTTTTTGTTTATTAAAGCAAAAGGCGAATTCTAGCAGATTAAAGGCGAAAAGCAAAGTTATACTTCAGAATTCGAGCGGCAAATTTTAAATCGTTCGTCTCATACGTTCCGATTTTTTAGAAATTTACCCGTTCGACAGCAATCACGCCCGGCACTTGTTCGACCGAATTGATTACTTTGTCGAGATGTTTTTTGTCGAAAACTTCAATCGTAACTTCGATTAGTCCGCGGTCGTTTTTAGAAACCTCGGCTCGCGCGTCGCGGATTCCGGTTTTGATTTCGGCAATCGCGTTGGTGATTCCGGCGAGCATTCCGGTTCGATTTTCCGTCGTCGCCAGAAGTCTGACCGATTGAATTTCCTTGCCGTCGCCCTTCGCCCATTCAACGTCAACAATGCGGTCTTTGTTGACCATTAACTGCGCGACGTTTTTACAGCGTTTGTTGTGGACGACGATGCCTTTGCCGAGCGAAATGTAGCCGATGATTTCCTCGCCGCGCAAAGGATTGCAGCAACGTGCGCGGGTCGTCAAAAGATTGTCCACGCCTTTGACCATAATCGCGTCTTCGCCCAAACCGATAAATTTTTTGACGGCTTTCATTCCGCTTTCGAGGCGCGTTTCTTTTTTCTTTTCCGGGTCGAGTTCGGCGAATTTTTCCGCGCCTAAAAATTTGGATAAAACATTGCGCGGCAGAGTTTTTCCGTAACCGATTGAAGCGAGCAAATCTTCGGCTCTGCCCAAGCCGTATTCGTTGGCGATGCGCTTCATTTCATCTTCGTTATTGAGAAGTTTTTTCGGCGAGAGACGAAATCTGTCGGCTTCCTTTTCGAGCAGTTTGCGCCCGATTTCAATCGAGTCGGCACGCTGTTGCTCGGCAATCCAATGGCGAATATGATTTCTCGCTTTCGACGTAACGACGTAATTGAGCCAATCGCGCGAAGGTTTGGAATGCGGCGTAGTTAAAATTTCTACAACGTCGCCGTTTTGCAATTCGGTTCTAAGCTGAACGATGCGACCTTTTATCTTCGCGCCCGTGCAGGTGTCGCCGACTTCCGAGTGAATCGCGTAAGCGAAATCAATCGGCGTTGCGCCGCGCGGCAGTTGAATAATTTTGCCCATCGGCGTAAAAGCGTAGACATCCTTCGGATACAAATCGAGTTTTAGAGATTCGATAAAATCTTCGGAATCCTCAGTTGATTCCGTCGTTTCGACTAACGGAAGCAGAAGTTTTTCGACGGTTTTCCGAAGTTCGTCCAAACTCGCGTCTTCTTCGTTTTTGCCGAGTTTGCTTTCCTTGTATTTCCAGTGCGCCGCCACGCCTTCTTCAGCGATTCGGTGCATTTCTTCGGTGCGAATCTGCACTTCAAACGATTGCCCGTTGTCGCTGATAACCGATGTGTGCAGCGATTGGTAAAGGTTGTCGCGCGGATTTCCGATCCAATCTTTGAAGCGTTCGGGAACAGGTGTCCAAATATCGTGGACGACGCTCAAGGCGAGATAACAATTCTTTTTATCGTTCGGCGTGATAATGCGGGCGGCAATCAAATCATAAACTTCGTCAATCGTCAGCTTGCGTTTTTTCAATTTTTTCCAGAGCGAATAGAGACGTTTAACGCGACCTTGAACTTCGATGAAAGGCACGTCGTTTTCCCGCAGTTTTTCCTTTATCGTGTCGGTGATCTTTTCAATCATCGCTTCGAGTTCGGGACGGCGTTCTTCGACTTCCATTGAAAGTCTTTTATATTCTTCGGGATAAATATTTTGAAAAGCCAAGTCTTCGAGTTCGCTGCGAACCTTACCCATTCCGAGACGATGCGCGATGGGGGCGTAAATGTCGAGCGTTTCCTGCGAGATGCGGGCGCGTTTTTCGGGCTTTAAAAACTGCATCGTCCGCATATTATGCAGGCGGTCGGCGAGTTTGATAAGCACGACGCGAACGTCTGTAATCATCGCCAAAACCATCTTGCGGACGTTTTCGGCTTGCTGCTTTTCTTTTGAAAGATTGCTGATGTGCGCGATTTTAGTTAAGCCGTCAACGAGGCGCGTAATTTCATCGCCGAAATATTCGCGGATTGTGTCGAGGTCAACGAGCGTGTCTTCGACGACATCGTGCAAAAGTCCGGTTGAAACGCTCGTTTCGTCGAGCCGCATTTCAGCCAGAATATCGGCGACTTCCAAAGGATGCACGAGATACGGTTCGCCCGACGCGCGTTTTTGTCCGCGATGGTGCAAGGCAGAGAAAAGATACGCCCGCCGAATCAAATCTATATCTGGTTCGGGACGATTTCGCTCGACCTTTTCGATAACGTCTTCAATGCGAATCATACATTTGGGTTTCAGGTTTCAAGTTTCAGGTTTCAGGTTTCAGGTTTAATAATTAACCGTTTAAACTAGAGTCGAACGAACAATATGAAAACTTGAAACCTGAAACTTGAAACTTGAAACTAAAGTAAAAGGTGATACTCAATTTTTATTGTAATTGAGTATCACCTTTTCTTAAAAGTATTTTTGGAAAAGTCTATTTTTTATTAGCCTCTGCTTCCTTCGCCTTTTTCTCCGCCTCTATCGCGTCTTCTTTTTCCTTTTTCGCTTTAGCAAGTTCGGTAAATCTATCCTTTGCTTTTTCAGCTTCACTCTTTAAAGAATCGGCTTGCGTTTTATCGCCGTCCATTTCGGCAAGGCGCATTTGCTGAACGAGCATATTGGCTTTATACGACCAAACCGCGTCGCTGTTAGTATTGAGTTTTTCGGCTTGATTTACTAAATCACTTCCTTCGGCGACGCATTTTTTAAACTGCTCGTAAGTTTGCGGGTCTTGCGGTTTGTTAAATTGAAACTCGGATTTTCCGTCCTTTGTAACAGTTTTCTTAACCGGTTCGACATCGGAAATTTCATTGGCGCAAGAATACTTTTTAGCCGCGAGTTTAGTAAGTGCTTCGGCGCGTTGTTCGGGCGGAACGCTGGCGTTGTTGGCTCTCGAAGTTACCCACTGAAGCCATTCATCGTTTTTATTCAAGTTTTCCAAAAGATTGGCGACGGCGTTAAAAGAACTTTGGTCCTTCGGGTCTATTGCCAAAACTTTTTTGTATTCCTGAATTGCTTCTTCCGCTTTCGCCGTGTCCTGCCGATCTCCGATATATTCCGAATGCAGAGTTCGGGCTAAAAATAACTGCGCGGTTCTGCCTTCGAGCGTTTGTCCTTCCGGGTCGCGGGCGACCGCATTGCGGAAATTCTGTTCGGCTTCTTGAAAATGCCTGTCCTTGTAGGCTTTTCCGCCGTCAACCAAATTCTTTCGGGCAATTACGCGATTATAATACGAGCAGTTTGCCCCGACTAATACTGTAAATAAAATTAAGACAAATATCCCTAAACGAGAAAATCTCATTTGTTCGACTCCATTGATAGCTTGCTTTAGCGAAATCTTTATCGGCTAAAGCAAGCTAAAATTATTCTGTTAAATCATCAATTTGCAACCCAATCGGCTGCGCCCCGGCTTGTTTGACGGCATCAATTACTTTCACGACATCGCCGTATTTGACCGAACGCGGCGATTTGAGAAACACGGTTTTTTCCACTTCGTTCGTGCCTTCGCGGAACACGCCGTTATTTTCTCTGGTCTTAAAAATCTCCGCAAGTTTGCTCGCTAACGCGCTCGGGTCGGCGACCGTTCCGGCAGGCTCATTATTTAATGTAAGTTTGCCGTCGCCTTTATTAACCGCCACCACTAAAGTCAGCGGATTCGGCTTCGGATTGACCTGCTGGTCTTCCGGTTTCGGTTCTGCCGGAACTTTAGCTTCAAAACGGCTCGGTTTTAGCGGCGTAATGACCATAAAAATAATCAAAAGTACCAGTAAAACGTCAATTAACGGTGTAACATTGATATTCGGCGTAGCTCCTTTCGACGAGTCGCCGCCTCCTGACATTCCCATATTTCTTTACTCCCTAAATTCGGCGTTCCAAATTAATTAATTTTTAGGTCCGGCGGCAACGCCTTTTTTCTTATCGGCGACAAGACCGATTTTGTCAATATCCTGTTTGCGAATCGTGTCAATCGCTTCGACGACCTTTCCGTAATCTACATTAATGCCGCTTTTGATATAAACGATTCGTTTTTCGGGAGTTTTATCTTTCATCTTTTCCTTGATTTTTTCTCCCAAAGCGGTCAAAGGATATTGCTCCTTTCCGATGTAAAAATTACTGTTGTCGGGAATCGCCACGACGACCGAAGTATCCTTTGCAATATCCGCGTCTTCATCGGGACTTATCATATCTCGCGGAAGATTGACGGAAACGCCTTGTTGCAAAAGCGGCGTAACGATCATAAAAATAATCAGTAACACCAGCATTACGTCAACCATCGGAGTTACATTGATTTCCGAATTATATTCCTCGGCTCCACCGATTTGCATTGCCATAAAAATTTCTCCCTTTTAATAAATCTCAAGGTTAGTTATCCGTTTAATTGTTTCGTCCGCTGTTTGATGAAATAGTCAACCAATTCGGATGCCGAGTTTTCCATTTCAACGCTGAAACTCGTAACTTTGTTTGTAAAATAATTAAATAACCACACCGCCGGAACCGCCACTGCGATACCGAACGCCGTCGCCACGAGTGCTTCCGCGATTGCGCCGCCGACCGCGCCGATGCCAGCCGTTTCGTTTGTTCTCAAGGCTTCGAACGCGCCGATGATTCCGACGACCGTGCCGAAAAGTCCAACGAACGGAGCGGTTGAACCAACCGTTGCGAGACCGGCGAGACCACGTTTTAATTCGGCTGTTTTAACGGCAATCGCACGCTGCAGAGCGCGTTTCGAGGCTTCCATTTCTTCGCCCGAAATGTCGGTGTTTCCCTGATGCGCGGCAAATTCTTTTAAGCCGCTTGAAACGACCATCGCCAAATGCGAATCCTTGTGCTTGTCGCTGATATTGATGGCTTCGTCAATATTGCTGTTCTTGAGTGCCTGCGCGACCTTCGGCGCATATTGACGCGACTGCGTTTTAGCTTTGTTATATGTTAGCCAGCGTTCGATGCCGATGGCAATCATATAAATTGACATCAGCAAAAGCGTGGTGATAACAACCCAACCCGGAATCGTCAAACTTCGAGCGATGTCATAGATACCGAAGGAAACTCCTTCGTTTGCGAACATTAGTAAATTAATCATTTTTATCCTCCAAAAGAAATCGAAAATTTTATAATTGCAGACTGTTTTTTAAGGAGAAGCGAGTTTTCGCTTCTCCTTAAAAAAGTTTCGCTCCATTACGGAACAAAGTTATAGACGATTACGCCGGTAACCGAAACAGGCTGACCGGACAAAAGAGTCGGCGCAAATCTGGCTTGCCGCGCCGCTTGTTCGGCTGCTTGACGTAGAAGCGGATGACCCGAAACGGCACTCGCCGAAACGACCGAGCCTTGTTCGTTAATCGTTACCTGAACAGTAACCGCGCCGCTCGCGCGGACCGCTTTGGCTGCCGGCGGATACGGCGGTTTCGGCAAACTCGTCGCCTTTCCGTTCAGTACGCCGCCGGAAATTTTCTTCGGCACCGGCGGTTTCGCTGGCGGCGGCGGCGGCGGCGGCGGCGTTGCGCCGGTATCGTTGCCGGTCTTAGATTCGCCGGTTCCGCCCGTTAGTCCCGTGCCTTCCGTGTTGCCGCGTCCGGTGTAACTCGAAGACGCGGCGTTTTGCGCGTCGTTGTTGTTCGTGCCGATTCTGGTGGCGATGCCTTCGCGCGGCGGCTTGACAGTATTCTGCACCGTGCTGACGGTATCCGGCGGCTTGACCGGAGTTTGATCCATTCTTTGGATAATCTCCGTCCGCGTATCTACGTTCGGCGCAGCTTTCGGTTGTTCTTTAATTTTATCCGGCGGCGGCGGCGGCTCGTCTTCCGCTACCGGAACCGGCGCGACAAGCTGCGAAAGTTCCAAATCGCCGGAGCCGAGTCCGTAATCTTTGGCGAAAAGACTATACATCCATGCGCCGATTAAAAGCACGGTCATCAAAACGAAGATGGTTAAGAAAAAACCACTTCGTCGCGTGTTGTCGCCAGCATTGCTTCTCGATTCAACCAATTGATCTAACATTTTATTTTCCTCCCTATATTTCCGGTGCCAATTCAGGTCAAGGGCTACGAAATTTTATAATTGCCTTTTTTTTATGATACAAATTAAACCACAAGTTTTAATCGTTTCAAAATCTTCAACGACTCGGCTTGGAAAAACAATCTGATTTTTTACGTTTGACTTTATTATCTTCAAAATGCGGAAAGTGTCGGACTTTTGCCGGTCTTACGCAAACAAAAGTTCTACAAATTCCCGAACGCTATTTCACGAAACGAAAAAAAAGCAGATACAAAATATTTAATTGACCAGCAACGATTTGAAGTCTAAAACCTTACATCGAGAAAGTCAAGAAAAACTTTCTGATTTTTCGGAAAATTCTAAAAATTGTTTTTCAATCAACCGTAAAAAATTTGTTACTGCTTTTGTTTCCCGCAAAAATTTATTTATCGCGCAATCGGTCTGCGTGAAACCGAGCGGCGCGAAGCCGAAGCCAGACGCTCCGCCTTTTGCGCCTCGACTTGTTTTATTTTCGCCGCGCCGAGTTTGTCCTGCCACCAGATAGCAATCGGGCTGGCGATGGCAATGGTCGAATACGTTCCGAGCGTTACGCCGACGAGCAGCGCGAGCGAAAAGCTGTGCAGAACTTCGCCGCCGAATAAAACCAGAGCCAGCACCGACAAAAGCACTAAACCGGCGGTGATGACCGTCCGCGAAAGCGTCTGATTAATCGAATCGTTGGTGATTTTGAAAAGCGAATCGGTTCGATTGACGGCTAAGTTTTCGCGCACGCGGTCGAAGATAACAATCGAGTCGTTGACCGAAAAACCGACGATGGTGAAAATCGCCGCGATCACCGTCAAATTTATTTCCCATTGGAAAATCGAGAAGAACGCCAGCACCATCAGAACGTCGTGGAAAACCGCGATAACCGCGCCCGCCGCGTAAGTCCAATCGTATCGGAACGCGATGAAAAATAAAATTCCGACCAATCCCAAAAGCGTCGCGGCGACGGCTTGATTGCGAAGCTGCGAACCGGCAATCGCGCCGACCGAATCCGTGCCGAGAATTCTATAAGCCGTGTCGGACGTGTCGCCCAAAACAGTTTCGCCTTCGGCTTCTTTTCCGAAACTGTCGAGTGCGCTTTTCACGGTCGCGCGTCCGGCTTGCACTTGCGCCTTCTGCGTTTGTTCCTGCTCTTGCACGGTCGTTTGCGGCTGCGCCGCCTCCGTATTTTCAAGCAGCGGAATTTTGATTAAAACTTCATCCGGCTTATCAACCGAATCTTGAATAACCGGATCGCCGACACCGACGCGATTTAAGGCAGCGCGAATTTCGTCGTTCGACGGTTTCTGTTTAAACTTGGCAGTAACCACCGTTCCGCCTTTAAAATCTACGCCGAGATTAAAAGCGTCCGTTCCGCCGGGCGTGAACTGCCGAGCGACTGTTGAAACCAAACCCGACAGCATTATAAAAATGGAGAGCGCGATAAAAATCCGGCGTTTTCCAAGCCAATCAATATGAATATTCTGAAACAAATTAAACATCTCTTTTTAGTGGAGAGTAGAGAGTGAAGAGTAGAGAGTGAAGAGTAAAATTTTCGTTTTTTTTACTCTCCACTCTTTACTCCTACTCTCCACTCATTAAATACTGAGTTTTTCCATTCTCGGATTCCGATATAAAAGCCATTTGAAAATCGTGCGCGAAACGAAAACCGCTGTGAACAAGTTGATTAGCAATCCGAAAATCAGCGTAACGGCAAAGCCTTTAATCGGACCCGAACCGTATAGATAAAGAATTATTGACGAGATAATCGTCGTAATGTGCGTGTCAATAATCGTTACGAAAGCGCGGTCGAATCCTAAACTGATTGATTCGGGAACTGAAAATCCCAGACGGATTTCTTCGCGGATGCGCTCGAAAATCAAAACATTCGAGTCAACCGCCATACCGATTCCCAAAATAAGACCGGCGATTCCGGGCAGCGTTAAGGTCGAGCCGAAAACGACGAGTGCCGCCATCGTCAAAATCATATTCAGAACCAAAGCGATAACGGCATTTATGCCCGAACCGCGATAGTAAAAAAGCATAAATAAAACGACGAGAGCCAAACCGCCGATTGACGCGGCAACGCCGGAGCGAATCGAATCTGCGCCCAAACTCGGTCCGACCGTGCGCTCTTCCTGATATTCGATTGCCGCCGGAAGTGCGCCGGATTTTAAGGTCAAAGCCAAATCGTCAGCCGACGCTTTTGTAAAATGACCGGAAATTTCGCCCGAATCGAAAATCTGCGATTTGATATAAGCGGCGGATTTAACCTCGCCGTTTAAGACGACCGCCATATAATTGCCGATGTTTTTCCCCGTCCATTCGCCGAACTTTTGCGCTCCGCCCGGCTTGAATGAAAACGAGATTTGGTAATCGTTGCCGCCGCCTCTGCCCTGCACCGCCGAAGCGTCGCGCAGTTCGTTTCCGTCAACGACCGCCGGAGATTCGACGACGACGAATTGTTTCGGTTTTTGAGCTTGCGGATTTTGATTGGCGGCAGGCGGCGTTTCGTCGCGGTCGGCATACGGCAAAACTTTTTTCGTGTCGGTTTCCTTGCCGCCGATTGACGCTAAAGCCGCTTCTTTGGTCGGATAAGTTTGCACGGGCGAAGGATTCGGCGGACTGATTATTTTCGTTAATTCGAGTCTGGATTCGCCTCTGACTAATTCTTTAACGCGCTCCGGGTTTTCAACGCCCGGCATTTGAAGCAAAATCTGTCCCGAATCGGGTCTGCCTTGTTTTTGCAGAGTCGGTTCTTTCACGCCGAATGCGTTGATGCGGCTCTCGATAATTTTATATGCTTGGTCGGTCGCCTGTTCCTTTAATTTGCTCTGCGCCTGAAGCGGCAAAGACCAAACGACGGCGTTTCCGCTCGTGCTTTCCGTCCAATTTGTAAAATCAACTTTTTTCTTAACCGCCTCGACTACTTCTTGCGCTTTGGACGCATCGGTCAGATTGAGCGTTACTTGATAATTCCCGTTGTCGGCGGTGTTACTCGCGTCGCTGACCGGCAACTGCGCGTCCTGCGCGGCTTTGAGCGCAGCACTTTCGTTATTTTCGGTTAATCTCTTTAGATATTCTTCCGTCTTCACGCGCATAACCAGATGCGAGCCGCCTTTCAAGTCGAGACCGAGATTGATGTTGTGCGCTAAATTTTGCTTGATTCCTTCCCAAGTAAAACTGTTCGCCGACACATTGCCGCGAGGACCGAAGACCAGATAAATTCCAACCAGAGTAATAACGACGATTATCGCCGTTCTAATCAACAAACTTCTATTTTTCATTTTTTTGTCAGCGTTCTATGTTCGGTATTTGGCGGTCGGAATTTGTTTCTCGCCGCCGACCGCTCAACATAAAAAACTATTTAACTTCTCTCTTTCCAACCACCGCGGTTCGCGCAATCTCGATAAAAGATTTGTCCGCGCTTTGAATAATAAAACTCGTTTCTCTTAATTCCTTAATTTTGCCGATGATGCCGCCGTTGGTAACGATTTCGTCGTTCATTTTTAACTCAGAGACCATGTTCTGAACTTCCTGCTGCTGCTTGCGCTGCGGGCGAATTAAAATGAAATAAAAAATAACGGGAATCAAAAGAATCGGCAGATACCCGATAAGACCGCTGCCGCTGTCGGTTTGAAAATATAATAATAAAAAATCCATTGTTTTTGATGCTGAAAAGAAAAAGACAATAATATACATTTACAAACGGTTTATCAAACGCCTGCCGCCTTATCGTTAAATTCGCTTTCGCTAATTTTGTCGAGAAACGATTTCCGAAACTCCGCGAAGCCGCCGTTGCTGATAGCTTGCCGAACGCGCCGCATCGTTTCCAGAAAGAACGCCAGATTATGATGCGAAATCAAAATCGCCGCCAGCATTTCCTTCGCTTGATACAAATGACGCAGATACGCTCTCGAATATCTTTGGCATACCGAACACGGGCAATCGTCATCTAGCGGTTCGATGTCGTCGGCGAATTTTGCGTTGCGAATGTTTAATTTTCCCTTTGACGTGAACGCGCTTCCCGTGCGCCCGTTGCGCGTCGGCAAAACGCAGTCGAACATATCCACGCCGCGCGAAACCGCCTCGATTAAATCTTCCGGCGTTCCGACTCCCATCAAATATCTAGGCGCATTCGTCGGCATCTGCGGCGCGAGAAAATCAATTACTTCATACATCACAGACTTTTCCTCGCCGACGCTCAAACCGCCGATGGCGTAACCGTCAAAACCGATTTCAACCGTTCGCTCCAAACTTTCCCGCCGCAAATCCAAATGCCCCGCGCCTTGAATTATTCCGAATAACGCTTGCCGCCCGCTCAAGGCAATTTGGGATTCGGGATTGCGGATTGCGGATTGGTCGCTTGCTAAACTTGAATCCGCAATCCGCAATCTGCTGTCCGCACCTTCGATTTGCAGTTGATTAAATTTTTCCTTTGACCGCAAAGCCCAACGCGCCGTCATCTCTAAACTTTTTTTTGTGGATTCAAAACCCGCGTCGCCCGGCGAACATTCGTCGAAAACCATCACGATTTCCGCGCCCAAAGCGGCTTGAATTTCCATCGAAATTTCCGGCGAGAGAAATTTTTTATCGCCGTTGATGTGCGAGCGAAACTCAACGCCTTCTTCGCTGAGCTTTCGCAAATCGGTCAGAGAAAAAACTTGAAAGCCGCCCGAATCGGTGAGCAGCGAACGATTCCATGTCGAAAATTTATGAAGCCCGCCGAGTTTTTTTATAATCTCGATGCCCGGTCGCAGAAATAAATGATATGTATTCCCTAAAATTATCCGCGCGTCGAGTTCGTCTTCGAGCCATTCAAAACGCACGCCTTTAACCGAACCCTGCGTGCCGACGGGCATAAAAACAGGCGTTTCGATAACCGAACGCCTCGTCCGCAAAATTCCCACCCGCGCCGCGCCGTCTTGCGCCGTGATTTTCCATTCGATTGGATTTGACATTAGACAATCAGAAAAATTTTAACGCAAAGGCGCGAAGACGCAAGGATGTAAAGATTAGAAAATGGTTTTGTAAAAATCCTTTGCGACTCTGCGCCTTCGCGCCTTTGCGTTAAAAATCTTATTTTTTTCTACCAACCAGCGTCCAAATATTCTCCGCGCCGACTGCCGTTTCCGAAACGATTTTTCCGTCTTCGTTTATCAAAACCGCCGACGGCGTTCCGCTCATTCCGAGTTCTTTCGAGATGCGGCGGTCTTTGTCTAAAATAATCTGCGACTGCAAATTTAATTTTCGATGCGGCTCAATTTCGCCTTCGGAAATCAAAAGCAATTCGGGTTCGTCCGCGCCGCGAGATTTGTCCCAATCGCGCAAATCGTCGAGCATTTGTTGACAAAATCCGCACGACAAATTCCAAAAAGCGACGAGCGTTTTTTTGCCGCGCAAATCTTCCGAAGCGACGACTTTATCGAAAACGTCGGTTTCAAAAAATTCCGGCAAATCATCGCCAAGCCTTTCGGTCAGGAAATCTTTGTCGTTGGCAATCAGTAAAATTCCCGCCCCGTCAATCCGCGATTTTATCCGCGCGATCAATTCTCGAATCGCTTTGTCGCCGCTCGCCGTGCGGCTCGCAATCGCGCCGTCGCCGCCCACTAAAACCGCCGCCGGAGTCCATTCCGCGCCGAACGATAAAGCGACTTCTCTGTCTTCCTGCAATAGAATTTGTTTGAAACTGTCGCCTGCGAGTTTATCCAGATTTTCCTTCGCCTTTCCGCTGCTGATGAAAACGAAATTTAATTTTCCTTTTAATTCCGTCTGCCACGTTTCGATTTCGGGCAGCAGTGCGCCGCACGGATTACAAGTCGGGCTGACGAAGAAAAACAAAATCGGTTTCGCGGGCTGCAAAAGATTTTCGAGCGCGACGCTTTTTCCGTTGATGTCGGGCAAAACGAATCGCGGCGCGGGCGAACCGATTGGCAAACCGTTGGTCGGCGCAGCCAAATCTTCACGCATCACTTCGCGTCCGCCATCGAGCGCGGTAAGTTCTAAAATCTCGATGCGGCGCATAATCTGCGTTTGCTGTTCGGAGATTTTTTTCAAATAAAAGACGACCGCCGCCAGCAGTCCGACGGTTGCGAATCCTAAAATCAGAGACATAAAATTTTCTTCCGAATTGTAAATTGACGAATCGAAAAGGCTCGCGCCTTGATTGTTTTTTCCGCTTAAAATAAGAGAAAAAGCGAGTATCGCAAAAATTATATTGCGAATCAAACTCCGTTTTGAAACCGGCTCGGAATGAATCGCCCCGAAACAATGACAATCCGGCGCATTGCCTTGCGCGAGCTGCCAAATCATTCCGCCGATAAAACTAAGCAGTAAAACGGTCGCGCCGATTGCGCCAATCCAAGAAGTTTCGACAAACAGCAAACAAACCGCGAAAATGATTTCCGCAAACGGCAGAGCGACGGCGAAAAATTTCGCGTATTCTTCGGGCGTGCCGAACGCCTTTACCGCTTTTTCCGAACCTTCGAGGTCGAGCAGTTTGCCGACTCCGGCGAGCGCGAAAATGCCGAACAAAATTAACCTGATTAAAAGTAAAATTATTTCCATACAAAAATTTATTTCAACACAATTTTTGAAAATCAAAAGTAAAACAAAAAGCACATTTCTTCACTTTTTACTTTTGCCTTTTTACTTTTTACTTTTCGTCTTATGCTTTTCCTTCAGACGAATCGGCGTGGCGAAAAAATCGAATTCTTCGCGCAGACGGTTTTCGATGTAGCGCAGATAAGAAAAATGCAGTCCGCCTTTGCCGCCGCCCGCGCCGGACGTGAAAACGACGAACGTCGGCGGGCGAATTCCGGCTTGCGTGATGTATTGAACGTGCAGGCGAACCGCGCCGCCTTTGCCCGGCGCGATGCCGCCGCCGACTCTCGGCTGTGCGACTTTTCCCTCGAAAAAGGTGTTTAATTTTGATGTCGGAACTCTCAGATTTCTCGCTTCGTTCGCCCGTTTTACGATGTCTAAAATTTTATTAACACGCTGTCCGGTCAAAGCCGAAATCGTGATTATCGGCGACCAATCCAAAAACTTCATTTTGTAGCGCAAGTTTTTTTCAAATTCGTTTGCCGTGTTCGTTTCCTTTTCTTCAACCGCGTCCCATTTATTAACGGCGATAATCAAACTGCATCCCAAATCGAGCGCGTAACCGGCAATGTTCGCGTCGAGATTTGCAAAACCTTCGATTGCGTCAATAATCAAAATCGCAACGTCGGCGCGTTCCAGAGATTTTCGCGCCATAATCACCGACAGTTTTTCCGCCATTTCGGTCGTCTTGCCTTTGCGCCGAATTCCAGCCGTGTCAATCAAAAGATATTTTTGATTATCAACCGTCAAATGCGTGTCAATCGCGTCGCGCGTCGTTCCGGCAATCGGCGAAACGATGACTCTTTCTTCGCCGAGAATTTTATTCAGCAGCGAAGATTTTCCGACGTTCGGGCGACCGATGATAGCAAGTTTTATTTCTCGCTGCTCGTCTTCTTCCGTCTCTTCTTCAAACGTCAAAACTTCAAAAACTTCGTCGAGTAAATCGCCTGCGCCGTTGCCGTGTTCGGCGGAAACGGGGACGAGTTCAAAACCGAATTGATAAAACTCGGCGGCTTCTTCTTCGACTTTTTTCGATTCGGCTTTGTTCGCCGCGATAAAAATCGGCTTGCCGACGTTTCTTAACAAAACCGCGATTTCCTCGTCGAGCGGAATCGCTCCGGCGCGGGAATCAACGACCCAGATTATCGCCTGCGCTTCGCTGATGGCGTTCGAGGCTTGCTTGAAAATATTGGCGGGAATAATCGCTTCGTCGTCCGGCACGATTCCGCCCGTGTCAACCAGACGAAAAGTTTTCCCTTTCCATTCGACCGCGCCGTAAATTCTATCGCGCGTAATTCCCGGCTCGTCGCCGACGATTGCCTTGCGGCTTCCCGTCAGACGATTAAACAAAGTGGATTTCCCGACGTTCGGACGACCGATGATGGCAACCAGAGGCAAATTCATATTTCGAGTTTAGACGCGAATCGGTTTTACTGCCAAATCCGCCCGCAGATATTTTCACTTGACGAGATTGATAAATAAAATGCGTTTGACCGCGATAACAGAGAAAAATCCATTGACATCGGCAATCGAAAAGGTTATTTTTGATTTTAATTTGACATTCAGCAAATTACCCTTCGGCTGCCGACAATTTTATTAAATTCAATAATCTACGTTGTTTGGGCTGAGGTTCTATGTCTAATTTTTACTTTACTTGGAGGAGAAAAATGTTCTTGAAAAAAATTCAAAAAAATATGCGTTCGTCCTTTACTGTTTTCGCGCTGGCGGCGGCTTTCATTTTGCTCGGCGCAAACAGTTTTGTAACAAACGCTCAAACGACCAGAGGCACTTTAAACGATTTTACCGGCACCGGCAAAACCAGTTTTGTAACTATCAGCGGATACAGCAGTACTCCCACAAATACTCCCGTTACTTGGAAAATTCTAGGCAATCCGGCGAATCCCGCGCCTAATCAAGCGTTTATTCGACGATTTAATTACGGTTTAGGCGGCGACCTACCTGTGCCGAGAGATTATGTCGGCGACAGCAAATCCGAGATAGCCGTTTGGCGCGCGGGAACTTATTATTTAGCTCAAACCCCAACCGGAACGGGCGGCGTTACGCTTGACCGCGCGGTGCAATGGGGAGCGTCAGATGATATTGCAGGTTGCGAGGGTGATTATGACGGCGACGGTAAGATTGATTACACCGTTGCTCGATTTAACAGCGCGACGGGTGCTTTAACTTATTACTATATGAGCAGCAGCACGAATACGATGCGAGCCGTTCCGTTCGGTCTTCCTGCCACCGCCGCGCAGTTTGCTCCGGTAGCGGGTGCTAATTTTGCCGGAGATAACAAAGACGAACTCGTCCTTCTAACTATCGCTTCAAACGGTATTGAAACGTATTACGTTGGCGACGCGGTGAACGGCACGGGCATTTTGACGCGCACGTTCGGCAACTTTAACACCGACTTTGCAATTACGCCTGCCGATTATACGGGCGACGGCAAAGCCGATTTCGTCGCGGTTCGTGAAAATGCTAACGGAACTCCGGCGACCTGGTATATTAACAATTCGGTAACGAATGTGAATACGGCAACGGCGTTCGGCATCTCCGACCCGAATTTTAATTCTAACGATACTCCGGTGCGCGGTGATTACGACGGCGACGGCAGACAGGACATCGCCGTTTGGAGAGACAGCAATCAAACCTTTTATTGGATTAGCAGCGCGAACGGCTCGATTCAAGCGCAGAAATCAGGCGACAGCGGCGATATTCCGTTGGGAGGATTTGGCGAATTTTAAGCAGCATTTTTGATTTATATCGTTCGATATAAATACTAAAAATTAAAAACTCCGATGACGAATAAATTTTCGTCATCGGAGTTTTTTTATGCGCCGAAGATTTTCAATTACCTTTTGAAAACTCGTAAGCGATATTGACGTTGAGAACCGTGTTGGAGATTTCCGTGCGAACGCCGACGGCTTTCATTTTCAGAGTGCCGCCCGCGTTTTGAATGGGAATAAGAAACGAAAGTTTGTCGGTTTGGAGAATCTCGACGGGATTGATTTTTTTATCAATCGAGCTTTGCACGAGCCGCGCCAGAACGCCGCTCGCCAGCGTGCTTACGCCGCCGAGATTGACCGATTCGACCCGGACGCGCCCCGAAAGTTTTCCGCTTTGACGGTCGTATTCGAGATCAATCGTCGTTTCCGCCGAACCCGCAAAATCAATGCAGCCGACGAGCGGCGGATTATACGAACCGGAAAAAGCAATCGGCGCGTAGATTTTTCCGCCGCGGAAACGAACCGCCGTTTTCACGCCGTCAATCTCGCGCAGCAGGCGAATTGATTCGTTACAAGTGCGGAGTGCGGAGTGCGGAATGCGGAACGGCGCATCATCATTGCTGAAACTGAAAACCGGCGGCTTGGAACTTGAAACTTGAGAATTTGAAGTGGTCTGCGCGAGCGGAAATTCCGGCGCGTTAAAATTTTTGAAAATCGCGTCGAGCAGCGTGTCGAAAAACTGCTCGTTCAAACTGACCGTAACTTCCGCCGTCTGCGCCTGCCCCAAAGAAGCAAACGCTAAAACAAGAAAAATCAAGCCGAAAAACTTCTTCATAACTTTTTACTTTTGCCTTTTTACTTTTTACTTTTTGCCGTCTTCGTTCTTGAAAAAATCTTCGGGCAAAGGCTCGCCGTAGGTTCGATAGTAAATCTGTTTTTTGAACTCGCGTTCGGATAAATTTTTCGGCAAAGAATTGATCAGAAATTTTCTTGCCGAGGCGAACATTCCGAACATAAATTCGGCTCGTTCGCGCGTTGTCCGCTTCATCCATAATTCATTTTGCATTTCCTCGATTTCACGAGTCGTATCCTTCAACATAATTTTCCTTTATCATCTCTAGACATCTTTCGAGCAAATCTTTTACTTCTAATTTTTCTGCCCAACCTTCGACGTAATTTTTATCATATCCGTTGCGTAAAATGCTTGCGACATCGCGCATCTGCATTTCGGAGCGCGTATTTTTCGCCCAATTTAATTTTGATAAAATCAAATCTTCGCGGCTGATTATCCAAATTTCAAAACTAGAAAATTTGATTTTGCGGCGATGAGAAAACGCTAATTTTTGAAACTCATTTTCCTTTCGCATCACGCAGTCAACTTTGACAAGAGTTTCTTGGTGAAGCAAATTAAACATAAATTTTCTGGCAATCGCATCTCGCACTCGAACGTGCGGAACGTAATAATCAGGCTCGAATTCGTCAATGATTTTTTGCGCGTCGGCGGACGAAACTTCAATTACAATATCAATATCGTTAGTCATTCGCATCATCGCATAATTTACCATTGCCATCGAACCCGTCAGCATATAAGCAATGCCGAGACGTTCAAATCGCCCGGTGCAATCTTTCAAAACCATTTCTTGGTCTTCGTATAAACTCATAATCCGCTCCGCACGACATCGTGCAATCTTAAAAGCCCGACGCAGATTTTACGCTTGTTCACGACGGGCAAAACCGAAATCTGCATCGGACGATTTTCCATCAGTTTGAGCGCGTCGAAGGCGAGCATTTCCGGCGCGGCGACCGTCGGGTTTTTCGTCATCATCGTTTCGGCGTTCAGATTTGAAAAATCTTCGGGCGCGGTTTTTTCAATCGTTCTTCTCAAATCTCCGTCGGTGATGATGCCGATCAGTTTTCCGCGTTTGTCAACGACGTTGACCGCGCCGAGCGCGTGGCGGGAAATCGCTTTGACGACTTCGAGCCAGCTTGCGTTGATCGAAACATTCGGACTTTCGTTCATTAAATTATCAACCGTCAAAGTCAAGCGTTTTCCAAGTCGCCCCGCCGGATGATTGGCGGCGAAATCTTCCGCCGTCAAATTTTTCGCCTCCAGCAAAGTCATCGCCAGCGCGTCGCCGATTGCCAGCGCGACAGTTGTCGAACAAGTCGGCGCGAGATTTAAAGGACACGCTTCTTGGTCAACCGACGAATCCAAAACCACGTCGGACTTGCGGGCGAGCGTGGAATTTATATTGCCGACAATCGAGATGATACAAATGTTTCGCGTCTTTAATGTCGGCAACAGAAGCAGAATTTCATCGGTCTCGCCCGAATTGCTCAAGGCGATAACGACATCGCCTTTCGTGATAATTCCCAAACTTCCGTGCAGCGCGTCCGACGGATGAACGAAAACGGCAATCGTTCCCATGCTGGTCAATGTCTGCGCGATTTTCTGCGCTATCACGCCGGATTTGCCAACGCCGACGACGATAATTTTACCGTCGCATCGTTCGAGAATCTCAATTGCTTTTTCGACGACCGATTTCTCCAGACGCTTCGCCGCTTGCTCGATGGCGGCGGCTTCGAGCCGAAGTATCTCGGCGACTTTTTCAAAACAGTTATTCACAATTAAAAATTTTGCGATAAGACGCTGGAGAGTTCAAACGGCAACTCTGATTTTCGTTCGTCCGGTTGAATAAATTTTCTCTTTTGTTTGTCTGAATTACAGACGAGAAGCAAATTTATTTGTGTTCTAAATCAAAACACAATTTTATATTCAAACGGCATATTTTCCTTTAATTAAAATTTATCTCTTTATAGTATATAGCGTTTGAACGATTAAAAAATAAATGGCACGTCTCTTGCTCCAATAACCAAATATAGCTTACTAAGCTAGATAAAATAAATTCTAGAAAAAAAGGAGATTTTTAAAAATGAACGATCAAGGAACAGTTAAAGAGGAAGTCGGCGGAATCAAAGACCGCGTAGTCGGAGATGTGAAGGACGCTTACGGCACGGTTACGGGCGATATGGCAACCAAGCGCGAAGGCGAAGTGCAAAATGCCGTGGGTAACGAACGACAAACGCAAAACCGCGTTTTGACCGGAATGTTCAAAGACCGCGACAGTGCCGACCGCGCTTATAATTCGGCTCTCAGCCGCGGCTATACGAAAGATGACGTTAATGTTTTGATGTCCGACAAAACCAGAGATACATGGTTTGCAGACGGCGATGACACGGGCTTAGGAAGTAAAGCGTTGGAAGGCGCAGGAACGGGTTCGGCAATCGGCGGAACGCTCGGCGCAATCATTGCCGGCATCGCAGCTATCGGAACGAGCGTTTTAATTCCGGGACTCGGCTTGATTGTCGCCGGACCGCTTGCCGCAGCTTTAGCAGGTGCGGGCGCGGGAGGTTTGACCGGCGGATTAGTCGGCGCGTTAATTGGTTCGGGTATTCCCGAAGACCGTGCGCGCCAATATGAAGAAGGAATCAAAAACGGCGGTATGGTAATGGGCGTTACGCCGCGTAATGACGAAGATGCTACTTATTTTGAAAATGAATGGCGCAATCACAATGCGGAAAACATTTACCGTTAATTTGATTGTAAATTGACTTTCTTTAATCAAAAACTCCGCTCTGAACAGAGCGGAGTTTTTGATTTTCAGATTAACCGAATAATAAACTTTATTTAATCTCCCAACTCGTCCCGACGGTGAACGAGCGACCGCGAGCCGGTGCGATGACGAACTGCTCGCTATATAAACGATTGAATAAATTCGATACGCCGACATTGATATTGAAATTAAAATGTTCGCGCCGGAAATAATAACCGCCGCTCAAATTGTGCGTTACGAAGCCGGATTCCGCACCGAGATTGGTCGCTAAAAAAGCGGGCGAAAGACGATTTTGTTTACCGACGATTCGCGCCGTGTAATCGGCGAAATAATTGCTCGAAAAATTCTGCCAACGAATGCCCGCGTTGGTTCTGAACGGGCTGATAAAATCGAGCGGGGTTTTATTCGTCAAATTGTCGCCGCGTAAATAACTGAAATTTCCGTTCGGCGTAAAATATCCGACACCGAATTTCAGAGGTGCTTCAAACTCGGCTTCAAAACCTTGAATCCGCGCCCGCCCGATGTTAATGGTTTGCGAAACTTCAGTTCCGCCGGGCAATGTAATCACATTTCCGTTTCTGTCCTTCGCCGTCTGCGTTGACAAAAAATCCCGATAATAATCATTGAAATATGTAAGCGAACCGGCGATTTTTGATGTGCGAATTTTCACGCTCGTGTCGAAATTGATTCCGCTTTCCGGCTTGAGCGTCGGGTTGCCGACGACGAAGCCGCCGACCGAACCGAAGTCCGTAAAAAATCTTTCAAAGATATTCGGCACGCGAAACGAACGTCCGATTCGCGCCGACAAACTCACGTTTTTTGTCGCTTTGAACACCGCGCCGAAATCGCCCGTTAGCGAATTTGAAGTTACGTTCAAACCGCTCGTCAAACCTTGCAAACCCAAATCTTCGATCTGGTTCGGTGTGAACGAAGCCGGAAGCGCGAAACCGTTGGTTGGCGAGGCACTCGAACGAAATGTGTCAAAGCGAAATCCGCCGATTAATTTCCAACGATTCGTCAACTTAAATTCGTCCTGCGCGAAGCCCGCGAAGTTTGTCAAATTCGCATTCGGCACGCTGCGCGAATTGTCCGTAGATTCCGTCAGCGTCGGCGGAAACACGGCGAAATTCGGCGAGCGGCGCAAGATAAAACGATTGTCCGTATTCGTGTCGCGGAAAAAACTCGCGCCCGCCGTCAGATTGTTTCGTTTGCCGAAAGTCCAATCGGTCTGCAAATCAAAACCGCTCGTTTTCGTGTCGGTAACGGTTTCGCTGAATTGATATAGTCCCGGAAAAAACGGCGGAAACGCCGGAACATTCAGAATGTTTGTGAAGTCGCGCTTTTGTTTTTGAAAATAGACGCTCGCCGAAACTCGCGTCAAATTTTTGGTCAGATTCACCGTGTCGTAACGCGCGCTGAATTTATCGCGGTCGGAAAACGGAAAGAACGCGGTGAAAACTCCGACCAAAGAAGCCGAACCGATATTCGATTCGCGGCGGCGTTCGTAGTTCAGACGCAAAGTGTTCGTGTCATTAAGAAAAAATCTCGTCGTCGCCTGCGTGTTGCCGCCGTGCGATTGCGAATTTAGAACTTCGCCGTCCGCGCTTACGCCGTCGAGCGTTCTGCCTTTGAGGTCGCCGGTCGAATAATTGTCAAATCGTTCGAGCGACTGCGCGACGCGAAAAGCGAAAAATTTATTCGAGCCGTTGACCGCCAAACTGCCGCGCCGTCCGGTTTCGTTTGAACTGTAAAATGTGTCGAGCGTCGCGCCTAATCGGAAACCGTTTTCGCGGCGGGCGGGCGTTTCGCGCGTGATGATGTTGATTGTTCCGGCGAGCGCGTCCGTGCCGTAAAGCACCGAACCGCTGCCGCGCACGACTTCGACGGTTTCGATTTGCGACGTTTCGACCAGACCAATTTCCACGCCGGAAAGTCCGGTCGAAGTTCTGGAATTATTCAAACGCTCGCCGTCCACCAAAATTAAAACGCGATTGCTGTCGAGACCGCGAATGCGCGGGCGAACTTGAAACGCGCCTTCGTTGACGGTCGAAGTTCCGGGCAAAGTGCGAAAAATATCGCCGATTGTGTTCACCGCTTTGCGTTCGATTTCATCGCGCCCGACGACGCTCACCGGAACTGCCGTATCTTCGGTGGCGACTTGCGTGCGGGTCGCCGTAACGGTTACTTTTTCCGAGATATTTCCGATTGGCAAAGCGATTTCCAGATTGTTTGCCGCATTGTTTTTCAAAGAAACTTCGCGCGAAATTGTCGAAAAACCGTTCGCTTCGACTTTGATTCGATAATCGCCCGCCGGTAAATTTTCAAATTTAAAAACGCCGTTCGCGTCCGTGATAGATTGAATTTCCGCGCCGCCGAATTTCCCTTCCGCCGTAACGCGCGCACCTGCGATAGGCTCGCCGTTCGGGTCGGTAACTCGACCGCTTAAAGGCAAATCATTTCCCGCTCGAACAAATTTTGCGGGGCGATTTTCAAAATCGAAAATTGATTTATGCGCGGAACTCGCCGCATACACGGTCGAGAAAAGAATTGTGAAAACCAAAACTGTAAATAACGATTCAAATAAAAACTTCATTGATAAATATTCCTTACTCTTATAATGGCATTCGTCAGAAAGTAAATACAAGTCGAGATTCATTAGCAAGTAATTGCTTCTTGATTAGAGAAACTTTTACGCTTCGTCAATTATTCGCCGCATAAAATTTGCGCGGCGAGCAGCGGAATCATTAATTCGTGATGTCCGGTAATCGAGAAACCGCGTCCCGCGCCGCCTGCGGTCGGGCGGCGGACGACGTTCGTATTCGGGCGATAGCTTTGAATAAAATCGAAATTCGCCGTGGTAAAGTCCGTCAAAGGAAAACCTAAATTTCTGACGACCGTTACGGCTTTCAAGAAAATTTCCGGCAGAATTACCGCCGAACCCAAATTCAAATAAACGCCGCCGTCGTTTAATTCTTTAACAATCGAACAAAACAATTTGAAGTCGGCGTGCGAGGTCGCGCCGAGAGCCGCGCCGTCGCAGCTTGCGTGAAAATGCCCGATGTCCGCGCCGATGGCGAGATGCGCGGTGACCGGAATTTTATTTTTATAAGTATGGCAAAGCAGCGAAACATTTTCGTTCGGCGGATTTTGCGCGAGAACTTCCCTGCCCATCGCTTCGCCCAAACCGATTTCGTCTGCCGCGCCGCGTTTTGCCGCCGCGTTCAAAATCTCTCCGGTTTCCCGCGCCGCGCCGAAATCGCCTTTCCCCAAAGTCGCGTCAACGTCTTCGCTGGTAAATCCGACGAGCGCGATTTCGCAATCGTGAACCAAAACCGAACCGTTGGAAGCAATCGCCGAAACGAATCCGCGCGTCATCAAATCAATCAACACGGGCGCGAGTCCGGTCTTAACGATATGCCCGCCGATGCCCCAAACAATCGGTTTTCGCAACGCGCGGGCGCGTCGAATCTGCGCGGCGATTTCTCTGAGAGATTCGACGGCTAAAATATTCGGAAGTTTATCGAGAAAGACTTTGAGCGAATCGTTTTCCTCAAACGGTTCGGCAAAATCCGCGATGGTAACTTTGCTCGGACGCGAGGCGAGTTCATAAGTTTTTATCGCGTCGAAATCGAGCGGCTGAAAGTTTTCGTAGATAGATGATGTCATAAGTTTTTGAACTTAAGTAGTCGAGCAGAATTAATTTATAAGAAATTTTTAGCCACAGATATTCACAGATTAACCCGGATAAAAACAAGATGCGAAAATGCAATTAAAATCTGAAAAAAATCTCGTGTTCATCTGTGTAAATCGGTGGCTAAAAACCTGCCTTTAATTTTGCACGACTACTTATATTACTATCTGTTTTATCGAACTAAAAAAGCCCCGTCGAAAATGACAGGGCTTTTTATCTTATGCAAAACTTGAAAACAAGCTCTGCTGTCTACTGCGGTTGTTTGTCGAGCCGCGACGGGACAGGATATAGACCTCTGTTCTCGCCCGACGATACAAAGTTAATTTCCGAATTGTCTTCGTTGACAAACTGAACCGACGACGGATTGGCAAACTGATAACGACGATGCGAAACCGAAAGTATGTAGGTTGCGCCCGATGGAACATCTTCAAAGCGGTAGAAACCCATCTGGTTAGTGTACGCCATTGACGTATTGCCCTGCGAGTCAATCATTGTTATGCGAGCGCGGAAGATGCCGCGACCGTTCGGTTGTGTAACTCGCCCGCCAATGCTGGCTGAGGCAGCGGTCGGAGCATTTATAATTGTCATAGAATCTGCCGCATTGTTATTCGCGTCATTTGTTTCGCCAATCGTATTGTTCGGGTCAACTGTAACATCTGTTCCATTGCTGGTAATTGTTTGCGTGGTTGCCGGTGCGGTAACTGTAACGGTTACTTGTGCGGAAGTTGCTCCCGCAAGCGTTCCGCCCGAAAAGGTAACAATGCCTCCAGACTGTGTAGCGGTAAATGTTCCCGCTACTGAAGAACTTACATACGTAGTATTAGCCGGAACTTTAAAGGTTGCCACAATACCATTAACCGTCGAAGCTGTCGAGTTAGTAATGGTTAATGTATAATCATAATTAGTTCCAGTATTTGCTGAAGCCGGCGCGCTTTGGCTAATCGTTAAATCGGATGTAAAAGATGAGTTTCTGGGACTCGGCGTTCCAGTTATAAAATCCGCACTATTATTATCAGTATCAATTCCTTTACGCAAAATAGCTCTACTCGAGCTAGGAGCAGGAGCGTTTGCCGTTTCATTGCAAGCCATACTTGTTGTTCCAAAACCGACTTTATCAACCACATTCATAGTTTGGCTTGCCGGACAACCGGTTACAGCAGTAGAGTCGCTTGCCAAAATAATTTTCCCTTGTGTCCCGCTTATTCCTGTTGAGGCAAACGAAGCGGAAGCATCATAGTCCGGCGCGGGCAATGGAGAAGCCGTCCCGCTTGTGTTTGCAGGATTAAGTTGAATCAAAAAATAACTTCTAGCCGCTATTACAGTTGTATTAGAACCGGCAGCACCCGGTAAAGTTCCTGTTGCTGAGACGGTTAGTGAACCTTGTGTAATGTATTGAATCGAGTAACCGCTAATATCAACTGCGGCATTTGATAAATTATATAATTCTACATAATCAGCTTGGTAAGCGTTATTAGCTCCGCTGCCGCCGTAGATTTGGCTGATTACGACGTTTGGTGAAACTTGCGGCGCAAGAGAACCATCACCTTGCACTAAAATCTTGCCGAATGTCGTTTGCCCGAAGGAAAGCGTGCCAAGCACTAACACAGCGAAAGCCGCTTTTGCAAAAGATGACGATCTTTCAATAATGTTTTTGATGTTCATTGTTAATTCTCCTTTAAATTCAGATTAGTAAGCCGATTCCCGCTTTTCAGGCGGGACAAATTACAGTGCAAAGTTGTAAATAAAATATGGGTTGTCAGAAACGAATGGTTATGTTGTATCAAAGTTTTGTGTGAAAGTCTATCTGTTTTGAACAACGTCGTCGTCTGTTACGAAAAATTAAGGATAATGTAATGGAGAGAAAAATAATAAGCACTCGCGCAAAAATAAATTCGAGCGTTTTTAGTCGTCTTTATTTTTGCTGCGACGTTTAATTCGCCGATTATGCTCCGGCTTTTGTTTTTCTAAAGTTTGGCTTTAACGCGATATTGATTTTCGCTCGTTTGCCCGTGTTTATTGAGGTTTGATTGAAGTTTGCTCTTTTCGTCCGCACGCGAAGGCTTTGCGTGCGGACATTTAGCCTTTCGTCCGCACGCAAAAGGTTTTCGCCCGCGCATGTAAAGTCAAAGCTCGTAAAAATGTTTTCCAAATCGAAAAGCCGGACGCTTGATAATTCAAACGTCCGGCTTTTTCTTATTTATTCAGTCGTCATTTCTGACGCTTACCATTTACGGATTTGACGGTTGATACTTGGATGCAACCGGAATATCGGTTGATGCGCCGAAGATAGCTGATGTGCCGCCTCCGCTGCTCAATTTAACGAAGAAGTTCGGCGTGTTTGCTGCCGCGCTCGGACGATAAATCGCGTAATCGAGCGTTCCGTCGCCGTCATAATCAGCGGCTACCGGAATGTCTCCTGTCGTTCCGAATCCCGTCGCAATCGTGGATTGAGTCAAACTTCCAAAAGTATAGAAGAATCCACCCGGTGACGGATTTCCTGACGCGCGGAAGACCGTAAAGTCTGCTTTACCGTCGCCGTCAAAGTCGCCCGTTACAGGAACGTCGCCCGCCGCGCCGAAGCAGATGCCGAAACTGGCTCCGTTCGAGCTGTGGCGCACGAAGAACGCGCTTGCGCCGGCGCATTGAGGAGCGTTCGGACGATAAACCCCGACATCGGTTTTGCCGTCGCCGTCGTAATCAGCCTGCACCGGAATATCTCCACTCGCCCCAAACTGAATGGCTCCAAAGTTGGTCGCCGGATTAGTTGAAGTAAAGAATGTTCCGCTGCTCGGACGGAATACCGCGAAATCGGTCGTGCCGTTGCCGTCATAATCGCCTTGAACAGGAATATCACCCGTTGTTCCGAATTGCGCGCTGACAATTGAATTTGTCGAGCTTTGCAGAACGCTGAACGTCGCCGCCGCGCCCGGTCTGAAGTATGCCAGATCGGTTGCGCCGTCGCCGTCGTAATCACCAGGAACAATCGTGTCGCCACTTTGTCCGAATGGCTGCGCTCTGACCAAACCGTTGATTGACTGGAGAATATACCAGAAACCGGTGCTCGGACGGAAGACGCTGAAATCGCTCTTACCATCGCGGTCAAAGTCCGCACGGACAGATTGGTCGTCGTCAATAATGATAACGATGCCCTGCGTGCCGTTCTGCAGATTCGTATTATTGGCGTTACTAAACGTCAAGAAGATCGTTTCGTTTGGCTCTTTGAGCGTATCGCCGCAAATAGTTATCGTGATCGGATTCGAAGTGGACGAGTTTGCCGCGAAGGTCGCCGTGCCGCTCGTGGTGATGTAATCAACACCCGCGGTGCAGGCTGCTCCGCCCGTCGCCGTGCCGCTCGTCGGCGTTCCATTTATCGAACCTTGATTCGTCGTCGTGAAATTCACAGTAGCCGGCAAGCCGTTCGGATTGCTGTTGGTTAAAGTGAATGACACGGTGGACGCTCCGGCATCGCCTTCGCGGACTCGCGCGATGTTGCTGCCCGTTCCCGTCTGGACGACCGAAATAGTTCCCGGCGCACCGTCGTCGTTGGTGATTGTGCCGACTCCCTGCGTGTTGGCAGGAATCGAAGTGTTCACCGCTCCGCTCAGATTGACGAAGAACATTTCGTTCGGTTCAAAGAACAAATCACCGCAAACCTGAACGGTAACCGATTGGGTTGTCGTTCCTGGAGCGAAGGTCAGCGTGCCGTTTTGAGAAATGTAATCTACATTTCCGCCACATGCTGCACCGCCCGTCGCCGAGCCGTCGGCGGTTGCGAAATTAACCGTCGCCGTCTGACCGCTTGCGCCTGAAAGCGTAACATTGAATACGAACGGAGTCGTTCCGGCGTTGCCTTCAGCTTGCGTAACATTGCTAATAGCAAGCGTCGGCTGCGCGTCGTTGTCAATAATCGTAACGGTAGCGGTACTCTGCGGTCCGAGGACGACGTTTGCACCTTGCACGTTACTTAAAGCTATATTGAACGTTTCGTTTGGTTCGTTAAGTAAATCGTCGCAAATCGTTACGTTAAACGACTGGGTCGTTACACTAGGACCGAACGTCAGCGTGCCGTCTGTGCCATTAGCCTGATTGGGCGGATTGATAAAATCAACCGTTCCGGTGCAGGTCGTTCCGCCGGTCGCCGTTCCGTTGCTTAAAGTGTAATCAACCGAAACCGTATTGGTAGAGCCGCTTTGGTTAGCGAGTCGGTTGACCGTAACCGTTACGATACCGGCATTTTCGTTGACATTATAATTCGCTTGACTAAACTGCAAAGTGCCGTTTTCATCGTCAAGAATAGTTACCGTCGTCGCCGTAATCGCGCCGAGCGTTACGCCGCCGGTCGGAGCTGAAAGCGTTGCGGTGAATGTTTGATTCGCTTCAACCGCAGTATCGGGACAAATCGGCACGACAATTGTCGCAGTGTTTTGTCCGGCGGCAAAATTAACCGTGTTTCCGCTTCCGCTGTTTACATAATCCGGGACACCGGTGGTGTTGTTAGCCGGGCAAGTCGCCCCACCCGTCGCTGTTCCGTTCGCTAAAGTATATGTTACCGAAACCGCTACGTCCGAGCCGTTCGTTCGATTTAAGGTCAACGCAACCGAACCGGCACTTTCAATAACCTGATAGGTTGCCGAACTGAATTGAACCGTTCCGGCTTGCGCGTCATTATCAAGGATGCTTACCGTCCTCGACGAATTTACGCCGAGCGTCGAGCCGCCGGTTTGACCTGAAAGCGATACAGTAAATGTTTCAGTCGGCTCAAATATCGTATCGTCGCAAATCGTTATATTAACCGCTTGCGTTTGAGTGCCTCCCGCCGCCTGACTGTTACTAAAGTCCAGCGTGGTATTTTTAGTGATATAGTCAACGCCCGCAGTACACGATGCACCACCGGTCGCCGTTCCGTCGGCTGTAGTCAGAGTAACCTGAACGGCAGTGTCCGTGCCGCCCGAACGGGTTACCGTTGCAACAACAGAACCTTGTCCTTCGCCGACCGGATTCGGAGCTACGCTGACATTAAATGTTCCGGGCTGCGCCGTATCGTCATCGGTGATTCTAACCGTAGCTACGTTGTCCGGACCAAGTAACGGATTACCAAGTCCTCCCGAAATAGTTCGCGGATTCGAAAGCGTTATTTGGAAATTTTCAGCGTTAGGTTCAAACGCGGTGTCATTACAAATCGTTACGGCGAAAGTTTGAGCCGTAACGCCCGGGTCAAACGTAAGCGTACCGTTTTGGCTGATATAGTCAACGGTACCGTTTCCGTTCGCAACAGTACAATTTGCCCCGCCAATCGCGCTCGGTAACGGTCCGTTGCTTGTAGCATAATCAACTGCAACCAGACCGATAGTGCCGACGGTCGGATCAATATTGGTTCGTGAAACCGTAACTAAAACCGTTCCGTTGTTGCCTGCTCCGCCAACTCCTTCAGAAACCGAATAGGTTATCGGACTGAACTGCAACACGCCGTTTTCATCGTCTTGGATAGTTATCGTCGCCGTTGAAGGCGCACCGATATTCGGACCAGTCGGATTCCCGCCGCCCGGAACCGGATTTACAAGCGTTGCGGTAAAGGTTTCGTCAAGTTCGTCCACGGTATCCTTGCAAATTTGCACAGGAATTGTCTGCGACGCGCTTTGCTGCCCGCTCAGGAAAGTTACTGTTCCGCTCTGCATACCGTTGGGGAAAACATAATCAACGCCCGCGGTGTTGCAGGATGTTCCGCCCGTCGCCGTGCCATTGGATAAAGTATAGCCCACCGAAACTGCTCCGGTCGTGCCGCCGGTTCGGGTTACCGTTAGTGTAACCGTGCCAACATATTCGGCGACCGTATAAGTTGCCGAGCTAAACTGCACAACTCCCGCATTCGGCACTTCATCGTCAACGATGGTTACCGTCGCCGTCGCAGGCGAGCCGAGCGTTCCGGCGGTTGTGGCGGTTAGCGTTGCGGTGAAGGTTTCGTTGCCTTCGGCAATTCCGTCGTCGCAAATCGGCACGCTAATCGTCCTGCTGGTTTGTCCGTTGCTGAAAGTAACCGTAGTGCCTGTGTTGACATAATCAACACCCGCAGCGCAGGTCGCCCCGCCGGTCGCTGTTCCGTCCGCTAACGTATAGGTCAGCGTAGCCGCGCCGTTCGAGCCGCCCGTTCGATTCACGGTCAGCAGGGCGTTTCCGCCGTTTTCGCCGACGTTGTAAGTAGCCGAACTGAATTGGAATGATCCGGGACCGGCTTGGTCGTTGTCAATGATAGTAACAACCGCCGCCGACGGCGAGCCGACCACCACACCGTTCGGGTTGGTTAGCAGCACATTGAAAACTTCATTGACTTCAACTACGGCATCGTCGCAAATCGGCACGACAAATGTTTGCTGCGACACATCGGGATTGAATGTCAGCGTGCCGTTCGTATTAATGTAGTCAATACCTGCGGTGCAGGTTGCTCCGCCTACGGCAAAGCCCGTGCCTGCTCCGCCGGCAGATGTGTTGAAGTCAACCGTAGCTGGAGTGCTTAAATCGCCCGTTCGATTTACTACGATCTGGGCAAAACCGGCACCTTCGTTGACTGAAAAGTTCGCCGTAGTAAATTGAACTGTGTCAACCATGAGAGGCGAATTGCTCTCCGGTGTTCCCAACAGATAATTGCTAACCGGCGTTAGGTCAATAAATCCGTTGGATTGCAGAAAACTCTGCGTTACTGCATCTTGATTGTTCGAGGCTTGCACTGTCGCTGTTGCGGCGAAGCCTAGAAACAATATACCGATGGCAATTGCGGACAACCAAATTTTTGGTGTGATCCTTTTTCCAAATATATTCATAATTTCTCCTCGTAATGTCTTCTAATAAGTTTGAAGTGATTTTTATCTAGCTTTTTGAAACTGAACACAAAGGCGTTGCCGTTATAAAACAAAACACGGCGAACGAAGCAGTTTTCTACCTTGAAAAATCTGCGTCTGACCGTTCGCATCTGCCGTCACTGTTCTCATTTAGGATGTGTGCCAACCGTTTGTTTATTTTACACCCGTAGGTCTACGGAAGGTTTGCCCCAAAAAGGGCAAGATCGCCTTCTTTAAGTTTCGACATTAATTTTTTTAAATATCCTTTGTGCTTGAACCAATTCAAAGGGATTCTAGGTTAGTATAAAGGTATTCTTTTTTTTGTCAAGCGAAAATATCGCCCGATTAAAACTTTTTCAAATCAAGTAAAAGATGATTTTCGCGCCTTTAAACTATCGTTTCAAATGCGTTGGCGAAAAATTTTTTTGACCGCCGCACCGCATTTCAGATTTCATAAATCGGGTTCGGAATTCATCAATTTCCGACCCGTTTTGTAATCATTGTAAATTTTAATAATTTACGATTCAACCCGGGGAAAGTTTTTTTAAATTTAACTTGGCATTTCGGCATTTTGGTTTTATGATGCTTGGACAAGGTTTTTCCGCGCTCTTGGCTGATGCGCGAAAAGCCGTTCACAAAACTTGGCGTTGCAAGCAAAACGAATTGTCCAAAGAAGTATCCGACGAGTTTTCGTCCGTAACGCGGTTATCCCCCCAAATTTAGTAATTTTATTAACTGGAGAACGAAAATGAAAAAAATAAGTTTAGTAACTTTCTTGCTTTCGATAATGTTTGCGGCGGCATACGCGCAGCCGGCGACAAAAAATGCCGCTCCGAGCATAACCTTTAATCGTCTTTGGGTTGATTACGACGTGAAGGAAGACAGCGTGAACGGAATGCGGATTCACGCCGATTTCAAGGCTTACGGAATGAAGGGCGTTGATTCTTATCTGGCAGTCTATTTTCAAAAGCGCGACGGCACGAGTCTGATGGACAAAAACGGTTCTTTCAATAGCGAAGACGGCAAAGTAGCGGTCTTCAAAGCGATGAAGCCCGGCTATGAACCAACCGTCTACGAAGATTTGTCCGTTTTTATGCCGTATGCGGAATTGGATTTAAGCGGAGGCGATTATGCGCTGCGAATGGATGTTGACGTTATTTACGAAAACGGCGATTTGATACAGCATTTGACTTTCTACAATTTCGATTTTACGCAGCCGGGCAAAACGACGACGAAAACCGTTTCGTCCACGCCGAGTGCGAAATTCAACCGCGTGTGGGCTGACTACGACGTAACCGAAAAAAATCAATACGGAATGCGGATTCATCTGGATTTCTCGGTCTATAATATGAAGGGAATGGACGGTTACGCAGCTATCTATTTTCAAAAGCGCGACGGCACGAAAATTCTCACTAACAACCGCGATTACCGCAGTAAAGAAGGTCAGGTCGCCGTTTTCCGCGAGATAAAGCCCGGTTATGACCCGACCGATTACAAAGATTTAACGCTTTTCCTGCCGTATTCGGAATTAAGCCTGACCAAAGGCTCTTATCAATTAACGATGGATATTGACGTAATTAAAGAAGACGGCACGCTGGTTCAGCATTTGAATCTATACGACTTCGATTACGACAAACCGTAAGCCGACCCCATAGATTGTCTTTATGTGAAAATGAATTGAGCGTCGGCGAACTTG
>JBPCMK010000021.1:0-12751 GCA_051002375.1 Pyrinomonadaceae bacterium | reverse complement strand
GGTGCCGACCGGATGAATCGTGCCGTAACCGATAGTCGCAAAAGTCTGGACGGAAAAGAAAAATCCGCGCAAAAATATATTGCTGAACGGCACCGACGAAGTATCAACGATTGACTCCGCGCCGAGCATCGAATAAATCGAGCCGAAAAAAATATTGCTTAAAAAATAGAGAAGTAGGACAAGTCCCAAAAATTCCCACCAATTCATCGTCAGCAAAAAGTGATAAAGATTGCGCGTCGAAAATTGGCTCATACCGCGCTTCTCGACGTTAAATGTGCCGTCGCGGTTCAAAAATCGCAGACGGCTTTCACGCGCCACCTTCGCGCCGAAACCCAAATCGCGGTCTTCCTCGCGCATCTGCGGCACGGTCATTTTTATTGTCTGCGGTTGAATTTCCTCTTCTCGTGTCATTAGGATTTTTCTGGTAATTAACTTTTTAAACCGACATCTCTGAAAATTTTATCGAGCCACATATTCGATAATTTCTCTTGAATGCTGTTTGCTCTCAATCTGTCATTCAAGTTTTTGAAGTCAACAAAATCTAAATGCTGGTCTTGATTGAAACACGAAAAGACGAAAAATTCTTCGCCCGTGTGCGGGTTGACGTGGCGTTGCAGACATTGGGCGCAGACTTCCTTCATCATACATTGCATCGGCGAATTGATTGAGCCGATTGCGGTGTGTTCTTCTTTCAAATACGGTTTCAGCGATGTGTGTCGGGCTTCTTTGACACCGTTCATCATTCGGTCTGAACCGATGGCGATGATGCGGTCAACGTCTTTTAATTCAACCGTTTGCGAGCCTAATTTTCCTTCGGCATAAGCAACCATCGCTTGGACGATATTGCCGCGAAAATGCGCGTCTTGCGCTCTCTGCGGCTGAATTTCTTCGCCGAAATCGGTCGCCCAAATAACTTTGTCAGTCGCGTTTTCGATTTCCTCGCGCTTGAATAAATCTTCGCCGTTTTTATATCCGGCGAAATAAATCACTTCGTTATTATTTTCGCGCATCGCTTTGGCAATTGAGAATAAAACCGCATTTCCGAGACCGCCGCCCGCGAGCAGAATCGTTTCATTTTCGGGAATTTCCGTCGGCGTTCCGGTCGGTCCCATCACGAGAACTTCTTCTCCTTCTTTTAAAAGCGAACACAGGCGCGACGACGTTCCCATTTCAAGAACAATCATCGAAAGCAAACCTTTTTCTTCATCAACCCACGCGCCCGTCAGGGCGAGTCCTTCCATCATCAATTTCGTTCCTTCGACAACCGGCGCACTCGTTTCAAAATTTTGCAGACGATAAAATTGTCCCGGCTCGAATTTTCGCGCCTGAAGCGGCGCACGCACGACGACATCAATAATCGTCGGCGTTAGACGTTCGACTTTGACGACGTAAGCGCGAATCTGTTCGTCGAGAGTTTTCTCTAAATTATCGAAAATTTTATCGCGCTCGGCTTGCGGCAAATCACCGCGCGTCGCTAGTTCGTCGGCGAAAAGCTCGACGACTTTTTCGTAACCGTGTTTCGCCGAAGCCATCGCTTTAACGACGTTTCCGGCAAAGCGCGGATGATTGTCGCCGTAGTAGGAAATGAATTTTCCGTCCGTAGAGTAAGACGTGAAAAATCCCTGTTTCGACTGGACGGCGTGAAATTTTCCGTTCACGTTTTTCTGGATTTCAAACGGCTCGAAAAACTGTCGCCATTCGTCTAATTGAAAAGTTCCGGGTTTTTCCTTCTCGTAAATTACATTCGGCGAAGTTCCCGCCGCGACGCAGACGGTTCTGGCTGGAAACTCGACCGTTTCACTTGTGTTTTCAAATTTTCCGGTTTCCGCGACGTAATTTAAACGCTCGAAAATCAAAGCCTTAACCGCGCCGTATTCGTCCGGCACGGCTTCCGAAGGATTCATACATTCGACGAAATTTATTCCTTCTTCCAGAGCCTTTTGAACTTCTTCGTGATTCAGACGATATGCGGGCGAATCTTGCAGACGCTTTCGATAAACCAATGAAACGCCGCCCCAAGATTGGACGAGTGGCACGAAATTCGGTTCGACGTTCGCTTGAAACGCGCGTTCGCGTTCTTCGCGGATTTCCTTGCCGTGTTCGAGAAATTCCTGCATCACGCGCAGTTCTTCTTCATCAAATTTCTCCCAAACCGTTTCTTCGCCGAATTCTTCCACGACCTGCTCGAATTTTTCGAGCATTTTTTCAACCTGAACAGGATAATAAGCGAAAATTTCCGTCGCCGTGTCAATGCCCGTCAAACCGCCGCCGATGACGACTGCCGGAAGACGAACCTGCAAATTTGAAAGCGTGTCTTTTTTGAACGCTCCCGTCAATTGCAAAGCCATTAGAAAATCAGATGCCTGCCGAATGCCGCGAATCAGATTGTTTTTCATCGGCACAATCGTCGGTCGTCCCGCGCCCGTAGCAATCGCAATGTGGTCGAAACCGAAATCCCAAGCGTCTTCAATCGTAAATGTTCCGCCGAAACGAACGCCGCCGTAAGCGCGAAAACGCTTGCGTCGCGTGAGCATCAGTTGCAGCATCGTCAAAAAGTTTTTGTCCCAGCGAACCGTAATTCCATACTCGGAAACGCCGCCGAAACCCGACAAAATTCTTTCATCTAAATCATCGGTGATTTCTCCGATGCGTTTAATCGGCTTTGGAATTTCCTTTCCGTTTTTTCCAGTCCATTCGTCCGGCAAAGGTTCGATTTTCAAACCGTCCACGCCGATTACGCCGAAGCCTTCGTTAAGAAGATAATGCGCGAGCGTGTAACCTGCGGGACCAAGACCGACGACCAAAATGTTTTTCCCGTTATATGGCAGCGCGTATGGACGCTTCGCATTCAAAGGATTCCAGCGCGTCAGAAGACTGTAAATTTCAAAGCCGTATGGCAAATTCAAAACGTCGGTCAGCGTCGCGGTTTCCGCTAAGGGTATGTTCACGGGGTCTTGCTTTTGGAAAATGCAGCCCTTCATACAATCGTTGCAAATCCGATGTCCCGTTCCCGCGCACATCGGGTTGTCAATGCAGACGAGCGCGAGCGACGCGATTGAATCGCCGTGCTTTTTCATCAAGTGCATCTCGGAAATTTTTTCGTCGAGCGGACAGCCTTCGAGTTTGATTCCCAACGGATTGCGTTTCGCGCTTCCGTCTTTTTCGTGCAAGCCGGTCGAGCAAGAATCTTTTTCGCGCTCGTGGCAAATTAAGCAGTAATCAACTTCGTAAAGCGCGTCGCGCATCGTTCCGCGGTCGTCGGTTAATTTGAAACCGTCGCGCCGCCTAAGTTCTTCCATCGCGCCGTGCAGCAACTCTGGAACTTCCGGTTTTGGGTGAATTAAATGCACGAGGTTTTGATAATCGAGTCCGTGCGGAGTTTTGAACGAATACCATTTTTTTTCTTTCTTGAAAAACGCAATTGCCGACCATGCTTCCAAAAGATGTAAAGCGGCTTTGACTTGTAGCGTCTCGCCCGCGCCTTCCGCTTCGAGAGCGAAGCGCGAGAAAATCGCGCCGAAGGTTTTGTCTTTTAATTTATCGTAGGCCGCGCTGATTTTATTTAAAGTTTCCTGAACGCCAGCCGTGATTTCCAGATTTTTGGTCAATGCTTCTTCGGCTTCGATAAGTTTTTGTGTGATATAAGCGATGGCTAATTCTTCGTCGTAAATCAAAGTTTCATCAAACGCCGCGTTTCTCAATTCCGTTAAAGCCCGCGTCAATTCCGCCTCGTTAAAATCAACCAGATTTTCAGCCGTGAATTTCTTTATCGCGCGGCGTTGAACGAAAAATTTATATTTCCAAATCGGGTCTTGCTCGCCGATTTCTCTCTGCAAATCTTCGCGCTCGCGGTTGATTCCAAACACTCGGGCGACGAATTCCGAAAGATGCGGCGCGCTGTCGGTCAGGATTTTTGATTCGACTTTGCGTTCGTAGCCTGCGCCGCGATTTTGAATATATTTCGTCAAAGCGTCGCCGAGAATCGGATTTTCTTCCTTCAATTCGGCGTAAAATTTATCGGCGAGTTCACGAAGTTTCGCGGCGTTGAAAAGGTCTGAATATCGGAAGTCCGCGATGCCTAAATTAAAATCTCCGTCTTTTAATTCCGCTGTTAATACTTGCTCTTTTTCCGAAATGCCAATCATATAAATATTAAAAAGTTAAAATAAAAATTTCCGTAAAATAGAAATAATATCATTTACGCTTTGATTGAAACAAAAGTCTCTCGTCTCAAAAGGCTTATAATTCTTTGCCCCGCAAGCGGAAAAAATGATATTCTCAAAAAACCTTGCATAAATTAGATGAATTTGTGTGCGGTTTCGCGCCGAATATGTTATAAAGCTAGTTTGCCTCGCTTAAAAATTTCGGCGAAATTTAATTATAAAAAATTTAATAAAGAAGTATGGAAAAAGACGAAAGATTACTGCCTTTACCGGATGTCGGCGATTTGCAGCCGGCAAACGCGGATGAGCCAACCCATTATTCGCCTATTTATGACGATGAATTTGACGAGAAACGATCGGTTCGTGAGTATTTCAACGTCGTTTATAAACGCCTGCCGATAATTCTGGCATTGACGATTTTGACTACCGCCGTCGTCGCATTTTATATGTATCGGCAACCTTCGGTTTATGAAGCGCACACGGAAATGATAATCGAGCCGCGCAAGTCAAAGGTTCAATCGAAAGACGCTATTAACATCAATTTCGGAAACGACCCGATTTATTACAATACGCAATTAAAACTTCTTGAAAACCCGGAATTGATGCGCGAAGTCGTCATCGCTTTGAATCTTCAGCGCGACCCGAATTTGTTTAGCGGGCAAAGCCGCGGATTTGTTTCGACGGTCCGCTCGATGATTTCGAGCGATAAGGAATCTCAAGGGAAAGATTCGTCTTTGCCGATTTTGACCGATACCGGCGCGGACAAAAAAGACGAGGGTCAAATAACGCTCACGCCGGAAGAAAGCGAACGGGTGGAACGCTACGCCGGAATTTTGCTTGGCGGATTAAAGGTTATTCAGGTCGAGCGAACGAATATAGTTAACATCTTGGTTCAAAGCACCAACCGCGAATTAGCGGCGAAAGCCGCCGATATGGTCGGCGAAGTTTTTATTCGTGAGGACACGGAACGCGAGACCGAGGGCAGTAAAAAAACGCTCAATGATTTAACTAAATCAATTGAGACTTTAAGAGATACGATTGCTTCGCAGGAACAAGAACGCATCAATTATATGCAGTCGAGCGGACTGCCGCTTCAGCAAGGCAAAGGTAACGATTTGCTGGCGGCGCGTCTTCAGGATTTGAGCGGCAAATGGCTGGCGGCGGAAGACGACCGCCGAAAATTGCAAGGGCTTTACGAAGCCGCCCAAAACGCCAGCGCGAAAGGCGATATTCTCTCGGTCGTCGGCGACAATAAAGCGATTCAAGATGCCCGCAGTCAGAACTTAAGACGCACCGCCGATTTGGAAAAGCGCATCGAAGATATTGACACTCAAATCCAGAATGCCGAAACCAAGCGCGAGCAGCTCAGAGTCAAATACACGGACGATTATTCGGAAGTCAAATCCATTACCCAGCAAATAGAAAAGCTACAAGAAATTCGAGAACAGATAAAAACGGAAGTTTCACAGAAAATTGATACCGAAGGCGTGAAGCTGGAAAAGAACGCCGAGAAGGAAGTTCTCAACGGTTTAGCCGCGCAGTTGCAAGCGGCGCAGAGACGCGAAGGCGAACTGCGTGCCGCCTATCAAAACGAATTATCGTCCGCCAATGTTCAGGGACAAGCGGAAACCCGTCTGACGACTTTGACCAGAGAAATCGAAACCAATCGCGGTCTGCTGGATACTTATATTCAACGACAAAAAGAATTGGAATTAACCATTAGTAGCAGCAAGCCCGACAACATCTCGATTTCCAGCCACGCGCAGATCCCTATGGAGCCGGTCGGTCCGAAAAGAAACAGAAACACCTTTATCGCCTTTTTAATTTCGTTGGCGGCGGGCATCGGTCTGGCGTTTTTGATGGATTATCTCGATGATTCAATAAAATCTTCCGATGACATCGGCAGACATCTCGGCTTGCCGACGCTTGCCTTGATTCCTTACACGAGCGGCATTGACAAGAAAAAGTCGAGCATGCTTTCAAGCCGCAATGGAGACGGCAATAGTGTAACGGCTTTGATTTCGGTTGAAGATAATCGCTCGGCATTAGCGGAAGCCTATCGCCATTTGCGAACCTCCTTACTTTTTTCGTCCGCCGGAAAACCGCCGCAGACGATTCTGATAACGAGCGCACAGCCCGCCGAAGGCAAAACGACGACCGCCATCAATACGGCGATCACGCTCGCACAATCAGGCGCGGAGGTCGTGATTATTGATTGTGATTTGCGCCGCCCGCGCCTGCATAAACATTTCGGCGTGGCAAATTCCGTCGGTATAACGAGCTATCTGTCGGGCGAAAAAAATCCAGACAGCTTGGTCAAAACCTGCGAAGGTATGCCAAATCTGAAAATCATCACGAGCGGACCGATTCCGCCGAATCCGGCTGAATTATTGAGTTCGAACGAGATGAAAAATCTTCTGCAATTCTTAAAGGGCAATTTCAAGCACGTGATTATTGATTCGCCGCCCGCGATTTTCTTTACCGACGCGGCGATTCTTTCGCTAATCGTTGACGGCGTGGTGCTGGTCGCACTGGCAGGTAAAAGCTCGATTTATCTGACGCGCCGCTTCAAACAGCGACTTGGCAATATCGGAGCGCGAATCTACGGTGTAGTTCTCAACGGAATTAGATCAACTTCGCTTGAATACAGTTATTATGGTTACGGTTACGCTTATAACTATTCTAACTACGCGCCGAGCAAGGACGACGAATCAACGCCGATTATGGACGAAGATATAATTTTTTCGATTCACGATACGAAAGAATAAAAAGTAAAAGGTAAAAAATAAAAAGGCAAAAGTTAAAACGAATTCTTTGTTCTTAACTTTTGCCTTTTTATTTTAAATACTCGGAGAGCGCGCTTTCCCAATCGCGGAGCGGCTCTAATCCGAATTTATCTGAAAATAAACAGGCGAGTTTTGAACTGGTGGGACGCGGCGCAGGACGCTTCAAATTATTTACCGAAACGCTTTCAATTAAGTTTTTATCGAATCCTTCTAATTCGGCGATTTTTCGCGCAAAATCAAAATAGCTCGCGCCGCTTCCGGCGTTTGTAACGTGATAAACGGCGGGCAAATCGAGTACGGTGAGTTCGCGCAGCCTTTGGGCTAAATCGTTTGCGTAGGTCGGCGTGCCGTAGGAATCGGCAATCGCCTTGATTGATTTCCCCGTCGCCAAAAGTTTGTGCATCACGCTTAAAAAATTCGTGCCGCCCGCGCCGTAAATCCAGCCCGAACGCACGATGATTGAACGCGCATAAGCGTTTCGCGCTAAAATCTCGCCTTCGAGTTTCGCTTGCCCATAGACACTCTGCGGATTCGGCGTGTCGCGCTGCGTGTAAAAGTCGAATTTTGCGCCGTCGAAAACGTAATCGGTGGAAATTGTAACAAACACCGCGCCGATTTTTTTCACGGCGAGCGCGAGATTTTCCACTCCGGCGGCGTTCGCCAGATAACAAATTTGCCGGTTTGTCTCCGCGCCGTCCACGTCCGTGTAAGCCGCGCAATTTAAAACCGCATCGAATTTTTCGCGCTCGAACAAATCGAAAACCGCCGCTCTATTCGATATATCGAGTTCTCGGCGCGTCAGTGCGACGACTTCATCGCCGATTGATTGACAGTAATTGATAGCGGCGCGAGCGACCATTCCGTTTGCGCCGGTGATGAGAATTTTCATAAAACTGCCGTGCTTCCGACTTCCATTTTGTATTGATTTTTATAGTAATCACGATACGCGCCGTTTCTGATTCGATTTACCCAATCTTGATTTTCCAGATACCATCGGACGGTTTTTCGCAAGCCTTCTTCCCAGGTCGTCTGCGGTTTCCAGCCGAGTTCCGTTTCGGCTTTCGTCGGGTCAATCGCGTAACGCCGGTCGTGTCCGGGTCGGTCTTCGACGAATTTTATTAAACTGCGCGGCTTACGAAGCGCGTCGAGAATTGACTCGACGACTTCGATGTTGCGGCGTTCGTTTCTCGCGCCGATATTGTAGCTTTCGCCGGATTTTCCTTTTTCAAAAGCGAGCCAAATCGCGCGGGCGTGGTCTCCGACGAAAATCCAATCGCGCACGTTTTGCCCATCGCCATAAACGGGAAGCGGTTCGTCGTTGGTCGCGTTGGCAATCATCAGCGGAATCAGTTTTTCGGGAAATTGCCGCTGTCCGTAATTGTTTCCGCAGCGCGTAATAACGCCGTCGAGTTTGAAGGTTTCAACGGCGGCGCGGACGAAATGTTCGGCGGCGGCTTTCGATGCGGCATACGGCGAATTCGGCTGCACCGGCGATTCTTCGGTGAAAAATGCGTTTTCATTTTCGGGCAAACTTCCGTGAATTTCGTCGGTGCTGATTTGAACGAATCGCCGAATATTTTTCGCCCGCGCCGCGTCGAGCAAAATTTGCGTGCCGAGAACATTCGTCGTAACGAATTCGCTCGCCGACGCGATTGAACGGTCAACGTGCGATTCGGCGGCGAAATTAAAAATCGCGTCCGCCTCGTTCGGCAGAGCGTCGAAAACTTCCGCTTTGTTGCGAATATCGCCTTTAACGAATCGGTGGCGCGTCGCGCCCAATCCTTCAAGATTTTCCAAATTTCCGGCGTAAGTCAACGCATCGAAATTGACGATTTCAACGTCCGCATTTTCCTTTAAAACAAGATGCACGAACGCCGAGCCGATAAATCCCGCGCCGCCGGTTACAAAAATAGTTTTCATACTTTTTTAATGCACGAGGTTACGAATTACGAATGAGAAAAAGTTTTCTTCAATTTGTAATTTGTAATTCGTAATTTATTTATTCAGTCTTCGCATCTGTCGCAGCAAAATGTCGGCATATTTTTTCGGCGAATTGATGTTTTTCAAAACGACTTTGCCGCCTTGCTCGCTGGCATTTTCAATTACCAAATCGCCGAATCCCAACATTCTTTGCGGCACGGTCGCCGAAACCGTTACGTCTTGGATCGAGCGAAGCGGCAGATTTCTGGTCGTTTTGGAAATCAATCCCGCGTCAATTTCGATTTTCGAATCGGTCAAAGTAAAGCGCACGAGCTTTTGTTTGAGATGATAAAACGCCGGAATTAAAAACAAGGACATTCCCAATAAAATGGAAATCAAAGCGGAAATTTTAACGGATGTATTCGCGCCGATAAAAGCTAAAAAAGCCACCAAAAGCAATGCGCCAAACGCCGCTAAAACGTAGCCGATTTTGACGAACATCAAGGTCGGGCTAATCGAGAAAATTTGCTGCTCGTTTTCTTCTGCTTCGTGCGGTTCTGATTTTATCGAACGCGCAATCCGCGTTTCTTCTTCGGCTTCGAGCAGCGTTCCGCACTTCTGGCAGTAAATCGCTTCGTCGGAATTTTTCGCGCCGCATTTTATGCAAAACATAATTAAGTTTCAGGTTTCAGCTTTTGTATTGAAACTGAAACCTGAAACTCATCTTACCGCAATCGAAATTTTCACACAAAAAAGCGGCTGAAAAATTTCAGCCGCGAAGTCTGTTTCAGACCAGAGGAGAAGAAAGAATATTTAGAAAATTTATTGATTAACCAGCCGCATTCTGCCGTCCGCAAGGCGAATCGCCAGCGCGTTGCGCTCTAAAACCGTGAGCGGCGCAGTCGCTTTTTGTTCGAGTTTTTCCGCTTGCGTCATGCTAACTTTACGGACGATTTTCGCCAGATTCGGGTTTGTAACCTCCGCGTAGCGCGTTGAAATGCGCCGCACGTATTCCTGCGTTTCACGATACGGCGGAATTTGATTGCCGAACTTTTCGACCGCGCCTTCGCCAGCATTATATCCGGCGAGCGCGAGCGCGATGTCGCCGCCGAAACGGTCGAGCAGCCAGCGCATATATTTCACGCCGCCTTCGATGTTTTGCTTCGGATTGTAAATATCCGTTACGCCGAAACGAATCGCCGTTCCCGGCATCAACTGCATCAGCCCGCGTGCGCCTTTGTTGGACGTGGCTTTCAATTTGAACGAAGATTCCTGGTGCATCTGCGAATAAATCAGAAGCGGGTCAATTCCGTATCGAACGCACGAATCGGTGATATAAGAATCAATCACGTCGTCGCCGGTCGTGAACGCGCCCATCGTTTTGCCAGCCGCCATCGAAAGTTTCATATAAACGGTCGGCTTAACGTATGGATTTTTTAAGTTGTCTTGAACGACGACCGTCGGTTTGGAAACGGACGCGGTGTTTTTTGCCGACTTTTTATTTTTCCCTTCGATAACCGGAGTAATTGTCGGCGTAGCGACTTGAACGCCGCGCTGCGTGTCGAAGTTATCGAAAACTCTCGAACGACTTTGCGCCGATGCCGTAGAAACGGCTAAAAAACAAAGCGCGAGAGCGTAGAGTGTCAATCTTTTCATAGTATAATTTCCGCTAAATTCCTGATTTTTACAGACGGGTAGAAAGCTCAGGCTTTTTCTATCGCCCTGAGACGTTTGAAAACTTTATGTCTGTATCGTGGGTTTTACGCGAAACTTCGCTCGCGCTATTATTTAAAAAAGAGCAATGACAGTTGTGTTCCAGAAAATTTTGAACGAAATTAAATATTGTTTTGCAAAATAAAAATTTCCGCTCTTAAACTTGTTTAATCGCGCTAAATGATTTAGTGTTTTTGAAAACTGATATAATCGTTTCCGGCACAGCCGAATGACTTCGAATATGTCTGAAATCAAAAAGAAAAATTGTGGGTTATAAAGAAACGTCTTTATAAGGAAAAATGAATTATTTATTTGTCATTACATTCTTTTTGCTGGTAGTCTGTTTATACATAAAGAGAGACACCGTTATAGTTAAAGGCGAAAAACTGGGTTATTTAATGGTCGCTATGTTGTGCCTGCTGGCTGCCTTTTTTCTTTTGTTTGGTTTTTTAGGAGAGTTTACAGGTATATTCTTTCTGCTGTTTATGATTTCTCTTTTAATCGGCTTTTTAGTAAAGAGATAGTGTCTTTATAATCTCCTGATTTTCGTTTGCCTGACTTCTTTTTACCTTTCGCAAAACTCTTTTATCTTTGATTTATGCTTTATCTTTCGCAGATTTTGGGTCGCCCGATTTTCGACGCGGAAGGCGAACGAATCGCTGTCGTCCGCGATGTCATCGTGCGTTACGGCGAGGAAGATTACCCGCCGGTTTTGGGATTGGTGGCGCGGTATCGGCGGCGTTTGTTTTTTATGCCGCGCGTGAAAATCGCTTTTTTGGGCGAGAACGGCGTGCGGATGAATTCGGAAGTGATTGATTTGAAGCCGTTCATTCGGCGGACGGGCGAAGTTTTATTAGCAAAAGACGTTTTGGACAATCAGCTAATTGATGTTGATGGCAAGCGCGTCGTGCGCGTCAACGACGTGCAGATTATCGAAACGAGCGGCGAATGGCGCGTGAGCGGCGCGGATGTTTCGCTGCAAGGATTTTTGCGACGCTTGATGCCCGCCGGATTTTACGGAAGCCATCGCGTCGTCGAAGTTATTGACTGGGCTGATGTCGGCTATCTCGCCGCCGACAAAACCGCCGCCAGTGTGCGTCTGAAATCTTCAAAAGACAAACTCTCGCGTCTGCATCCGGTCGAAATCGCGCAGCTTGCCGAATCGCTCTCGCCGATTCACCGCACGGAAATCGTCGAATCTCTCGATGATGAAATCGCCGCCGACACGCTGGAAGAAATGTCTACGGAAAACCAAGCCCGGATTTTGGAGGAAATGGACGAAGAACGCGCCGCCGATATTTTGGAAGAGATGTCGCCGGATGACGCGGTTGACGTGCTTGGCGAGATGGACGAAGAAAAAGCGCAAGAGCTTTTCAATTTGATGGAAGCCGAAGAAAAGGCTGACGTTGCTGAGCTTCTCGCGTTTGACAAACACACGGCGGGCGGTTTGATGACGACCGAGTTCGTCGTTTTTCCGAAAAATCTGACGGTCGCGCAAGCCATCGCGCGGCTGCGCGAAACGGCGGAAACGCCGAATATGATTTATTATTTGTATGTCGTCGAAGAGGAAAATTCGTGGAAGCTCGCCGGTTTAATCTCGCTTCGCAGTTTGATTTTAGCCGACCCGACTTATCCGCTTTCGGCGGTGATGCGCGACCAATTTCAGTTCGCGCACCCGAACGATTCAGCCGAAGACGCGGCGCAGACAATCGCCGAATATAATCTGCTCGCTCTGCCGGTCGTGGACGACGAAGGCGACATCGCGGGAATCGTAACGGTTGACGACGCGATGGAAATTTTGCTGCCGAAAAATCTAAATAATCGCCTGCCGCGTCTTTTCGGATAAAAATTTTTAGACTTTTTTGGCGAAAGTCGGCATCTTAAAATTTAAGAAATCGTTTTAAAGTTTAAAATGAAAAATAACGAAAGAAAATTATTCATTGTCAATTATCAAATTGTTCATTATTTTTTCGAGAAGCAAAGCGTATTTTTCGTTCGTCAATAAATAATTGAAAATGAATAATGAACAATTCTCGTTTTAGTTTGATAAACGCGGATTTTCGCAAAAATAAATTTAAGGAGTTACATAAAAATGAAAAGGGTCAAGACTAGATAACAACTAAGATATAATAGTTAAATCTAGTGATGACAGTAGAATATAAGCAATTT
>JBPCMK010000020.1:0-36536 GCA_051002375.1 Pyrinomonadaceae bacterium | reverse complement strand
GCAAAAGCTGCGATTGTTTCCACGTCGCAGATATTTATGTCGAGTTTCCCGACGGTTCGCTGAAACGCCCGGACATTTCCGTGTTTTGCAAAACCCCAACCGAAACCGACGAAGCCGTCAAAGAAATTCCCGACGCCGTTATCGAAATTACCGGCAAAGGCTTTGAGAAAAAAGATTTGGAAATCGGTGTTCCGTTTTATCTGACGAACGGCGTTAAAGACATTGTTGTTCTGAATCCTTACACTAATGAAGTTCTATATTTCCGAAACAGTGAGAAGTGCGAAATGACTTCGCCCGTCGAGATTGAATTGGAATGCGGCTGTCGCTGCACGATTTAATTTTATTCCAACAAAAAAGCGATTATCGGCAACTAATAAATCAATGTATCCAGAACTTTTCCGCATCGGCAATTTTCCGATAAATACTTACGGCGTTCTGCTCGCCGTCGGCTTGATGCTCGCGCTGTTTGTCGCCGCGCGGCTCGGCGCACGCGATGGACTTCCGCGCGAGCGCATTTATGATTTGGGTTTGTGGACGATTATCGGCGGACTCGTCGGCTCGAAGATTTTGATGTTTTTCACCGAAGATAACGTCAATATCTTTTCGATGGATTTTCTGCGTTCGGGCGGCGTTTATTACGGCGGTTTTCTTGGCGGATTCGTCGCGCTCGTTCTTTTGATTCGCTGGTATGGATTTAATTTCTGGAAGGTCGCCGACGCATTCGCGCCCGGCGTTGCTCTGGGACAATTCTTCGGGCGGCAGGGCTGTTTTTCGGCGGGCTGCTGCTGGGGAAAACCTACCGATTTGCCGTGGGGCGTGCATTTCACCGCCGCCGGACACGAAAACACGGGCGTTCCGATCACCGACGCGGCGGGCGGCGCACTGCATCTGCATCCGACGCAGCTTTACGAATCGTTTGCGATGCTCGTTGTCTTCGGCATACTCGTTTATCTGCACCGCAAAAAACGCTTTAACGGACAAGTCTTAATCGGTTATATGATTCTTTACCCGATTGTTCGTTTTACAATCGAATTTTTCCGCGACGACCCGCGCGGCGATATGTTCGGATTGACGACATTGACCGGACTTTCGACTTCGCAAATTATCAGTTTGATCGTCGCCCTCGGCGCGATTATTTTTATGTATTTGCGTTTGAAAAAAGCTTCAACTGCCGAATCTGAAATCCAAAGTCAATTTGAATAATTATGGAATATCAAGAGAATGAGGAAAATTCATCCTTCATCCTTCATCCTTCATCCTTTGATATTGGCAAGCGTCTCGACGCATTTCTCTCGGAGAAAATCGAAGGCTGGTCGCGCTCGCGTCTGCAAAAATTGATTGACGACGGCGATGCGACGGTTAATCAAAATCAAACTAAATCATCTTACAAACTTCGCGCCGGCGATGAAATCGAAGTCGAACTGATTGAGCTTCCCGTCGAAACTTTCGAGCCTGAAAACATTCCGCTCGAAATCGTTTATGAAGACGAATTTTTAGCCGTTATCAACAAACCTGCCGGAATGGTCGTGCATCCGGGCGCGGGCGTAGCGGGCGGAACGCTGGCAAACGCAATTGCTTATCATTTTCAAATCCGCAATCCGCAATCGGCAATCCGCAATCGTCTCGGCATCGTTCACCGTCTCGATAAAGACACTTCGGGTTTGCTGGTGGTGGCGAAAACAGAGGAAATCCACGCGCAGTTAAGCGAGCAGTTTCGCGCCCGCGAAGTTTATAAATCTTATGTCGCGCTCGTTCACGGCGTAATTGAGGAAAACGCGGGTGAGATTGACCAGCCGATTGCCCGCGAGAAACACAATCGCACGAAAATGGCGATTCGGGCGCACGGGCGCAACGCTTTGAGTTTGTGGCGGGTCAGAAAAAGATTCGAGAAATTTACTTTGCTCAATGTCGAAATCAAAACCGGCAGAACGCATCAAATCCGCGTCCATTTGATGTCAATAAATTATCCGGTCGTCGGCGACGAAACTTACAACAGCGGGCGCGACAAAACCGTGAAAGATTTAACCGCGCGGCAGGCGATTGCCGATTTGAACCGCTTTTTCCTGCACGCCGAACGCCTTAGTTTCACGCACCCGCAAAGGTCGGAGCGAATGGAATTTTACCAGCCGATGCCGCCGGAATTGAAAAATTTGCTAACGCTGATTTAAAGGAACTTTCGCCAATCTTCGCTTTCGGCAGCCGCTTTGACAATTCGGTTTCTTTCTTCCAACATTTCCCGCAAATAATTTTCGACAACGAGCGCATCGGCGATTTTCCCTAAAATTCCGAGTGGCGAATCGTAATCGAAAACGTCTTTTATTAAAGTTTCCGCACCGCGTTCTTCAAAAAAATGGTCGTGGTCGAAACGCTTGAACGCGCCCGCAATCATCGAATCGCGGAAATATCGCGGGCGGTCGAACGCGGTTATTTTTGAAGTCAATTTTTGCCGAACGCCGAAATGCGTCGCTTCCCACGTAACCGTTTCGCCCAAATTTATCAAGCCGGAAGTTACGCCCGCGACGGCTCGTTCGTCGTATTTCGACATTGTGGTTTTGTGTAAATCAATCGAACGCGCCAAGTCGAAAACTCTTTCGGCGGGCGCGTTTATATTCGTTTCAAGTTTGATAATCGGCATAAATGATTGTAAATTCGCATTGAAAACCGCTCGCTTCTTTTCTGAAAATTATGTCCGAAAACAAAAATTCCGTCAGCCGTTTTCATATTTTCCTGCTCGTCAGTTTATTCGGCGTTCTGGTTTGGTCGGCAATCAAGCCGCACGATTATTTTACATGGATTCTCGAAGTTTTTCCCGCGCTTCTCGCCGTGGCGATTTTAGCGTTTTTTTACAATCGCTTTCGTTTTACAAATCTCGTTTATTCGATTGTCTGGTTTCACTGCATCGTTTTGATGGTCGGCGGAAAATACACTTACGCCGAGATGCCGATGTTCGATTATATTGACAAAATTTTCGGCTTGACGCGAAACAATTACGATAAAATCGGACATTTTATGCAGGGATTTTCGCCCGCGCTGATTGTCCGCGAAGTTTTTATCCGGCGAAAAATCGTCAACGGCAACGGCTGGGTTTACTTTTTGGCGATTGCCGTTCCGCTCGCGTTTTCGGCGTTTTATGAATTCGTCGAATGGTGGGTTTCCGTTTTGTCGGGCAGCGCGGGCGATTCGTTTCTCGGCACGCAAGGCTATATCTGGGACACGCAAACCGATATGTTCGCCTGCTTTGTCGGCTCGATTGTGTCGTTACTTTTACTGCACAATTTACAAAACAAACAAATTAAAAATCTGGAAAACAAAGGATAAATTTTTACAATTTGATTCCGCAGACGGAATAATTATAAATTATACATTCTCGATTATTCATTAAATTGCAGGTAGAAAAGACGTTTGACGGTCGAATAATTTATAATGAAAAATGGAGAATGAATAATTAGAAATACACCGGAGAATTTATGAGCGTAGAAGTCGTAATGCCGCAAATGGGCGAATCAATTACCGAAGGAACGGTTTCCAAATGGCTGAAAGCCGTCGGCGATAAAGTCGAAAAGGACGAAACTTTATTAGAAATCTCGACCGACAAAGTTGACGCGGAAGTTCCCGCGCCGTCCGCCGGAATTTTATTGGAAATTCGCGCCGCCGAAGGCGAAACCGTCGAAGTCGGAACGGCGGTCGGAATTTTGGGCGAAGCAGGCGAAACGGCGGCGAACGGCGCGTCGTCGGCAAACGGAAATCAATCTGTCCCGCCGCCGATTGAAGAAGTTCAAATTGCCGCGCAGGAACTCGAAGAAACGAAAAACGAACCAATCGAAACGCAAGCCGAAGCGGTCGAAGAAGCAATCGAAGCCGATGTCGCCGAATCAATTTCCACCGAAGGCGCAGATGAAGTCGTGATGCCGCAGATGGGCGAATCCATCACCGAGGGAACAGTTTCAAAATGGCTCAAATCGGTCGGCGATAAAATCGAGAAAGACGAACCACTTTTGGAAATCTCGACCGACAAAGTTGACGCGGAAGTGCCGAGTCCGTCAGCCGGAACGCTTTTAGAAATTCGCGTCAACGAAGGCGAAACGGTCGAAGTCGGCGCGATTGTCGGGCTGGTCGGCGCAAAAGGCGCGGGTTCAGTCGGCAGTCGGCAGTCGGCAGTCGGCAGTCAAACTTCCGCCGCCGGACAAAAACAGGCTGAACAGGCAGCGGCGCGGGCGACGAGCGCGGACGTTTCCGCTAAAGCGGCAATGCCGCAGACGAGCGCGGCGGCAGCGACGGCACAATTTCAAAACGTCGTTGAAACCGAAGGCAGAAGTTACGATTACGAAAACACCGCCGCCGTTAAAGAAGCGGCGAGCGCGTCGGGCAACGGAAAATCGAACGGCGTAATGTCGCTCGAAGATTTGCGAAAAACGAAATCGAGTCCGCTCGTCCGCAATATTGCCAAAGAACACGGCGTTGATATTTCCCGCATCGAAGGTTCGGGAATGAGCGGGCGCGTTACGAAAAAAGATATTTTGAATTTTATCGAATCGGGCGCGGCAGTTCGCCCGCAGGATTTGCTGAGGAAATCCGCGCCGTCTGCGACAAATGTTTCAACACTGCCGATTCAAAATCCGCAATCCGCAATCCGCAATCCGCAATCCGCAAATGACCGAGTTGAGCCGATGTCGGTGATGCGGCGAAAAATCGCCGAACATATGACGTTCTCGAAGCAGACTTCGGCGCACGTTACGAGCGTTTATGAATTCGATATGACGAACGTGGCGAAATTCCGCGAGAAAAATAAAGCGGAATTTCAGACGCGCTACGGCACGAAATTATCGTTTATGCCGTTTATTTTTCAAGCCGTAACGCAGGCTTTGCGAAAATTCCCGGTTGTCAATTCGCAGGTTTCCGGCGAGCAGATAATTTACAAAGGCGACATCAATCTCGGAATGGCGGTCGCGCTCGATTGGGGTTTGATTGTGCCGGTTATCAAAAAGGCAGACACGCTTTCGCTTTCGGGTTTGGCTTTAGCGGCAAATGATTTGGCTGACCGCGCGAGAACAAAAAAACTGATGCCCGACGAAGTTGCGGGCGGAACATTTACGATTACCAATCCGGGCGTGTTCGGCGGTCTTTTCGGAACGCCGATTATCAACCAGCCGCAAGTAGCGATTCTGTGCATCGGCGCAATCGAAAAACGTCCGAAAGTTTTGACCACGTCCGATGGCGACGATTATATTGCCGTTCGTTCGATGGCTTATTTCGCTCTGACTTACGATCATCGAGTCGTGGACGGCGCGGACGCGGAAAAGTTTCTGTCGTTTATGAAGGAATATCTTGAAACCACTGCGTTTAATTTATAGATAAATTGCTTCTATGAACCGATTGCGGACAGTTCACCAAAATAACTGTCCGCAATAAAAACATCTCCGGACGCGAACTACGCATTGAATTTCCAATTTAATAAACTCTGTTTTCCCACTAACTCCAATTATAAACCGATTTAACTTTTTGGCACAATTTTTGTGTGTAGGAAACTTTTTTCAGAATCTGCCGATAATATGTCAGGCAGTAAAAAGTTAAAAATTTTTATTGTAAATCTGTTTGAAAATGTGCGATTATTCATAACGACTTTGAAAACGATTTTTTGCTGTTATCGAAAGTTTATTTCCCCGACAACCCAATCCGTTTGATGAACGTCATATTGTTCAGCAGCCTAGATCAAGATATTTTAATTCATTTAAGGAGCTAAAGTTTATGTTGAAAAAATTTCCGGTTTTGCTTTTAGCGATTCTGTTGGGCGCGGCAAGCATTTTTGCTCAGGACGCGCAAACTCGTAACTTAACGAGCGGTCAAAAATACAAAATCAAAGGTGTTGTCGTTTCAAAAGACGATAACAATTTAGTTATTCGTGATGCAGTCGGTGTTGATACGAAGATTGTTCTCGATTCAAATACGAGCATCAAAACGAAGGGCGGATTTTTCGGCGGCAGCAATACGGTCGCCACGAATCAAATCGTTCGCGGTTTGAACTTGGAAGTCGAAGGTCGCGCTAATAATTCGGGCGCGTTATCGGCTGATAAAATTCGTTTCGGCAAAGATGATTTGCGCGTCGCGCAGTCAATCGAAACCCGCGTCGCTCCGGCTGAAGAGCGTCTGACGCAAGCCGAAGAAAACGCGCAGCGCGTTTCCGGTCAGATAGACGAATTGATGGCAATTTCCAATGCCACCCGCGGCGGCGCGAAAGCCGCGCAAGATACGGCGGACGCGGCGGTCGCCGGCGTAAATGCGACGAATCAGAGAATTTCTTCGCTCGACGATTATGTCGTGCAGTCAACTTCGACGGTTAATTTCAAAGTCGCCAGCGCGGAACTTTCGGACGAAGCGAAAGCGAATCTCGACCAAGTAGCGCAGACGGCGATGACGATGAAAGGTTACACAATCGAAATCACCGGTTTTGCTTCTTCGGACGGCGATGAGAAAAAAAATAAAATCTTGAGCCAAAAACGCGCTCAAGCCGTCATTGATTATTTGGTTGAAACGCATAACATTCCGCTTCGCCGAATCGGAACGTCTTATGGTTTCGGCGAGCTTCAAGCGGTTGCCGATAATTCGACGCTCGAAGGTCGGCAGCAAAATCGCCGCGTTGAAGTCAAACTTTTGGCGAGTCGCGGTTTGAATCAAAACGTCGAAGTCAGAAAAGACGCGACGACCGGACCGAACGACGAGAAATAACTTAGGAAAAATAAAACCGCAGGAAACGCGAACGCTGAAAGGTGAGAAAAATCATCAAAGGTTTCTCTCTTTCCGCCCGCGTTTCCTGCGGTAATTTTTTGTTTGAAATTCGGAGTTTTTTATGCAGAAAAAAATTGGCTTCACAGTTGCGGCAATTTTAATTTTCGTTTTTTCCGGCTTCGCTCAAACGCCGAAACCGACACCGAAGGTTGAAGACGACGGCGATGTGATTAAGGTCGAATCGCGGCTCGTCATCATTCCGGTTTCGGTTTTGGACGCAAACGGTCAGCCGGTTTCAAATCTCAAGGCGCAGGATTTTTTCGTCTCCGAAGAAAACAAACCGCAGCAAATCGAGCAAATTTCCGATGCCGAGAAAGTTCCGCTTGAAATCGCTCTGCTGATAGACGTTTCGAGCAGCGTAAATAAAATTTTCGAGTTGGAAAAATCGGCTGCCGCGCAATTCCTGCAAAACGTGATGCGACCGGAAGACCACGCGACGATTTTTCTTATCACGGACAAACCGATTTTGCTGCAAACACGCGACACGGCGGAAAAAACCTCAATCAACGTGCGCTCGATTATTCAAACAAAATCGTCAACCGCTTTTTACGACACGGTTACGACGGCGGCTCGCTATCTAAATGCGAATGCGAAACCGAAAACTCGCCGCGTGATTTTATCCATCTCCGACGGCGAAGATAATTTCAGCGAGATGACGCGAAATGCGACGGTTGCCGCTTATAAAGATTTGGACGTGAACAGATTGACGCAGAAAGACCTCGACCAGCGAGCCGTTCGGACTGATAAATCTCATCAACAGGCGCAGGCGAGCGTCTTGCAGTCTTTGCAAAATGCCGATACGGTTTTCTACGCAATCAATCCGTCGGGACCGTCGGTGCGATTAAATGTCGCCAGCCAAAGAGCGCAGAATGCCTTGCAGCGATTTGCCAATGAAACGGGCGGCACAGCCTTTCTGCCGGAATTTATCAGCGAAAAAAACTCGGCGAGCTTTGAGAAGCAAAACATTCAAATTCTCGACCGCATTTTCCGTCAAATCTCGAACGAGCTTCGCGCTCAATATCTCTTGCAGTATTACTCGGAAGGCGATTTTCCAAACAACAAATTCGTCAATCTGAGCGTCGGCTTAAACTTTCCGCAAAAATTTCGCGTCCGTGCGCGGCGCGGCTATTTTGTAAAAAAATGACGTGGAGAAATGAGAAATGAGAGATGAGAAATAAATTTTTATCTTGTTCTTTATCTCTCATTTCTCATTTCTCATTTCTCATTTCCGTATCAGTTTCTTGAAAGGCTCGGTTTTCCCATTAAAACTTCCGCGTCTTTCTTCGGCGTTGCCTTTGGAGTCGGCGAAGAATATGCGACCGCGCCCATCAGACGTTCACGCTCCGGTGTCGGCGTTGGTTTGGGCGTTTTCAAAACGGAAATTAAACGTCCCGTTTCGACGCTTTCCGGCTGATTGAAACTCGACGTAAAACCGAGTCCGCCGATAACGCCGAAAACGAGCGAAGCCGCTGCCGCCGAAATTTTCGACACGCGCCGCTTTATCGCCTGCCAGCCGACCGGACAATCTTTCGTCAAAATCGTTCCATCGGCGCGTTTGAAAAATCTCACACACAAGCGACCTTCTGAATTCATTAAAAGATTTTCGGCTTCCGTGCGCGACATTCCCGACAGATTATAAACATTCAGCTTGCACTCGCCGCAGAAGCGTTTGCGTTCCGTTCCAATCATCGCGTCCCAATCTTGCGAGCAAGGACTGGCGATTTTGATATTTTCCAAAGGATTCGTATATTTCACTGTCATAAAAATCTCCGTTTAATTTCGATTTGGCTTACTGCCTTGCCGAAATGAACGGAGCGCGAAAAATTTTCTTGCAGGAATCTTAAAAAAATTTTAATCCGTCGGATTTCGACGATAGCGGTGCGTAACCGGACGGCGGCGACCGATACCGATGGCGTTGCGAGAAATAATCAGCGTCGGCGGAAGCTGGCGGCGTTTGAATTCGTTGGCGGACGATTCGACGCGGTTGAGCAAATCATAAACCAATTTCGGGTCGTTTCCTTCGGCGATAATTTCTTCGGGCGCGAGTTTATCTTCAAAATATCTTTTCAAAACTTTGTCCATCGCGTCGTATGGCGGCAAGCTGTCCTGGTCGAATTGGTTCGGCGCGAGTTCCGCCGACGGAGCTTTTTCGATAATCGCGTTCGGAATAATTTCGCGTTTCGCGCTGTCATTGATGTGGCGGGCGATTTTGTAGACTTCCGTTTTTAAAACGTCGCCGATAACCGCAAGCCCGCCGTTCGTGTCGCCGTATAAAGTGCAGTAACCGACCGCCAATTCCGACTTGTTTCCCGTCGCCAAAACGAGTCTTCCTTCGGCATTGGAAATCGTCATTAAAATAACTCCGCGCAAGCGCGACTGCATATTTTCCGCCGCGAGATTTTCGCCGCCGTGCGTCGGTTTGTGCAGATTCAACTGCTTTAACAAAACTTCAAACGCGCCGGAAATCGGCTCTAATCGAATCGGCATTCCGAGATTTGCCGCGAGTGTTTCCGAATGCGTGATGCTTCCTTCGGAAGAAAACGGCGACGGCATCATCACCGACAAAACATTTCCTGCGCCCAACGCTTCGCACGCGAGCGTCGCCACCAACGCCGAATCAATGCCGCCCGACAAACCTAAAACCGCTTTGTCAAACCGATTTTTCTGCGCGTAATCTTTGATTCCCAAAACCAACGCCCGCCGAATCGTTTCACATTCGTTGCCCGTGATTCCCCGCGCGTCGGGTTTGCGAACGTCGAGTTCGATTGTTTCGACGAATTCTTCAAATGCCTTTGCCTGTAAAATTATGTCGCCTTCTTCATCGGCGATTAAGCTCGCGCCGTCGAAAATTATGCCGTCGTTGCCGCCGACTAAATTGACGAATACAATCGGCTTTTTCTGCAAGCGTGCGCGGTGCGCGACCATATCGCAGCGCAGTTTGATTTTGCCTTTGTTGAACGGCGAAGCGTTCAGCGCAACGATTAAGTCCGCGCCCTGCACAATCAGTTCGTCCGCCGGGTCAACGTCGTATAATCTTTCTTTCCAAAAAGTTTTGTCGTTCCAAAAATCTTCGCAGACGACAACGCCGATTTTGCGCCCGTCAATCTCGAACATTCGACGAACGTCCGACGGCTCGAAATATCTCGGATCATCGAAAACGTCGTATTCGGGCAGAAGCGTTTTATCGGCGTAACCGAGCAATTTTTTGTTGTGAATGACCGCCGCCGAATTGAATAATTTTTTGCCGTTCGCGTCTTCCGTTCGGCGAACCGTGCCGACAATCGCCGTGATGTTTTCGGTCGCCGGAATAATTTTTTGAAGCGGTTCTTCGGCGTGTTCGATAATATCCGCGTCGAGAAACCAATCGAACGAAGTGTAGCCGTGCGTGGCGACTTCGGGAAAAACAATCATCTCCGAATTATCTTTTTTCGCCTGTTCGATTGCCTGCAAAATCTTGCCGACATTGCCTTCGATGTCGCCGTTCGTCGTGTTGATTTGTCCGATTGTGATTTTCATTGACTATTTATTTTATCAAAAGAGCAGCCGCAAAAAAGCACAAAAGGCGCAAAAAGGAAAAACAAAAATTTTGTGCTTTCTGTGCTTTTTTGTGGCTATTCCTTCGTTATTTCGTTTTTTTCCCGGTTGTCGCTTTTCTTAATCATTTCCAAACGATTGCCGCGTTTGTTGTAGCGCACTTCGTCCATTACGTTATGAATTATCAGCACGCCGCGACCGGAAGTTTTGAAAAGATTTTTCGTGTCGGTCGGGTCTGGGACTTCGGCGACGTTAAAGCCTTCGCCTTCGTCTTCGATGGTGAAACGCGCTTCTTTGACGGAAACGTCCGCCGCGATTCGGATGAGTTTCGTCGCGTCGAATTTGTTGCCGTGTTTGACGGCGTTGACAAACGCTTCATCAAGCGCGATAAAGAGATTTGAATTTTCGGCGCGGACGACTCCGATTTTTTCGACGCGCTTTATCAGGTAATCGAGAATGCCGTGCATCAGGGAAATAAGGCTCGGAATTTCAAATTCGATTTTCTCGCGCCGGCTTTGCACGACCGCTTTTTTGTCAACGAATTTCGCTTTGTAAGTCAAAGTGGTTTCGATGAAGTTTTTCAATTCGTCTTCGGCAAATTCATCGTTTTTATAATTGGAGACGCAAATTTTGAAGGCTTTGATATTGCTTCGCGCATTTTCTTCGGCGGCGGGCAGGCAAGTTATTTCTTTATCGTTTTCGTCTTTTGTTTCGGTGAGTTGCTCGCCGTCCAAATCGGTGATAATCAAATCGAAATTTTCCCGTTCGATCAACTCGACGGCTTCGACACGGCTCTCGCACGTTTTTATGGAATTTCCGAGTCGGCTGAATTCTTCGGTCAAAGCCGTGCTTAAATCGTCGTGGTCGTCAACAATCAAAATTTTCTTCTGCATCTCGCGCCCTTTCGTTTTCAATAAATTTTAGCTTTTCGTGAAAAGCCTCTAACGGAAATTTACGATAAAATAAATTTCTTTGTTGCATACTATAAACCAAACGCCCGACGATTTTCTATCCGATGCTGCGAAAAAAAGAAAATTCATCCGCTCCAGCCGATTTGTCGGCTTATTCTTTCAAGCAGAAAATTATCATTCATCTGGCGGAACGCGCGTTTTACCTGCTAATAAAATACATCGGAAAAACGATTCGCTACGAAACCGAAGGCTGGGAAAATTTCGAGCAAATCGAGCGCGACGGAAAAATTCCGATTTATTGTTTCTGGCACAACCGGATTTTCGCGGGAACTTATTTTTTTCGCAATCGCGGAATCGTCGTCATAACTTCGCAGAGTTTTGACGGCGAATACATCGCCCGCTTTATCAGGCGTTTCGGCTACGGCGCGGTGCGCGGTTCTTCGACGCGCGGCGGTGTCGGCGCGCTCATCGAAATGATTCGTCTAATGCGGCGCGGATTGCCGACGGGTTTTACGGTTGACGGTCCGAAAGGTCCGAAATACCTCGCCAAAACCGGCGCGGTTTTATTGGCGAAAAAGACGGGCAATCCGTTGATGCCGTTCGTCGTCGAGGCGGAAAATTTTTGGCAGATAAACAGTTGGGACAATCTGCAAATTCCGAAACCGTTCACGCGGGCGCGGGTTTTTATCAGCGAATCGATTTACGTCGCGGCTGATGCGAACGACGCGGAAATCGAAAATAAACGACGCGAAATGCAGCAGAAACTTGACGCGGCGGCGGCACTTGGGAAACAATGGCGAGCAAGCAAAAAATAAGTTTTTAGGCATTATCTAAATTTCATTCGAGGAGAAAACGAGATGACAATGTTTGATTCGATTATCAACGAAGCCGATGCGAAGTTTAGTTTGGGCGGCAAAGCGTCCGGCGTGCTTTCCGCTCTTTTGGCTTTGATGACCGACGAAACGCGCGGCGGTTTGAAAGGATTTTTGGAAAGATTCAACGAAGTCGGTTTGGGCGACACGGCTTCGTCATGGATAAATTCGGGTGCGAACACGGCTATTTCCAACGAGCAGATTGAATCGGCTCTGGGAACGGATACGCTCGATTCAATCGCCAATCGAGCGGGAACGGATTATAACACGGCGACTTCGGCGACCGCGTTTATGACTCCGCGCGTGATTGACGCGCTCACGCCCGACGGAGTTTTGCTGGAAGACGATCATTTGCTTTCGACAATCGGCGGTTATCTGACGGGCGGCGCGGCGGGCTTTACGGCAGCGGAAACTTTCGACCGCATCGAAGCGTCTGCCGCGACCGATACGCTCAACCGACCAATTATCGGCGATAGATTAGACGCGGCTTCCTTTGAAGGTGGAATAGTCGGCGCGAGGACGAACGACGCTTTAAATAGAGTTGACGATTATCCGGCAAACAACGATTCGCCTTTGAGATGGTTAATCCCGCTTTTGCTGCTCGGCTTGCTTTTAGTTATCGGCTATTCGTTTTGCGGCAAATCGTCCGAACCTGTCAAGCCGTTGGCGACGAACGCAAACACGAACAAAGCTTCGTTGAATTCAAACGTCAACGCTTCTGCCAAAACCGTCAATTCGAGTTTCGATTTGAAAGCCGACAACGGCAAATATGTCGCGTCGGGCGTTGTGCCGGACGAAGCGACCAAAAAGCAAATCGCTGACGCGCTGACGGCACAATACGGCGCGGGCAATGTTGATTTTTCCGGCTTAAAGGTCGAAGCCAACGCGAAGCCTTTTAATGCGAATTGGTGGACGAATTTCGCGGCTCTGCTTCCGAATTTGAAAGATTGGAAAACGGGCGAATTGAGTTTTGTCGGCAATGCGATAACCGTTGCGAACGGTTTGCCGCAAGCCGCGATTGACCGTCTGAAAACGCTTTTCGGAACGGGCTGGCGGCTTCCGGTTTCGGTTTCGAGCGCGGAAGCGGTTTCCAAACAAGCCAACGAAGAAGCGTTGCAAAATCTCTCCGAAGCGAAAACCATTGACCAAGTAGTTTCGGCTTTGAACGCTTCGATTATCAATTTTGCGTCGGGCAGCGCGGCGATTCCCGCCGATGCCGAGCCGGTTTTGCAGAAAGCGGCGGAAGTTTTAAAGGCGCAGACCGAAGCGGCGAAAATTGAAATCGGCGGCTACACTGATTCGGACGGCGATGCGGCGGCGAATATGAAACTTTCTGAAGACCGCGCCAACGCCGTGATGAACGAACTCGTTCGTCTCGGCGTGAAAAAAGATATGTTGTCGGCGAAGGGCTACGGCGCATCGAATCCGGTCGCGCCGAATGACACGCCCGACAATAAATTCAAAAATCGGCGCATCGAATACAAAGTCGGCGCGGCTCAATAATCGAGACAGAAACATCGGTCAAATTGTTAAATTTTTGTAGATTATTGAATCATCTTCGGAATAACTGAAAGCTGAAAACTGATAGCTGATAACGCGCAATTTTCCGTTATTAATTATTCGTTCACAACTTTCAGTTATTCCGAATAGTTATTTATTTCAATCAATCGAAAATCACATCAATTTTTCACTCGCATTTCCTTCAGCGCACTTTGCGCTTTTACGGAATATTCCTTCTCCGTATAAAAATTTTCGTCCGCCAAAATGCTCGCTGCCATCAATACGAAAGCTACCCAAACCGCGTCCGCCAGAAGCAAATGAACGAGCTGCAAAACAATCGGCGCAAGCATCAAAAATGTGAATGCGCCAGCCAGAAATTGAACGCCGATGAGAACCGTTAAAACCGTCGTCCAGCGATTCACTTGTAAATTTTCCCGCGCTCTCGACTTAATCCAGTTTGCCAGAAAAATTAAATAAACGCCGACCGAAACGGACAAAATCGGATGGCTGACGCGCAGCCGAAGCAAAATATTTGAAGTTTCTGAAAAATCCTTTGCCACGCCTTCCGCCAAAGTTGCTGAAGGAAAAAGCATACTGCTCAAAGCCGCGACCGAGCCGCTCATTCCGACCAGAAAAATTCCGAAAACGGCAATCGCCAGCAAAAGAGGAATTCTGCGTTCCGCACCGAATTCGAATGATTTTCCGCCGCTCGCCAGCCACGCTGTTAAAGTCAAAACCGCGAGCAGCGAAAAAGTCGTAATCAAATGCGCCGCCATCCAAAACGGACGCGACGCGGTTAAATTTTCGGCAGTGTTTCCGGTCAAAACGAGTCCCGCGCCGATAAGTGCTTCGGCGACGATAAAGACAAATGAAGCGAAAGCCGCTTTTCGCACCGATTGATTTTTTTTGTATTTTTTAAACGCCCAAACAAATAAAATTAAAACGACGAAGAACGCTAATCCGGTTGATACGCGGTGTGAAAACTCGATTATCGTTTTAAATTGCGGCGCACTCGGCACGATTTCGCCGCCGCACGTCAGCCAATGCTGTCCGCAGCCATCGCCCGAAAGCGACGCTCGCAAAAACGCGCCCCAAATTATAACCACGACGTTATACGCCAAAACAAACCAAGCATAGCCGGCAAAGCGCGATAATTTTAATTCCTCATTCATTTTTGTTACATTCAAATTTCAGCATAACACTTGTCGGTTGAAACCGGAAAACGAATCGAACATTAGAATCGCTAAACAAAATTAGTAAATTTTCCCAATGAAAAAAGAGCGCGTTGATAAACTTCTGATTGATTTCGGGTTCGCCGACTCGCTTCCAAAAGCGAAAGCACTGATAATGTCCGGCGTTGTTTTAGTTAATGAAAGGCGCGTCGAAAACGCATCGGAAACCTTTTCGCGCGAAGCGAAAATTCGTATTAAAGGTTTCTCGAATGAAAATAAATACGTTGGTCGAGGCGGATTAAAACTCGAACGAGCCTTAGAGGAACTTCATATTTGCTCAAGCGAATATATTTGTCTCGACGTTGGCGCATCAACCGGCGGTTTTACCGATTGTCTTCTACAGAACGGCGCGAAAAAAGTCGTAGCGGTTGATGCCGGAACAAATCAAATTGATTGGAAACTCCGAAGCGATTCGCGCGTCGAAGTCCGAGAAAACACCAACGCGCGTTATCTTAAAGCGGAAGATTTTGCGGAGAAATTCGATTTAATCGTGATGGACGTTTCGTTTATTTCCGCAACGAAAATCTTGCCCGCGCTTGTTCCGCTTTTGAAAGAGAATGGTCGAATAATCGTTTTGATTAAACCGCAATTTGAAGTCGGCAAAGGCGAAGTCGGCGCGAGCGGAATCGTGCGCGACAAAGCGAAACACAAACAAGTAATCGAACGAATAAACGCTTTCGCCAAGACTTGCGGCTTGAAAAATTCCGGCGTAATTGATTCACCGATTACAGGTGCGGAAGGCAACAAAGAATTTTTGGCACTTTACGAGTTGATGTAAGTTAGCTTCATAAACGAAAACAAAATAAATTTGGAAATCAAACCGAAAGATTCAAAAGCGGAAAAACTCGTCGAAGGCGTTGATTATTATTTTGAAAACGGCTTGATGGTTTTAACCGCGCATTTTCTCGAAAAGCGCGGATACTGCTGCAAGAATAATTGCCGCCACTGTCCGTATCGTGAAAAGCAAAAGGACGATTTATAAAAGAAAAGTTTCCAACTCTTCTTTCGGCTCGTAAGACATATTCGTTTCGCGTAATGTGTTTGGCTTCGGAGCGCGGGAAATTGTTATCGGCGCGTTCGGCATAGCGCAGACGAGCGTTAATTTGTCGTAATCCCTTTGCATTCGCTCTTGAGATTTTAGCCAATTGAGAGTTTCCTGCAAAATTTGCCGAGCGTAAAAATCTTCCGGCTCGACGATTCGGTAATATATCCATTTGCCTTCGCGCCGCGCCGTAACAATTTCGGCGTTTCGCAGATACGCCAGATGACGCGAGATTTTCGACTGACCGACCTCTAAAACTTCCGTGAAATAACAAACGCAAATTTCGTGTTCGCGCATTAAATTTAAAAGCCGCCGCCGGGTTCTGTCCGCCAAAGCCGTAAAAAAAGTTTGCATACTTACCATAACGAGAAAATTTTATCACATTTACGCAAAATCGTATTGACAAATTTTATTTTCGGGATTATAAATATAAACATATTTGCCTAAGCGAATATGAGGAGAAAATTATGAACACAATTAAAACATTAAAGCCGCACGTTTCTTTAAACGTGCGAAACGTGGAGACAAGTATCGAGTTTTATCATAAACTTTTCGGCATCGAACCGGCGAAAGTTCGCGCCGGATATGCGAAATTCGATGTGCAAAATCCGCCGCTCAATTTAGCTTTGAACGAATCAATCTATCACGAGCGCGGCGCGTTGTCGCATCTCGGCATTCAAGTCGCTTCTACCGAAGACGTTTTAGCGACGAAATCGCGTTGGGAGGAAGTCGGGCTTAAAACGAGAGAAGAAATGCAGACGAATTGCTGCTACGCGCTGCAAGACAAAACTTGGGTGCGCGACCCGGACGGCAATGAATGGGAGGTTTTCGTCGTGTTGGAAGACAATTTAACCGAAGCAAATTCGTGCGGATGCGGAAGCAAAACGCTTGAAGTAGAAACGGAAGAAGCGGTTGGATGTTGTTCGCCGATTACAATTACAAATGAATCAAACACTAGCGCGGCGCGTTGCTGCTGAAGGATTGGGGACGGCGATGCTGCTGGCGGCAATCGTCGGTTCGGGCATTATGGCGGAGCGGCTCGCGGGCGGAAATCTCGCTATCGCTTTGCTGGCTAATACGATTGCCACGGGCGCGGCTCTGGTCGCACTCATTCTGACGTTCGGCACGATTTCCGGCGCACATTTTAATCCGGCGGTAACGGTTTGCGATGCGTGGCAGAAAGGTATTTCATGGCGCGACGCGGCGGCTTATATTGCCGCGCAAATAACCGGCGCATTCGTCGGGGTCGCGGCGGCGAATGTGATGTTTGAACTACCCGTTTTTTTCGCTTCGCAAAAGATGCGGCATGGGACGGCGCAATGGTTTAGCGAATTTGTCGCTACATTCGGGTTGCTGGCGGTAATTTGGGGCTGCTCTCGTTTGCGTTCGTCAATCGCCGCGCCGTTTGCCGTCGCCGCTTATATCACTGCCGCTTACTGGTTCACGGCTTCGACTTCGTTTGCAAATCCGGCGGTAGTTCTGGCGCGTTCGATGAGCGATACGTTTGCCGGCATTCGCCCGACGGATGCGCCCGCGTTTATCGCCGCACAATTTCTCGGCGCGTTCGCGGCAACCGTGCTGTTTCGATGGCTCGTGCCAATCAGCAAAACGGACGCGCAAGCCGTCATCGTTTCGCATCGAGAAAAAGATGGCGTGAAGAAAGAAAATATATGAAGCGAAAAAAGCGCGTGTTAATTTTATGCACCGGAAATTCCGCCCGCAGTCAGATGGCGGAAGGTTTGTTGCGCGAGTTGGGCGCGGACAAATTTACAGTTGAAAGCGCGGGCGTTGCGCCGGGCGAAGTGCGCCGCGAAGCCGTCGAAGCGATGCGTGAAATCGGCATTGATATTTCCAAACATCGCTCGAAATCGGTCGCCGAATTCGCCGGACAAAATTTCGATTACATCATCACCGTTTGCGACAATGCAAAAGAAACCTGCCCTGTTTTCCCCGCCGCAGCGACGCGCATACACCGAAGTTTTACAGACCCGCCGCCCGAAACCGTCGGCGATTATCAATCGCGGCTGAAAGTTTTTCGAGCCGTGCGCGACCAACTGCACAAGTGGCTGATTGATTTTATTCAAAAGCAAAATGAATAAGTGCGCGGCGGCAAAAATACATTTTTGCCGCCGCGATATTTTTCCCTAAAGCTCGATTCACTTTTCACTCCTCGACATCTGTTTGTGCTAATCTGTGTTTTATTCTCGGAGAAGCTATGCAGGAAAAATCTTTTTACACTTTAGCGGTTCACGCAGGAACAGATTTATCGGAAAATTTCGGGGCGATTTCCGTGCCGATTTATACCGCGTCGGTTTACGCCTTTCCCGATGCCGACACGGGCGCGGCGATTCATAATCACGAGCGCGAAGGTTATTTTTACGGACGCTTTGGCAACCCGACGCAAACCGCGCTGGAAAAAACAATCGCCGAACTCGAACGCGGCGAATCCGCGCTGGCATTCGCGTCTGGAATGGCGGCGGTTTCAGCCGCTCTTTTAACAATCGTAAAATCGGGCGACCATATCGTTGCGCCCACCTCAATGTATTCGACGACGACTCTTTTCTTAAATCATCTGGCTGAAAATTTCGGCGTTGAAACCAGTTTTGTTGACGCGACAACCACCGAAAATTACGCGAGCGCGATAAAGCCGAACACAAAGGTTTTTTGGATTGAAACACCTTCCAATCCTTTACTCAGAATCACGGACATTTCGGAAGTTGCCAAAATCGCCCGACAAAACAACATAACAACCGTTGCCGACAATACTTTTGCCACGCCGTTTAATCAAAGACCGCTTGATTCGGGCATTGATTTGCTGATTCACAGTGCGACCAAATATCTCGGCGGACACAGCGATTTGGCGGCAGGTTTGCTGGTCGGGAAAAAGGAATATGTCGAACAAGCGAGATTAAAAACGACCAAACTATACGGCGGAAATATCGCGCCGCAAGTTGCGTGGCTGGTTTTGCGCGGAATAAAAACGCTCGCTCTGCGAATGGAACGACACAACCAAAACGCATTCGCTTTGGCAAATATGTTGTCAAAACACTCTCAGGTGAAAGAGGTTTTTTATCCGGCTTTATCGGCGCAAAATGAAATTGCCAAGCGGCAAATGAAAGGTTTTGGCGGAATAATCACGTTTGACATCGGCGGAATCGAAGCGGGAAAAACGCTGGTTAATAATTTGGATGTCTGCACGCTTGCCACTTCGCTCGGCGGAGTCGAAACGACCATCATTCATCCGGCTTCGACCACGCACTCGACGCTTTCGTCCGAAGAACGATTGCGGGCGGGCATCACCGACGGTTTGGTTCGGCTTTCGGTCGGAATCGAATACGTAGATGATTTGATGGCGGATTTGCAGCAGGCTCTCGATAAAATATGATGATTTAATGCAGGCAAAACCGAAAGGAGAAATTTGGGCTGAATTCGTCGAAAAAATAAAAGAAGAAAAGCCTTTCGATTATATCGTGCAAAACCTCGAAAACACTTTCGGCGAACCGAAACTTTCCCGAAAGAGCGACGCGCTGGCGATGCTCGTTGAAATCATTTTGTCGCAGGCGACGAGCGATGCAAACAGCCGTCGAACTTATCGCAATTTGAGAAGTCGTTTTGCAACTTGGGAAGCGGTTCTCGCGGCTGAAACGAGCGAAATTGCCGACGCGATTCGGCTCGGCGGCTTGGCAAATCAAAAGGCAAAAGTTATCAAAGATTTACTGCGGCAGTTAAAGGAAACGCGCGGCAAACTTTCGCTAAAATTTATCGAGAAAATGACGGACGAAGCGGCGCGGAATTACCTCAAAACCTTTCGCGGCATCGGTCCGAAAACCGTCGCCTGCACGCTGCTTTTCGCGCTGCACAAAGAAGTATTTCCGCTCGACACACATATTTTCCGCGTTTTTCGGCGGATGGGAATTTTGCCCGAAAAAATCTCCGACCAAGCAGCGCATAGGCTTTTGGATGAACTCGCGCCGGCGGGAAAATTTTATTCGCTGCACGTTAATACGATTCGCTTAGGCAGAAAAATTTGTCGCCCACACGAACCTTTGTGTGAAAAGTGTCCGCTTATCGAATACTGCGATTACGGATTGGCGAAAATTTAACAATTGATTTTTGGAAAGAAAACAAGCATTGTAAAAATGAAATATATTCTTGCACTCGACCAAGGCACAACGAGCAGTCGAGCGATAATTTTCGATGCCAGCAGCCGTATAATTTCCATCGCGCAAAAAGAGTTCGCGCAAATTTATCCGCAAAGCGGTTGGGTCGAACACAATCCGCAAGAGATTTGGGAAACGCAAATGCGGACGGCAATCGAAGCGTTGCAAAAAGCGCGTCTGACAGCGAGAGACATTGCCGCCGTCGGCATCACCAATCAACGCGAAACGACCGTCGTGTGGAACAGAAAAACCGGCGAAACGATTTGTAACGCAATCGTCTGGCAAGACCGTCGCACTTCCGCTTTCTGCGATGAAATCAGAAAAAATTACGCTTCGCTTATTCGAGAGAAAACAGGTTTGGAAGTTGACGCATATTTTTCGGCGAGCAAGATAAATTGGATTTTGGAAAACATCGAAGGCGCAAGACGACAAGCCGAAAACGGCGAGCTTTGTTTTGGAACGAGTGACAGTTGGCTCGTTTGGAAATTGACGAACGGGACGAACCATTTGACCGACGTTTCAAACGCTTCGCGGACGATGCTTTTCAATATTGAGACACTTGATTGGGATGACGAGCTTTTGGAAATTTTCGATGTGCCGCGACAAATTTTGCCCGAAGTAAAATCTTCGTCGGAAATTTACGGCGAAGTGAAAACGCCGAACGAATTGAAAGGAATAAAAATCGCCGGAATCGCGGGCGACCAGCAAGCTGCGCTGTTCGGGCAGATTTGTTTCGAGCGCGGCGCGTCGAAAAGCACTTACGGAACAGGCTGTTTTCTGCTGCAAAATACCGGAACGGAAATTGTAAAATCGGAAAACAAATTGCTCACCACAATCGCTTGGCGCATCAATGATAAAACCGAATACGCTTTGGAAGGAAGCGTTTTTATCGGCGGCGCGATTATTCAATGGCTGCGCGATTCTTTGGAAATAATCGAGAAATCGAGCGATGTCGAAGCACTTGCAAATTCGGTTGCGGACAACGGCGGCGTTTATTTTGTTCCGGCGTTTGTCGGTCTCGGCGCACCGCATTGGAATCAAACGGCGCGTGGTTTGATAATCGGTTTGACGCGCGGCACGGGCAAAGCGCACATTGCCCGCGCCGCCGTCGAATCAATCGCTTACCAAACGGCGGATTTGCTCGACGCGATGCGTGCCGACTCGCACATCGAATTAAAAGAATTGAGAGTTGACGGCGGCGCGACTCGCAACGATTCGCTTCTGCAATTTCAAGCCGATGTTTTGCAGATTCCCGTCGTGCGCTCGAAGATTACCGAAACGACTGCGCTCGGCGCGGCTTATCTCGCGGGTTTGGCAGTCGGATTTTGGAAGGATAAAAGCGAACTCGTAACGCATTGGCAAGCCGACAAAATTTTCACGCCGCGACGCTCGCCAGCAGAAATAGAAAAACTGCGCGGCGATTGGAACGCGGCGGTGAAGAGGTCTCTGGATTGGAAAATTTGATTTTTATCGTCCACGAAAAACACGAAGCGGCACGAAATAAGTTGAATCTTTTCGTGCCGCTTCGTGTTTTTCGTGGATAGTGATTTTTCGACTAAATAAATCGAATCTCAACTTTCGTTATTATCGTTCGACTTGCTTCCCTTTCCGCTCGCGGCGGCTTGGGCTTGCGGAAGCGGAAGTCCGATAGCGTCGAATTTGGTTTCCGGTTCGTAATCGAATAAATTTTCGTCGCCGTCGCTGACAATCATTTTGCCCGACTGTTTCGTAAAGACGAGTTTATTTTGGTCGGTATCGAAATCAATCGTAACGAGATCGCCGGTTTCAACCTGCTCGGTCGCTACGAGATTGGAAAGCGAATAAACGAGAAATCTTTCAATCGCGCGTTTCAGATGCCGCGCTCCATATTTCAAATCAATACCTTCGCCGAGCAAAAATTCCTTTGCCTTATCGGAACATTCAAAAATAAATTTCGTCCCCGCCGAATCGGTGATTCGTTCCTGCACGCCGCGCAGTTCGATGTCGAGAATCTGACGAAGATGATGTTCTTTCAAACTTCTAAAGACAATCACTTTGTCAATGCGATTCATAAATTCCGGCGAGAATTTTCGCTTGGCGGCTTCGAGCGCGGTGCGGTAAATTTTCGTGTCAATTTCGTTGTCGTCGGCTTCCTTATTCATTTTGGTCGGAGCGAAACCGATGCCGCCGGAAATCATTTCCGACATTTCTCTCGCGCCTAAATTCGATGTCATAATGACGACCGTTTTTGAAAAATCAACGCGGCGATTGTCGCCCAAAGTCAGCGTCGCCTTGTCCAAAATCCCAAGTAAAAGCTGCCACAAAGCGTCAGACGCTTTTTCGATTTCGTCGAAAAGAACGAAAGTCAATTTCGTATCGTCGGTGTGCGCTTTATCCAAATTTTCCTGCGTCAACATCGGCGAAGTTTCGCGGTGTCCCAAATATCCCGGAGGCGAGCCGATGAGTTTGGCAATCTCGTGCGAGTGCTGAAATTCGGCGCAGTCAATTTTGACGACCGCGTGCGGCTCGCCGAATAAAACCTGCGCTGCCGCTTCGACGACGCGCGTTTTTCCCGAACCCGTCGGACCCAAAAATAATAATGTTCCGACCGGACGCGCCGGATTGTTCATTCCCGCCAGATAGATTTGAAAAAGTCCGCTCATCCGGCGAACGGCGCGTTCTTGCCCGACAATAAAAGACAATAATTTGTCTTCAAAATCTTTCGCTCGCGGACTTTTCAAATCCGGGTCGAGCAGAATTAGTTTTTCGGATGTTTCTTTCTTTTTAGCCGTTTCGTTTTTCATTCTAGTATTTCTCCTCGTCAACTAAAACAACGCTTTTTTTAGCAAGCATTGCGTCAAAATATAGACGAACTATAAAGCCGATTCGCGCCGATAAACTTCGGCTGAATCGTTACTCATAATTGATGATTTCAAAAGTTTTTACGTTGGCTGGACTTTAGACTGCGGAAGGAGTTTGTCCATTTGAAATGCGAGCCGACAGCGCGAGCAATTCGACTCTGTTTATGGTTTAACATAAATTATTATGATTATCAAGCGAAATTTATATCCCGAAAAACGGCGGTTAACAAATTCGCGCTTGTGAAATTTGTAATTTGAAAGTCGCGCCGGAATAAATCGGCGTAAAATACACATTAGATAAATTGGGAAAAGGATTTGAGGCTCGAATGTTCAGGCTAATCAAAGGAAAAACCGAAGACGAAATTTCGTGGGAAGATTTCGAGCAGGAAGCGATGCCGTTCAGCGCGGATTTGTTTCGCGTGGCGATGTATCTGAAACGAAGCCGCGAGACGGCGGAAGATTTAGTGCAGGAAACGATGATGCAGGCTCTCAAATCTTTTCATCGTTACGAAAAAGGCTCGAACTGCAAAGCGTGGCTGACGACGATTATGTATCACACACATTACAAGCAATTAAGGAAACAGACGAATCTGCGCCTCGTCCCCGACACGGAAGAAAAAATCGCCGGGACCGTGCAGTTTGAAACTCCGATTCCGCAGAATATCACCGACGAAGATGTTTTGCAGGCGTTGAAAAAAGTGCCGGACACTTTTCGAGAGATAGTTTTATTGTGCGATGTCGAAGGTTTTGCATATAAAGAAATCGCGGCGTTTTTAGACGTTCCGATTGGAACGGTAATGTCGCGGCTGCATCGCGGACGGAAAATCCTGCGCGGCGAGTTAGCCGTTTATGCGAGAAATTACGGCATCGGGATTGAAGAGGAAAAAGAAATTAAACGACGAGAGGGAAAATCTTTATGAAGTGCCAAGATTTTCGAGAATTGATTGATTCATATTTGAGCGACGAGCTTTTGACCGAAACCAACCACGACCTTTTGCGTCATTTGGAAGAATGCGCGGATTGCCGGCGCGAGATTCAAACGCGGCGCAATCTTCTTTTGCAGATGCGCTCCGCCGTTGTAAATTCGCCGCAATTTCAAATGCGCGAAGATTTTCGGAGAAATCTCCGCGCTCGATTACAACAAAGCGCAAAGCCGAGAAATGTTTTTTGGACGAGTAGAAACTCTTGGCTGGCGGTCGCGGCGGCGATTGTTTTAACCGCCGGTTTGGGATTTTGGTTTTTCCAAACTCGAAATTTGCCTTCGCCGCCAATCGCCCGCGTCATTGAAAATCCGCAGTCCGCGTTTTTGGCAGTGGACGCGCTCGGCGACCATCAAAATTGCGCCGTCAAATTTAATCTGCCGGAAGACCCGTTTGAGATTGATTTGTCGTCGGCGAAATACGCTGATTTGAGAAACGCCGTTTTGATGCCTCTGCAAAATTCGCCCGACCGTTACGAGCTTCTCGAATCGCATTTGTGCAAATACAACGGGCGAACTTTTACGCATATCGTTTTTCAACATCGCGGCAAAACGGTTTCGGTTTTGCTGACGGATTTGCAAAATTATCCGACGTTAAAAGACGAGGAAATTATCAGCCTTGCCGCGAGCGGTTATCAGTTGGCGCGTTTTGACGCGAAAAATCGCGCGATTTTTGTCGTTTCCGATTTATCGCCAGAGGAAAATATGGCGACGGCGAAAATTTTGATGAATCCGGTCAGACAAAATCTCGATAACTCCGCCCAAGCGAAATTGGCTCTTTTCACCGAGCCTTAATAAATCGCTTTTCCGCCTTTGCCCTTCATTCAAAATTTACTTTTATCAAAACTCTATTTATACTTTCTGAAAACAACTTAGAGTTTTGATAAAAAAATAATGAAGTATAAATACAGAATTGCCAGCGTCTTTTTATTAGTAATTTTTGTCTGCTTAAACTTGTCGTGCGCCAAACAGACGGCGCAAAACACTGCCGTCGCAGCGCAAACGCCGACCGAAGCATACAAAATGTTATACGCGGCGGTGAAGGCAAAAGACACGGAAAAAATAAAACAACTGATGTCGAAGGACACTCTCAATCTCGCGCAGTTTAACGCCGACCGGCAAAAAATAACTCTCGAAAAATCGCTCGAAAACGGGCTTGTCGCGCCGACGCTCGCCGATTCGCTGACCGAGATACGAGACGAGCGCGTAAAGGATAAATTCGGCGCGATTGAAGTTTTCAATCCGAAGGATAATCGCTGGGAAGATTTGCCGTTTATTCTGGAAGACGGCAGTTGGAAACTCGCTGTCGGCGATTTGTTCAAAGGCACATATCAATCGCCCGGCAAAGGACAGACGGAAATCGAACGCGAAGCGTCGAACGTCGAAATGCCGCCGCCGAACGCCGCTCCGCTGCCGAATCTTCCGAAAGGAAAAAGTCCGCCGCAATTTCCGATGGCAAACGAAAATAAATCAGTCGAAGTTCCGAAGGAAGAGAAACCGAAAAAGTGATTGACGAGCGGCGAATTCGAGAAATTTTAGCGCAATACGAAAAACACGGCTGGAATTTACGCCGTGTTTTGCTTTCTGCGCCGACGAAGGAAAATTTGCCCGCGCCGCTTTTCGGAGAAACGGAAATTATTTCGTCCGAAACGGACGCGGCTTGGTTTTCGCGCCCGTCAACCGAAGGACGCGAAACTTGGGAGTTGAGATGTTTGTCCGACGCGCCGTTCGCGCTCATCGAAGTCTTCGACGAAGACGAAGAAGAAGTAGTACGCGAGGAAACGCGCCGAGAAATGGAAACCCGATTGGCAGAACAAGCATCAAAAGCCGGAAGCAAAAAGTTGCGGAACGAATCTTGATTTCCGATTTACAAACCGCTTCTTTTATTGCAAACTTAACTTTATTGAAATGATGATTAAAAATTTCGGTGCGCGAGTCGTGAGTGTTTGGGAAGGTTTGCGCCCGATGACAAAAAAAATGTTGGTCGTCGCGCTTCAAGCAAGCGGCGGAAACTCAACCAACGTGCCGACCCAAAAATATTCTTATGACGTTCACGCCGAATGGGAACTCAGCCGACTGCTGTCTGCTCTGGACGAACAAGCGAAGGATGCGGAAGTAAAACGCGACGCAAAAAAATCGAGCGAGATAAAACAACTCGCGGAAGCATGCGCCAAAGTTTTGCAAACGCAAACCGCGTCCGCCGAAGTTTTCATACAGCTTGCGACACGCGCGGTGCAGCGAAACGATTTCGATAATCTCGACCGGCTCGCCGACATCCTCGCCCGCAGATTTTCGGCGGGCGAAATAGCGGAAATTATTCGCCAGACGGACTTGGCGCAAATTCGCGCCGTCGCTTACGAAACTCTGGCAACGATGCCGACAGCGAGTCTATTTCCGCTGCTCGACGACCAGCTTTATTATGAAATCGCCCGCAACGCGCTCGAACAGCAGGCGTTTGAATTCGATAACGCGGAAGCGCAGCAAGTTTTAGAAGAGTTGGAACTTGACGAGATGCAATAAAAGGGATGAAGGATGAGGGATGAAGGATGAATAAAACAGCGCGTTTCTTATTCATCCTTCATCCCTCATCCTTTAAATTATGAAAGAAGTTACAATCGTCTGCGACGGTTCGAGTCTCGGCAACGGCAAAGGTAAGCCGCGGGCGGCGGCGGTTGCCGTGCTTGGCTATCGCGGCTATTGGCGGGCATTCGGCGAATTTTTGGGCGAGGCGACAAATCAGCAGGCGGAAATCGCGGCGGCGTGGATTGGACTGAAAACTTTGCGCGAGCCTTGCAAGGTAAAAATTTTGACCGATTCGCGCTATGTCGTCGAAACGATGACGGGACGATTTCGCAAAAAAGCGAATCTCGATTGGTGGAAAAAATTAGATGACGCGGCGGCAAAACATCAAATAAACTGGCAGTGGACGAAAGGACACGCCGGACACGAAATTCAAGAAGTCGCCGACAAAATGGCGCGGCGAGCGGCGGAACTCGGACGCATTGACGAGAGTATTTTAGATGAAGCCGTCGCCGAAATCGGGGTGAAAGAGATTTGAATAGCCGCAAAAAAGCACAAAATTCCCCAAACGGGAATTCACAAATGAGCGCAAATAAACCAAGATGTTTTATTTTTCTTTTTGCGTCTTTTGTGCTTTTTTGCGGCTATTCTTCCGTTTATTCTCAAAACGGATGGGTTTGGCAGAATCCGCGACCGCAGGGCAATCCGCTTTACTCGATTCATTTTGCAAAAGACAAAGAAACCGGCTACGCCGTTGGCGCGGATAATACGATTTTGCGAACTGAAAACGGCGGCTTCCGATGGCAAAAGCAAAATCTGCCAAACGACGCGACGCTTTCGAGCGTGTTCGTCAAAGATAAAAAAAACGCGGTCGTCGTCGGCGCACGCAGCACGATTTATACGACCGACGACGGGGGAAAAAGCTGGCGGCAAAACAAAGTCGAAAGCAAAGACCATCTTTACAGCGTCATTTTTACAGGCGAAAATTTTACGACCGGCTGGACGGTCGGCACTTACGGACGCATTTTAAAAACATCGGACGGCGGCGAAATTTGGACGGCGCAAAAAGCCGAAACCAGCGAACAGCTTTTAAAGGTCGCCGCTTTCGACGCGCAAAAAAGCGTTATCGTCGGAACAAACGGCACGGTTTTATCAACCGTCAACGGCGGTGAAACTTGGAAACTCGACAAACCGTGCGAGAATTTTTTGATGGCGGGCGCGGCATATCTTTCGTCGGAAAAAATCGTTGTTGTCGGTTACGGCGGCTGTCTCGCGCGAAGCGAAGACGGCGGCGAAAATTGGACGAAAATTAATATCTTCAGCCGCGCCGATTTTTTATCGCTCGTCTTTGCCGATGAAAAAAACGGTTTTATGACCGACTCGAACGGAATGATTTGGCTGACGGGCGACGGCGGCACGACGTGGCTGCCGTTTAATATTCGCACCAATCCGAAACTCGTCTCCGTGTGTTTCGCCGACCGATACACGGGTTGGGCGGTCGGCGAAAACGGTTTGATAATTCGCTCGGACGACGGCGGTTATAGCTGGCAGCGTTTGACCGAAGGCGGGCGCGAAGATGTCAACGACCTCGTATTTTTAGATTCGGACATCGGCGCGGCGGTCGGCTCGAACGGCAAAACTTGGATTACCAACGACGGCGGCAGAAATTGGCTGCCCGTTTATTCCGGCGTGGAAGAAAACTTGAACTCGTTAAAATTTCTCGACGCGGAACACGGTTTTGCGGTCGGCGATAAGGGAACGATTTTGCGAACGAACAACGGCGGCGCGAGTTGGGGAAAAAGTGTCTCGAACGCGGAGGAAGATTTGTTCGGCGTTGATTTCGTCAACGAAAAAACCGGCTTTGCCGTCGGCGCAAACGGCATAATTTTACGTTCGGATTCGGGCGGCGCGTATTGGGAGCAAATCGAATCAGGCACGCGAACGTGGCTCGAAGACGTGAAATTTCTCGACGAAAAGCGCGGCGCGGCGGTTGGCGATAAAGGCACGATTCTTCTGACGAAGGACGGCGGTTTGACGTGGGAAAAAATCAAAACCAATCTCTCTGAAAACTTATACTCCGTTAGTTTCTATGATGAAAAATTCGGCTGCGCCGTCGGCGCAAACGGCATCACTCTGCGAACCGAAGACGGCGGCGAAACTTGGAAGGACGAAGAGTCCGATTTGAAAGTAAATCTTTACGCGGTAACTGCTTTCCGGCGCGATGAAGCGATTGCGGTCGGCGAGCGCGGCACGGTTTTGCGAACCGAAGACGGCGGGAAAACTTGGGAGTTGCAGCCGAACATCACGAGCAAATCTCTGCAAGCCGTCGTTTATCGCGGCTCGGACGATCTTTGGATAGCGGGTCGCGGCGGCGCGATTCTCAAGCGAAATCTTCCGCTCTCGACCGTCAGAATAATAAAAGGTCAAAAACTTCCGCCGATTCTGCGTCCCGGAACTTCCAATAATAAAACCAAGCCGCGCGTTCCTCTGCTGACCGTTCCCGACGACGGCGACATTCCGCTCGCCACCGAACCGAAGAAAGAGAATAAGTAAAAAGGCAAAAGGCAAAAGTAAAAACGAAAATCTCTTGTTTTTACTTTTGCCTTTTTATTTCGACGGAAATCCATTCACCGAGGGTTTCTATTTTGAAATCCGAAATTTTATATCTTCTCAATTCGCCGGCGATTAAGTTTTCCTGTTCCTTCAAAATTCCCGATAGAACAAGAATTTTTCGCGCCTTCCGAATCAAAAGCGGCAGAAGCGGAACGATAACGTCGAGCGTCAGATTGGCGCAGACGAAATCGAATTCCGGCGCGTCTTCGGCGAGCGAGCCGACGAAAAAATCAATGCCTTCAACCTCGTTAATTTCAGCATTTTCTTTGGCGATTTCAATCGAGTTCGCGTCGGTATCGCAAGCACGAAACGAGCGGAGAGCGGAGAGCGGAGAGTGGAGAAAAAGAGTTTCTCTAACATTTGACTCTTTAATAACTGTCGAATTTTCATTCCCTTTCTGCTTTCCAACTCTCCACTCTCCGCTCTCCGCTCTCCACTTCTTAGCGGCGGCAATCGCCAAAATTCCCGTTCCCGTGCCGACATCGAGAAAACTCATTCCGCTTTGAAAATTTTCTTCGATTGCCTTTAAACAAAGCCGCGTCGTTTCGTGCGTGCCTGTGCCGAAAGCCATATTCGGCTCGATGAAAATAATAATTTTGTCGGTGTTTTCTACTTTTTCCCAGGTCGGCGCGATGATAAATTGCGCGGTTTCCGTCGGCTTCCAATGTCGTTTCCATTCAAACAGCCAATCAACATTTTCGACTCGGCGCGAGTTGATTTCCCGAATCACATCAAACGAAAATCCGTAAATTCGCAACGCTTCGTTCAAATGATTTTTTACATTTTCCTCGTCGGGCAGCTCGCTGAAATAGCCGACGACGGTTAATGTTTCGGTCGGTTTTTTGCCGAGATTATTTATCTCCGTGCCGGGCGCGTCGAGTTCGTTCAAGCCGAATTCGATTGCTTCGGACGCTTCCGCCGCGACCGTTATTTCGAGCGCAAACCAAAGTTTTTGTTCGTTCATTTTATTTTAGAAAAGCGAAATAAACCGCGCCGACCAATAAGATATACGAAACGACATTGTTCCATTTCAGCGTTTCGTCAAAAAGAAAATAGGCGATGATTGTAAAAACGACGAGCGTAACGCACTCCTGAATAATTTTCAGTTGTGTAACGCTGAAAGTATCCGAGCCGATGCGATTTGCCGGAACTTGAAAGACGTATTCAAAAAGAGCCAAGCCCCAACTCGCCAGAATTGCCAGCCAAAGCGGGCTTTCTTTATGCTTTAAATGTCCATACCAGGCAAGTGTCATAAAGACGTTTGAAATAATAAGTAAGCCGACGGTTTTCATAACTACTCCATAATTCCGATTTCGTCCAAATTTTGCTCGCGGTTGCGCCAATCTTCCACGACTTTAACGAACAGCTGCAGGAAAACTTTTACGCCTAAAAGTTTCTCGATGTCCACGCGGGCTTCCGTTCCGATTTTTTTCAATTTGATTCCGCCCTTGCCGATGATAATTCCTTTTTGCGAATTTCTCTCGACGTAAATCGCGCAGTAAATTCGCGTCGCGTCAGGGTCTGATTCGTCAAATTTTTCGGTTACGACTGCCGTAACATAAGGAATTTCGTCGCCCGTCGTTTGCAGAATTTTTTCTCTGACCATTTCGGCAACGAGCATCCGCATAGATTGATCGGTCAATTCGTCTTCGCCGAAAATCGGTTCGGCGACCGGCAGATGTTTGACGATTTGTTTTAAGAGATTATCAATCGCTTCGCCTTTCAAAGCCGAGATTGGAACGATTTCCGCGAAGTCGTATTCTTTCGCGTAAAATTCGATAAGCGGCAGCAAATTATTTTTATCTTTTATCTTGTCAATTTTGTTGAGAACGAGAATGGCGGGCTTTTCCGCGTTCTTGATTAAATCGAGAACGAAACGGTCGCCGTTGCCGGTCGAAACCGATGCGTCGCGCATTAAAACAACCACGTCAACCGAAAGAATCGCATCGTGAACCGCCGCCATCATTCGCCGATTAAGCAGATAGCCGGGCTTGTGAACGCCGGGCGTGTCAACGAAAACGATTTGCCCGTTGTCGAGAGTTACGATGCCTTGAATTTTATGTCTGGTCGTTTGCGGTTTGTTGGAAACGGCGGCGATTTTCTCGCCAACCAAATGATTGAGAAGCGTAGATTTTCCGGCGTTCGGACGACCGATTAAAGCGACGTAACCGCTTCGGAATTTTTCAGAATTCATTCGTTAAAACTTAACAGGAAAAAGTTTGAAAGTGAAAAGGTGAAAAAGGTTTAAAAGGTTAAAAGCAAATCGTCATCGCTCAAAAACTTTTTCACCTTTTCACTTTCAAACTTTTAAACCTTTTCACCTTTTAAACTTTTATTGTTCTTTTGTTAATCTTTCGCGCGCTGCTTTCGCTTCGTTGTATGCGCCGTCGGGAACGTCGCCGAGTTTCATCGCGGCTTCGTAGATTTTAATCGCATATCCTTTTTCGCCGTAAAATTCATAGATTCTTCCGAGCGCGACATACGCCAGAGAAATCAGCGCGGCATCGGTTTTCGGCGTGGCGGAACGAATAACATTTTCATAATCAACTTTGGCTTCGAGCAGACGATTTTTTCGCGCTTCGCTGTCGTTGATGTTTTCGGCGGAAAGGCTCGCCACGCGACCGAGCGCGTAGTAAATGCGCGATTCAGAAGGGTTCGCTTCGAGCAAAACTTTTAACTGTTTTTCGGCTTCGGCGTAATTTTTCGCGGCTGTAATTTTGTCAATTTCCAGAAGGCGTTTCGTTACCGGATTTTCGATGACGATTTCCGTGCTGCCCGCATTTTTTCGGCGTTCTTCACGCGCCGCCGCGCCGCGCTTTCTCGCCTCGGCAAACTCCGCCGGACGATTCGCTTCTTTTGTCGTGTCGAGCGACAGAATAATATCGCGCAGAGAGCCGGCAATGTCGAAGCCCGCGTCTTCAGAACCTTTTAATTGATTGGCGAAATAGAAAGACAAAACCGAGCCTTTCTCGTAGGCTTCGGAAAGCTGCAAAGCGGTTTCGTCGGCGAGCGTTCGTTTGAATGCGTCGAGTTCGGCGGAAACCGCTTTTTTCTCTTCGATGGTTTTCATCCGGTCAATTTTCGCGCGGGCTTGCGCGGTGGCGATTTGCGTTTTGGTAAATTCGATTTGCCGCGCGTCAATCGCCGCCACGAGCGAGCGCGAAACCGCGAGAAAAATATCGGGCGAAATTTCCGGGTTTTCCTTGCGGCGTTCGTCAAGCAAAACTTTGATACCGTCGCGGAACGTCGCAATATCTTTCGCGTTATTTAAAACGAGCGGGTCAACGACAAACTGCAAATAAGCGCGGCGAACTTCCGACGCGCTCAAGTCGGTTTTCGGCGGAACAACGGCGTAATAATCATCGCCGATGTTTCTAAAATTTATCGTCTCCTTCGGCGCGAGCATTTCCGGCACGATAAAAAAACGTCTGGTGCGCTCGCGGATTTCGGTTTTCTCCAGAGTCTTTTTCCCCTTCGCGTCTTTGGTTTGAGTTTTGAGTTTTTCGATGTATGTAAGCTGCGGTTTGGTGTGCAGATAATCGAGCAAATCGCCGACCATTTCCTGCGCCGAAGGACGCAGAGCGTCGCCCGTCGTTTGATAATCTTTAATGTATTCGTCAATTTTTTGGCTGTATGCCTTGCGGTAAAACTCGCGCACGAGCGGCGCGAAATCCAGAACTTCGAGCAAATCGCCGGGCAAATCAGTCGAACGAACCGGATCGGAAAAATCCGGCGCGGGCGACAGCGTGTAAGCCATCGAAATAAACGGCGCGACGATTTCCGCGCCAGTCGCTTTCGGATGACGGCGTTTGTATTGCTCGATGAAAACGACTAATTTTCGGCGTAAATCGGGACTTAGACTGAGCAAATCCGTTTTTAATTTTTGGCGAAATTTCTCGCCTTCCGGCGTTAAAGGCGTGTCGAGACCGGCGGCTTCGAGCGATGCCATCACGACGATCAAACGTCGGTCAGGTTCGATTTGCACGCCGTAATTCGCCAAATCAAATCCGGCTTGCGTCGTCTGTGCGAAAGCATTGACGGAAAAAATCAGAAATATAAAGGGCAGTAAAACTTTTTTCATTTTCGTATTTCCAATTTGAAATTCAAACGGCAAAAAACGCCGAACGGATAAAAAAATCCAAAGGGAATTTGAAGGGTGATTTTCTTATTTGTTCTGCGTTCTTTGCCGTAAATAAAGATGACTTTCGGCTGCCGGAAGATGCCTTTACGAAAAATTAAAAGGATAAACGAATCTGTTCCGTCTATCCTTGAGATTTCCGCGCGGCTCGAAAAATTTCTTTAATTAAAACTGCCGAGTGCTTCGGATTCGCTGTCGTAGACATCGAAGACGGTCAGCAATTTGGTAATCGCCAAAAGGTCTTGAATTTTCTGCGTCAGACTAAGAAGTTTGAGCGAGCCGCCTTCTTTGTTGACGGCGGTATAGCTCGATACGAGTTCGCCGATGCCGCTCGAATCAACATAGCCGACGTTTGCCAGATTAAGTAAAATTTTCTTTTTGCCCTCGCCTAAAAGACGGCGAATCGTCGTGCGAAGCGCGACGCTGCCTTCGCCGATGGTTACCTTGCCGCTCATATCGAGAATTGTAACGTCGCCCGCCTGACGCTCTGTAATATTAAGTTCAGCCATTTTTTTCTCCTGTTTGAATTAAAATTGTTTGATTGCAGATTTTAGACTAATTCGACCGAAAAAGTCCAAGCAGAAAAGTGAAAAAATTAAAAAGTGAAAACGTGAAAAAGTTTTTTTGAGCGATAACAGCCTGCTTTTTCACTTTTTAATTTTTTCACTTTCAATGTTTTTTCAGCATTTTTACAATCATACCGCCTTCGGGGTGATTGTGCCATTCAACTTCGTCCATAAACGAGCGCATAAACAAAATACCGCGCCCGTTGGCTTTAAGCAGATTTTCGGGATTCGTCGGGTCGGGAACGTCTTCGACCGCGAAACCTCTGCCGAAATCTCTGACCGTAATTTCTAAACCTTTATCCGTATTGGCAAACGTAATCTCGACCGACCTTGTTTCGTCAAGAAGATTTCCGTGCTTGACGGCGTTGGCGACCGTTTCGCGCACCGCCATATCAATCGCAAACAGCGCGTCGTCGCCGAAACCGCCGCGTCCGGCAAATTTCGCGGCTCGGCTTGCGGCTTCTTCGACCGACTCCAACCGACTCGGTAAATTCAAATCTTCTTTTTCTGCGTTCACAAGTTTTGATTGTAAGTTATCTAAGTATTATCTGTCGTGTCAAATTGAACTTGTTTTGAAATAAATTTTCCTCCGCTTCAAAAATCTTGTGGCGAATTTGTTTTCGCAAGCGAGAACGCCACAGGTTTTGATTGCTTTTACCCGTTTCGATTTCACTAAAGCCTTGCTAAATGCGCCTTTTAATTTTTCAAACAACTGGCACATTCATTGCAAACGTCAAGGGCAGAAAGGAAGAGCGATTTTGACGAAATGCTCTCGAAAGCATAACCGGCAAAAAAGATTTCCTTTGAGTTTTACAAATTTAATCTTTTAAAATCTAGGAGCTAAAGAAAATGAAAAACAAATTAGGAATTCTGTTCGCTTTGGTTTTGAGTTTGGTGATTGCCGGTTCTGCGCTTGCAATGCCCGCCGCACAAGACACGATGCAAACCACGAAAACAACGACAACCAAAACGATGAAACCGAAAATGATGAAAAAGCATCGTCGCCACCGTCGCCATCATCGTCATCACCGTCATCACAAAATGATGAAAAAAACGACGATGACCACGACGAAAACCACGAAATAAGACAGGTTAAAGTTAGCGAAAATATAAATCGAGTTCCAAGGGGGAAAAGGCAAGAAGCAATTCTTGCCTTCAAGCGAAATAGGACGTAACTTTACGGGCAAAAAAGTTACGTCCTATTTTTTTCACGGTAAAAAGCGCGAATGGAAATCAGCAGTCAGTTTCAAAAAATCGAAGGCAGAGCGTTTATTCAAATCGTCTGGTGGATTCTTTTGATTGGAATCCTGCTGTCGTTTTTGATTTACGGCTTATCGTTTTTCGTCGCCCGTCCGACGGTTGAAACCGTTACGACGCAAGCCCCGCAATTAAATCCCGAAACCAACGCCAATCAGGAAACAATTATCCGCAGACGAAAATCCAGACGCTTTCAATCCAACTCGATTTCAAATCTTTCTGCCATTCGATAAAGCGTCCGGCGGTCAACGCCGAGAATCTGCGCCGCTTTCGAGCGATTGCCGTTCGCTCTTTTGAGAACGTGCAGCAAATATCTTTTTTCTAATTCGTCGAGACTCGGCAAATCGGCGTAAAGCTCCGACAGATGAAATCGCGCGGCGGCTTGTTTGAATTCTTCGGAGAGCAGTTTGACCGGCAAATCTTCAGTTAAAATTTCATTGCCGCGCGCCCGTAGCGCGGTGTATTCGATTGCCGCTTCGAGTTCGCGCACGTTGCCTTTCCATTCATAAACCGAAAGCGTTTTGAGGGCGTTCTCCGAAAAACGCAGATTTTCTTTTCCCGTATTTCGCCGCGCCGTCTGCAAAAATTTCTCGACCAAAAGCGGAATGTCCGCCGGACGTTCCCGCAGCGGCGGAACGCGTAAACTGACGACGCTCAGACGATAAAATAAATCTTCGCGGAAACTTCCTTCTTTGATTTCGTGTTCCAAATCACGATTTGTCGCCGCGATAATTCGCGCGTCAACCGATTTGTTTTGATTTGAACCGACGCGCCTGATTTCTCCTTCTTGAAGTGCGCGAAGCAGTTTGACCTGCATTGCCAAACTGATTTCGCCGATTTCATCTAAAAACAAAGTTCCGCCGTTTGCTTCTTCCCAAAGCCCGCGACGGTCGGCGTTCGCGCCCGTAAAAGAGCCTTTCGCGTGTCCGAAAAGCTCGGCTTCGAGCAAGGTTTCGGTCAACGCGCCGCAGTTGACGGCGACGAAAGTGTTTTCTTTACGCGGCGAATTTTGATGAATCGCGCGGGCGACCAATTCCTTTCCCGTTCCTGATTCGCCCGTAATTAAAACGGTCGAGCGCGTCGGCGCGACGCGGGCGATTTCCTTGTAAAGCTCGATCATCTTCGGCGAGCTTCCGACCATCGCGCCCGACGTAAAATTTTTCGCTTGAACGATTTCTTGCCCGGAAGTTTGTTCGAGAGCGCGTCGAGCGGTCGCCGTAATTTCGTCAACCTTGAACGGTTTTGAAATAAAATCCCACGCGCCTTCGCGCGTCGCTTCGACGGCGGTTTCGAGCGAACCGAAACCCGTTACCAAAATCACCGGCGTTTTTTCGCGCAGACGTTTCAGTAAATCCAGACCCGACAAATTCGCATCGAGATTGATGTCGCTGATAACGAGGTCGAAATTAATTTGGTCGGATAAAATCAAAGCCCGTTCGGGCGAGTTCGCGGTTTCGACCTGCCAATTTTGCGCGGATAAAATTTCGCTCAGAAGTTCGCACGAAGCCTTGTCGTCGTCAATGACCAGAATTTTTTTCATAGCTTCGTTTTATCATAACGCAGAGAAGTCAGAACCGCCTCGCGTGAGC
>JBPCMK010000019.1:0-34769 GCA_051002375.1 Pyrinomonadaceae bacterium | reverse complement strand
CATTTTCAAAATTACGATGCCCGCGCGAACGGCTGGAATTTTTACGGTGAAATAAAGACGGAGAAAAATTATGCAGAACAAACCGAATTTAAGTTTTTGGCAAATTTTTAATATGAGTTTCGGGTTTCTCGGCATTCAATTCGGCTGGGGTTTGCAGTTGGCGAATATGAGCGCGATTTACACGAAGCTCGGCGCGAATCCCGATTCGATTCCGATTCTCTGGCTTGCCGGACCGATTACGGGTTTAGCAGTTCAACCGATTATCGGCGCGTTGAGCGACCGAACGTGGACGTGGCTTGGGCGGCGGCGACCTTATTTTACAATCGGCGCGGTTTTGTCGAGCATCGCTCTGTTTTTTATGCCGGATTCGCCCGCGCTCTGGGCGGCGGCGACTCTTTTGTGGATTTTGGACGCTTCGATAAACGTCTCGATGGAGCCGTTTCGCGCCTTTGTCGCCGACAAATTAAATGATGAACAGCGCACGACCGGATTTATTACACAGGCATTTTTCATCGGCATCGGCGCGACTCTGGCAAACGCTCTGCCAATTATTTTCAGCAAAATGGGCGTTACGGGAAACGCGCCGAACGGCGTGCCGCTGACGGTTTATTATTCGTTCAAAATCGGCGCGGCGATGTTTTTGCTGTGCGTTCTCTATACGGTTTTCACGTCGAAGGAATATCCGCCCGAAGATATGGAAGAATTCAACCGGCAAAAATCCGAACGCCAGGGACTCGCCGCGATTTTTGCGGAAGTTATCGAAGCCTTAAAGGAAATGCCCGCGACGATGAAACAGTTGGCGGTCGTGCAGTTTTTCACTTGGCTCGGCTTGTTTTGTATGTGGATGTTTTATGGTTTGACGACTTCGTATCACATTTTCAAAGCTCCGAATAAGGATTCAAAACTCTTTGACGCGGGCGGCGAATGGGGCGGCTGGATGTTTGCGATTTATTCGATTGTCTGCTTTCTCGTCGCGTTTTTGCTTCCGTTTTTGGCGAAAAATTTCGGCAGAAAAACGACTCACGCGCTCGCGCTGATTTGCGGCGGTTTGGGCTTGCTTTCGATGTATTTCGTCAACACTCCGAACGGTCAGTATTTCACGATGATTGGTGTCGGCATCGCTTGGGCTTCGATTTTAGCGATGCCGTATGCGATTTTGTCGGGTGCTTTGCCCGCAAAAAGAATGGGCGTTTATATGGGAATTTTCAACTTTTTCATCGTCATTCCCGAAATTGTCGCATCGTTCACTTTCGGTCCGATTATCAAAGCCGTGTTCGGCGAAAATTCGACCGTCGCGCCGCTTTACGTCGTGATGACCGGCGGCGTTTTTATGCTGATTGCGGCAGTCAGCGTGTTATTCGTCAAAGATGTCGGCGGCGAAATTGTTCCGGTTCGCGCCGACGAAGAAGAAAATTTTACCGTTCAGCAAAACGCGCAGCCGGTTCCGGGCAGCGGTTTGATGGAATGAATTTATGAAAAACTATTCACGCAAATTTCTGTTAAAAACTCTTGTTGTTCTGTTTCTTCTGACGAACTTTACGCTCGTCGCAAAATCACAGCAAACCGTTCGTAATTTCTCAAAAGAATCAGCGCGGACTTCGCCCGATTGGATAAAAGATGCCGTAATTTATGAAATCTTCGAGCGCGATTATTCGCAGAAAGGCGATTTTAATTCGATTACGAATGATTTGGACAGACTGCAAAATCTCGGTGTAACCGTTTTATGGCTGATGCCGATTCATCCGATTGGGAAGTTAAAATCGAAAGGCACAATCGGTTCGCCCTACGCTGTCAAAGATTATTACGCGATTAATCCCGATTACGGCACGAAGGAAGATTTGCATAAATTGATTTCCGAAGCGCACAAACGCAAGATGAAAGTCATCATTGACATCGTGGCAAATCATACGAGTTGGGACAGCGTGATGATGAAAAATCCGGCGTTTTACACGCACGACGCGAAAGGCGAAATCGTTCCCCCGAACCCGGATTGGACGGACGTGGCGGATTTGAATTACGACAATCCCGAAACGAGAAAATATATGACGGCGATGCTCGTCTCATGGATTCGAGATTATGATTTGGACGGTTTTCGCTGCGATGTCGCGTTTGAAGTTCCGACTGATTTTTGGGAAAACGCGCGGGCGGAAATTGATAAAATCAAGCCGGAAACGATTTGGATTGCCGAAGCGGAAACGCCCGATTTACTGACAAAAGCGTTCAATCTCGATTATTCGTGGGCGATTCATTCCGCGCTGACAAATGTTTTGCAGGGCAATCAACCAGCGTCGGAAATTCGCAAAGTTTGGGAAAAACAAAAAGCGGAAATGCCGAAGAATTTTCTGCTGATGCGCTTCTCCGACAACCACGACGAACGCCGCGCCATCGCCCGTTTCGGCGAACGAGGCGCACTTGCGGCGCAGGCTTTAGCATTTACTCTGGACGGCGTGCCGATGATTTATAACGGAATGGAAACGGGCGATACGACCGAATCGGGTGCGCCCGCCTTGTTTGAAAAGTTGCCGATTTTCTGGCAATTCGCCGAACGCCGACCGGAATTTCCGCGCTTTTATAAAGAGATGATTGCCTTGCGAAAATCTTCCGTTGCCTTGCGGCGCGGCGATTTGGCGTGGCTGAAAAATTCCGACGAAAATCGCGTTTTAACATTCACGCGCAAAAGCGGCGCGGAAGAAATTCTCGTGGCGATAAATTTATCGAATCAGCCGTTTTTCGGCGCGGTCGAAGCGTCGGGAATTTTCACGGAAATCACGCCGAACATCGCCGCGCCTTTGCCGCCGAACGACGACAAGAAGAAGGAAAAATTTCAAACAAACAGCGGTTTGCCGAGTTTGAGTTTGGACGCTTACGGTTTTAGGATTTTCAGGCGATTAAATAATTTTGTTGACTAATATTCGTGTGAGAAATAATTATGAAAAAAATTCGGTGTCTTCGATTATTAATTTTGGTGGCTTTGTTGTTATTAACAAACTTTCAAATCTCCGCTCAATCCGAAAAGGTAAATGGGCAAAATTTTCCCGTCGCCAAACAAAATGATTGGCAGAAAATTAGTTGGGAAAAATGGGGCTTGGCATTTTCAATCCCGCCGGAGTTCAAACAAACAAGCGAAAGACCAAAAGGCGATTCGACCAAGCCGGACGAATATTTCGGTGAAAGCAGAAATTATGAAAGACAGAATGACGGCAAAGCAACCGCTCCGCGTTTAGAATTTTCGATTGATATAACGAATTGGAAAGGTGAAAAAGTAAGAGATGAGTATCAAGGAAAGATGGAAGAATTGACACCCGCGCAGCTTTTTGAAATTGACTATAACGCCACTAAAAGACAAATGGAAAGTGGGAAATTTCCGATTGAAGAATTAAGTAATGTGGAAATAGGCGGTGTGAAAGGCGCGTATATTCTCGCCGCCGACAATCTCAGTGATATGAAGGGAAAAAATCCGACCAGTCGTATTAGGTTGATATGGCAAACCTATCGCCTGTATAAAGGAAATGTGCAGAGAATTTTGCTGTTTGTTGATGGACAAAGAGAAGAATTGGAGACGGTGAAAAAAATCATTAATTCCTTTGAATTTTCTCAGTAACATAAATGTTTTTCAGGAAAGGTAATATGGATAATTCAAAACTAAAAATCACCGCTCTTCTGATTATTACGTTTTTATTTTTGCCGGCGATGATTTTCGCGCAAACGAACAACGCGCCCGGTGCGCCCGGCAAAGACGCGCAATGGATGACTGCCGGAAAACAGGCAATCGGAACTTCGGCGAATTTGGAAAGCAAAGTTTGGTTCACATTAGCCGAAGGCGCGTTGACGGAAGTTTATTATCCGAATGTAACGGTGGCGAATGTTCACAAATTGGAATTCATCGTCGTTAATCCGAAGACAAAAAAGGTTGAAACGGAAACCGAAGACGCGAATCACGAAATAAAAGTTTCGCGTTCCGATTCGTTGACTTTTCAGCAAATTAACACGGCGAAATCGGGCGAATGGACGATTACGAAAACCTATACGACAGACGTTGAGCGCGATTCGATTTTAATTTCGGTAAATTATTCCGGCTTGTCCGAAAATGAAATTTATGTTTATTACGACCCATCATTAAATAATACCGGGATGCACGACACGGCTTGGACGCAAGACAAAGCGTTTTTAGCTTCCGATGGCGATAAATCTTCGGCTTTGATTTGTGCTGAATGCAGTTTCAAGAAAATGACAAACGGATTTTTAGGCATCAACGATAGTATTGAACAACTCAGGAAAAACGGAAAAATTCTTAACGAATTTGGCAAAACGGAAAATGGAAATGTCGTGCAGTCCGCTCAGATTAGCGGGGCATTTAACGCTGAATTTTCTCGTTTCGGCGTTCAATTATTTCAGTTAGTTTTGAGTTTTGGGAATAATACTCAAGATGCTTTAGAAAACGCACGACTTTCCGCAAAAAAAGGATTTCAAAAATCTCAAACTGAATACGAAAAGGGCTGGAGCGATTACGTCAAAACGCTGCCGAGAGTCGAGGCGAAATATCGGGCGCAGTTTAATATGGCGGCGATGGTTTTGAAGGCGCAGGAAGATAAAACCGTGCGCGGCGCGAATGTGGCAAGTTTGACGATTCCGTGGGGCGGCGGCGCGAATGCGAACGAAGATGTCGGCGGCGGTTATCATTTGGTTTGGTCGCGCGATTTGTATCAGGTCGTAACGGCGTATATGGCTTTGGGCGATACGGCGGCGGCAAATCGCGCTCTCGATTTTTTGTTTGATATTCAGCAAAAACCGGATGGCAGTTTTCCGCAAAATTCTTGGCTCGACGGCAAGCGCGGCTGGGGTTCGCTGCAATTAGATGAAGTTGCTTACCCTTTAATTTTGGCTTATCAGTTGAAAAGATTCGACCTTCAGACTTACGAAAATCACGTTAAAAAAGCGGCAGATTTTTTAGTGAAAACCGGACCGAAAACCACGCAGGAACGCTGGGAAGAAAAGTCCGGTTATTCGCCTTCGACGATTGCGGCGGAAATTGCGGGACTCGTCTGCGCGGCGGAAATTGCGAAACGAAACGGCGACGAAACTTCGGCGAATCTTTATTTGAAAACCGCCGACGATTGGCAATCGAACATCGAAAAATGGACGGCGACGACCAAAGGAAAATACTGCGACGGCAATTATTATCTGCGCTTGACGGAAAACGGAACGCCGGACGCGGGCGAGAAAATAGTCTTAAATAATGGCGCGGGAACTTATCTCGAATCGGAAATTGTTGACGCGGGATTTTTGGAATTGGTGCGGCTCGGAATCAAATCGCCGGACGACCCTTTAATCGTCAAATCGGTGAAAGTCGTTGACGAAGTTCTCAAGGTCAACACGCCGAACGGCGAAGCATTTTATCGCTACAACCACGACGGCTACGGCGAAATGGACGACGGGCGACGTTGGAATTTCGACGGAAAATATACGGGCAAAGGCAGACTTTGGGCTTTGCTTTCGGGCGAGCGCGGCGAATATGAATTGGCACTTGCTGAAAAATGGTGGGTAGATTGGAATCGAAATGATGCCGAAAAAAGAAAACTCGATCCAGATTTGGCAAAGGCGAAAGTGATTAGAAAATGGCTGCCTGAAGCGAGAAGCAGACTCGACGCAATGCTTAGTTTTGCCAACGAAGGCTTGATGATTCCCGAACAAGTTTGGGATTCGCCGAACGTGCCGAAAACGGTTGGTAATCAATTCGTTCCCGAACTAAAATTCGGCGAAGGAACAGGTTCGGCAACGCCGCTCGCGTGGTCAATGGCGCAGTTTATTCGCCTCGCCGTCAATTTGCAGGCGGGCAGAAATCTCGAAACGCCCGACGTGGTTTATAATCGCTACGTCAAAACGAAATCGGCAAAGTGAATAAATTTTATTTTGAATTTCTATGAGCAGAGAAATTGTTTTAGCGGCGGATTTGGGCGGAACGAATTTGCGAATGGCGGCGATTGACCGCGCGGGCGTAATTTTGTATCGCACGAAACGCGACACGCCGCGCCGCGCGACACGCGCCGAAGAGATTACGCAGGCGATTGTCGAAGCCGCCGACGAATGTCGGGAAAACTGTGCCGGATTTACAATCGAAACAATCGCGGTTGCTGTTCCGGCAACTCTTAAAGTCGAATGCGGCGTGATTATCAAAGCTCCGAATCTGCCGTCTTTAGACGGGTTTCGCATCGCTGCCGCGCTTGAAAACGAACTCGGAGCAAAAGCGATTCTCGAAAACGACGCGAACGCGGCGGCGGTTGGCGAATCGTGGCTCGGAGCGTCGAAAGGTTATGCGAATTCGATTTGCGTAACGCTCGGAACGGGAGTCGGCGGCGGCGTTATCATTGACGGAAAAGTTCTGCGCGGCGTGGACGGAACAGCCGGAGAAATCGGACATATTTGCGTCGAGCCGTTCGGCGTGCCGTGCGGCTGCGGCTCGCGCGGCTGCGTCGAGCAATACTCGTCCGCTTCGGCGATTGTTCGTTTGGCGAAGGATTTGGAAAATCAATATCCCGAATCGCTTTTGAAAAATAATCCGCATTTGACGGCTTACGATGTGTTTCAAGCCGGAACGAGCGGCGACGAATTGGCGTTGGAAGTGTTTCGGCAGACGGGTTTTTATCTCGGCGTTGCGCTGGCGGGTTTGCTGAATGTTCTCAACCCGGAAGTCGTCGTGATTGGCGGCGGCGTTGCCGACGGTTGGGATTTGTTCGTGCCGCATGTCGAGGAAACAATTCGTCAGAGAGCTTTTCCCGAACCGGCGGCGCGTGTAAAAATACTTCGCGCCGAATTAGGCGACGATGCCGGAGTAATCGGAATGGGACGACTCGCTTTCGATTCTGCCGACTTCTAATAATTTGCGCGACAAAAGAAGATTTTACAAACACGCTCCAAAATGTTTCGCTCGAAAATTACGAGGAAAAATAATTATGAAAAATTATGATATGAAAAATACTTCGATAAAAGACGAACAATTTCCGCCGCTCGCGCTTTCCGAATGGGAAGCGACGAAAGATACTTTGCAGCTTTGGACGCAAATCGTCGGCAAAATCCGGCTCGTCCAAACGCCTTTGATAAATCATTTTTGGAACGTAACTTTATACGTTTCCGCTCGCGGCTTGACGACTTCGGCGATGCCTTACGAGAAGGGCGTTTTTGAAATCGAGTTTGATTTCGTTGACCACAATCTCGTGATCAAGACGAGCGAAGGCGCGACGGAAATTATTAAATTAGAGCCGAAATCGGTCAAACGGTTTTATGAAGAAGTGTCGGAGAAACTCGCCTCTCTCAATATAAATCCCGAAATCCGTAATTTGCCCGACGAGATTCCGAACGCGATTCCGTTCGACGAGGACGAAACGCATCAATCTTACGACGCTGAATACGCGAATCGTTTCTGGCGGGCTTTAATTTCGGTCGAGAAAATATTCACGGAATTTCGCGCGAAATTTATCGGCAAAGTTTCGCCCGCGCATTTTTTCTGGGGCAGTTTCGATTTAGCGGTAACGCGCTTTAACGGCGAGATTGCGCCGCCGCGCGAAAACGCCGATGCCATTACGCGCGAAGCGTATTCGCACGCGGTCATCAGCCACGGTTTCTGGCTCGGCGGAAATGGAACGGAAGCCGCATTTTACGCTTACGCCGCGCCCGAACCGGAAGGTTTGAAAACGGCAAAAGTGAAACCGGAAAAAGCGTTTTACAGCAAAGATATGAACGAGTTTTTTTTGATGTATGAAGACGTGCGAAACGCGGACAATCCAAAAAAAGCGTTGATGCAGTTTCTCGATTCGACTTACGACGCGGCGGCGAATTTGGCAAATTGGAAACGCGAAGAATTGGAACGAAATTAAAGTCATACAATCGAACTATTTCGGTTTGCGCTAGGCGGAAAAATTATCTGAAAATTGCAAAATTTGATTTTACGATTTCGAATTTCCCGCTTTTTCAAATACATATTTATAAAAAAACCGACGAGTCCGTTTAAGACCATCAGCGAATTCGTGAAAATAAAAATCCAATTTCCAACCAGCCAGCTATAAACTGCAAATCCGGTCGAAGCGGCGATTTGACCAACGAACAGCCAAATCGAAACGCCTTCGCTCGTGCCTTCCTGCCATTGTTTGTAGATTTGCCGACTGAAAGTTAGAAATAATATCGCCGAACTGACCCATCCGATGATCTCAGTCATAAATAATCGTTCAATTTTATTTTGAATAAAGCACCTGCAAAGTAAATTTCCGCCAACCTTTTCATAACGAGACGGCTCGAATTGCCAAAATAATTATCACGATTCGAGCCGTCGTAAAAAAGGAAATAAATTTTCAGCTTGCCGGCGAAACCGCGCTCACGCCGTTGCCGGACTGTGACACGACGAAGGCTTTCGGCAGTGGTTGAGGAGCAATCGCCGCCGCTTCCTTTCGCTTGAGACCGACGATTTTGCCGTAGGTCGTGAGAGCCTGCGCGACGATTTGATCCATATTTGTAGTATTTATAAGTCGCCAGCCGACCGACGAAATGCACGTCGGGACGCGCGTCGGCGAGCGTTTTATATTTGGCGTAAAAATCGGCGTTTTCCTTACGCGGAATCGGATAATACGGATCGCCCTCGGCACGCGGAAACTCATAAACGATGCTCGTTTTGCGGTGTTCCTGTCCGGTTAAATATTTGAATTCCGTGATGCGCGTGAACGCTTGTTCGTTCGGATAATTAACGACCGGCGCGGATTGGAAAACTTCCGTATTGTGCGTTTCGTGTTTAAATTCCAAAGATCGATAGGGAAGTTTGCCGTAACGATAATTGAAAAATGCGTCAACCGGACCGGTGTAAATCATCTCTTTAAAGTCAATCTGATTTTGGATTTCGCGGTAATCGCAGTTGAGCATAATTTTGATGTTCGGACTGTCGAGCATCCTTTCAAACATTTTCGTGTAACCGTGTTTCGGCATCGCTTGATACGAATCGGTAAAATAGCGGTCGTCGCGGTTGGTGCGGGTCGGAACGCGAGCCGTAATCGATGCGTCAAGCTGCGAAGGGTCTAAGCCCCATTGTTTGCGCGTGTAATTGCGAAAGAATTTTTCGTAAAGCTCGCGCCCGATTTTCGAGACTACAACGTCTTCCGAAGTTTTAATATGTTCGCGCTTTTCGGCGAGTTTTTCAAAAAATTCTTCGACCTCGAACGCCGTCAAATTCAAGCCGTAGAGTTTGTTAATGGTATCCAAATTTATCGGCATCGGAACTAACATCCCGTCAACGAAGGCGAGAACGCGGTGTTGGTAAGAACGCCATTCGGTAAAACGCGACAGATAATCGAAAACGTCTTTCGAGTTCGTATGAAAAATATGCGGTCCGTATTTGTGAATTAAAATGCCTTCGTCGTTGTAAAAATCAAAGGCGTTTCCAGCAATATGCGGTCGCCGGTCGCAAATCAAAACTTTCTTGTCTGAGCCGACCGCGAGCCGTTCGGCGAGAACGCTTCCGGCGAAATCCGCGCCAACAATTAAATAATCAAACATCTCCCTTTTCCCCTTGTTCGTAAAAAAAATAATTTGTATGAAACAATTACACTAACTCTGCGAGAGCTAGGCGATTGCAAATGTAGTTCCTCTTTTTGTCATCGTTTCGCCAATCAAATCAGCCATCTGCGTCCAAGTTTTATCCCAAGAATTGTGCGATAAAAATTCGCCCGCCCGCGCTTGCCAATCTTTTGAATTTTCGCGCTTTAAAACTTTCTCCGCCGCCGCGACGAATTCTTCCGCCGTCGAAGCGATTTCAACAAAACCGAGTTCACCGTATGGTCGCACGACATCTTGAATCGGCGTGGAGACGACGGGCAAACCGGCGGCGAGATATTCGGGCGTTTTCGTCGGGCTGATAAAGCGCGTCGAATCGTTCAGCGCAAACGGCATAATCGCCGCGTCCCAACCGGAAAGATACGCCGGCAAATCCTTATAATCTTTGCCGCCGAGATAATGAATATTCGCGCGACGCGGCAAATCTTCATCGCTAATTTTCACTACCGGACCGAGCATTACAAATTGCTATTCGGGTCGTAAGTCGGCAGCTTTCGCCAGCAGTTCGATGTCCATTCGCTCGTCAATCACGCCGCAGAAACCGAGACGCGGACGGGCGATTGATTGCTGGTCGGGCGGCTCTGCACGGCAATTTCGCGCGGCGCGAAAATGCGCTGCGTCTATGTTTGAAGGAAAGGCGAAAACTCTTTCGTGCTGCCCGCGTTTCGCTTCGTAGAGACTTTGCCCGCCCGTGAAAACCAAATCGGCTTTTTGGAAAAGTCGGCGTTCGTTTTCAAACAGCGCGGGCGGCGCAAATTTGAAAGCCGAAAGCTCGTCCATACAATCATAAATCGTCGCCGACGGCGCGAGATGCTCCGACCATTCGAGCATCATCGGCGTGTAATATCACGCGGCGAAATTTTCTATTTCGTGTTCGATTAAAAATTTATTCAGCAAATCGCGCTGTATATTTATCAGCGAATGTCCGCTCTCGCCGTGCGGAATGTGCGGCACGACGACGAACAAATAGTCTTCGCGCTTCGATAAATCGAGTTTCGCCGCGCCTTCGTAAAAAATTGGTTCTTCGATAAAAAAAACACGATTCGTTTTGGCAAAGCGCGAGAGCAGATGTTGCGGACGCTGATAAACAAAATCCCAGCGCAGATGCGAAAAGCAAATGATGTCGGGCGTTTTATTCGCCGCGTTTTGTTTGAAAATATCGGTCATATTTTGTAATCCGTAATGGTAATAAAATAAAACACTTTTGTCTAATCAATAAAACATTCGCCAATCGGCAAGACAATCGGGCACTTATAATTTATAGTTAATTGTAAGTGAAAAATGTTACAAGGTTCTGTATGCTTTCGGACATTAGAGTTTTTTGTCAAAACGCGAAAACGGCAGCGACACGCCAAATGTTAGAATAAGTCTGCCGCTTCGTGTTCTGACTTTTGATATAATTTTTTTTGAATGAGCGAACAAATTTTTCAAAGCCGTTTAATGGGCGGTTTTGAATGCTCGACACAGCGTAACCTTAAAGGAAAGCGAGTTGACGTAATCGCCGCGACCAGCCACGACCGATTTGCCGAAGCCGATTATGGAAGATTATCGAGCGTCGGAATGCGAACGGCGCGAGACGGCGCACGCTGGCATTTAATTGAGCGCACGCCGTTTCGATACGATTTTTCAAGCGCGTTAAATCAAATCCGCGCCGCCGAAAAAACGAAAATACAAGTTATCTGGGATTTGTTTCATTACGGTTATCCCGGCGATTTGAATATTTTCAGCGCGGAATTTCCGATTCGGTTTGCCGCATTTTCCGAAGCGTTTGTGCGACTTCTGAAAAACGAAACGAAAAATTCGATGCCGTTTTTTTGTCCGGTCAACGAGATTTCTTTTTTCTCCTGGATTGCGGGCGAAGTCGGCGGATTTTATCCGTTTCAAAAGAAACGCGGCGACGAAATCAAAAGTCAACTCGTTCGCGCTTCGATTGCGGCGATTGAAGCGATTCGCGGAATTTCGCCCGAAGCGCGATTCGTGCAAACCGATCCGGCAATAAATATAACGGCAGCGCGGCATCGTCCGCAAGACAAATCCGCCGCCGAAAATGCGCGGCAATCGCAATTTCACGCGCTCGAAATGCTAATCGGAAAACGCGAACCGGTAACTCGGCGGCGACGAAAAATATCTGGACATAATCGGCTTGAATTATTATTTCAACAACCAATGGCGTTACGGCAGCGGCAGAAAAGTCTTGCGCGGACATTCGGATTACAAGCCGTTTAATTTAATTTTGCGCGAGTATTCCGAACGATACGCGCGTTCGATTGTAATCGCCGAAACGGGAATCGAAGACGAGGCTCGCCCCGAATGGTTTCGCTACGTCGCCGAAGAAACGAAAATTGCCGAAGCGAACGGAGTGCGTATCGAAGGAATTTGCCTTTATCCGATTGTCAATCATCCGGGCTGGGACGACGACCGCCATTGCCGAAACAGGCTTTGGTGTTATCCGAACGAAAAAGGCGAGCGCGAGATTTACCAGCCGTTAGCCGAAGAAATTGAAAAACAAAAAATCGAAACGCCGCGCCGCGCCGCCTTTAATTCTTAAACTTATTTAATGCAATCTAATTTAACCGAAACAAAAAACTCTTCGACTGCCGCCGCTGCGGTTGCCGTCGGCGATTATTTGATAAAAATTCAAGATGCGCTCGGACGGGCAAAACGAATCGCCGACGAAGCAAAAACCGAAGCCGCCGAAACCGATTCGATTGATAAATTTCCAACGGAAACGATGCGGCAAATTGCCGATGCCGGATTGCTTTCCGCGCCGCTGCCGCGCGAATTCGGCGGACTCGGCTTGGGTTTGGAAAACGAAACTTCACTTGAAATACTTACGCTTTTAAAACATTTCGGGCGCGGAAATTTGGTCGTCGGACGAATTTACGAAGGACATTACAACGCGCTTCTGCTGTTGAAATTGTTCGGAACAAAGGAACAATTTCAACGCTATGCGCGAGAAATCGTCAAGGAAAATAAACTGTTCGGCGTGTGGAACACCGAAGGAAGCGACGGCGTTAAAATTCTTCCGTGCGGAAGCGGAAAATACGAATTGAAGGGAGCGAAAATTTTCGCCTCCGGCGTTGATTACGTCGAGCGTCCGTTCGTCAACGGAACTTTGCCCGACGGCGGCTGGCAGATGTGCGTCGTGCCTTTTGAAAAAGTCTCCGCGCAGACGGATAAATCATGGTGGCAGCCGATTGGAATGAAGGCGACGCGCAGTTTTCGAGTGGATTTCACGGGCATCGAACTCGACGAAAACGATTTGATCGGCAAAGCAAACGATTATTACGGACAGCCCTGGTTCACCGGCGGCGCGATTCGTTTCGCCGCCGTTCAACTCGGCGCGGCGGAAGCGATTTATGAGGAAACAATAGATTATCTGCGCCGTCTAAAACGCACCGAAGATTCGTTTCAAAGAATGCGTCTCGGCGAAATGGCAATCGCCGTCGGAAGCGGAAATTTGTGGCTGAAAAACGCGGCTGAAAAATTAGACGAATATCAATTGGCGAGGAACGACGACACGAGCGAAAAATTTCTCGTCCGCTCGAAAATGATGCGGACGGCAATCGTCGAAATCTGCGAAAAGGTAATGAATCTTTGCGCGAGAAGCATCGGCGCACGCGGACTTAACAAGCCGTTTCATTTTGAAAGAATCATTCGGGATTTAACGATATATCTGCGCCAGCCCGCGCCTGACGCTGCGCTCGCCGATGTCGGACGCTGCGTTTTAGAATTGCCGAACGCCGATTTTCGGCAGCCGTTTTAATTGACGAATGAGCAATCTTGAAATTTTAAGCGAATCGCCGCTTGCCGATATTTCGACGCTTCCGATGCAAGATTGGAAAACGATTTCGGATTGGGGAAAAACGCTCGTCATCGCGCCGCACCCGGACGATGAATCGCTCGGCTGCGGCGGCACGATTGCGCTTTTGCGCGAACTCCAGCAAGAAGTAAAAATTTTAGTCCTGAGCGACGGAACGCTTTCGCATCCGAATTCTGCAAAATTTCCGCCCGCTAAATTGCGCGATTTGCGCGAAACGGAAATGCTCGCCGCGCTCGAAATTTTAGGCGTTTCCGGCGCGAACGCGACGTTTTTTCGATACTGCGACAGAAGCATTCCGAACGAAGAATCAAGCGAATTCGGCGAAGCGGTCGAAAGATGTCGCCGATATTTAGAGGAAATTCAGCCGCAGACGATTTTAGTTCCGTGGCGGCGCGACCCGCATCCAGACCACCGCGCCGCGTATGCTTTGCTCAACGCCGCCGACGAAAATAAAAGCAGAATAATCGAATATCCGATTTGGCTTTGGGAGATAGCACAAGACGCGGACGCGCCGCGTTTCGACGAAGTAAAAGCGTGGCGATTGGACATCGAAAAAGTTTCGGATAAAAAACAAAAAGCGATTCGGGCGCATGCTTCGCAGACGACCGATTTGATTGACGACGACCCGAAAGGTTTTCGTCTTACGCCGGAAATTTTGGCGAACTTTGACTGCCAATGGGAAGTTTATTTAGAACCGATTCGATAAGGGAAATGCCGAAAAAATCATTAACGTCCGCATATTTTGAAAAAATTTACGCAGCACGCGAAGACCCTTGGGATTTTGCGACGAGCGAATACGAAGCCGAAAAATGTGCGGCGACGCTCGCCGCGCTGCCGCGCGAAAAATACGCGAGCGTTTTTGAAATCGGCTGTTCCATCGGCGTTTTGACCGAAAAATTAGCCGACCGATGCGAGAAACTTCTGGCGGTTGACGTTTCCGAAAAAGCCGTCGCGCAGGCGAAAAAACGCTGCGAAAATTTACCGAATGTGAAATTTCAAATTATGCGTTTCCCGCAAAATTTTCCCGACGAAAAATTCGATTTGATTTTAATTTCCGAAGTCGGTTATTATCTCGCGCCCGAAGATTGGAGCAAGGCGTTGAAAAAAGTTTTCGCGCATTTGAACGAACGCGGGCAAGTCGCGCTCGTCCATTGGCTGCCGTTCGTTCACGATTATCCGCAGTCGGGCGACGCGGTTCACGATTCGTTTGCCGAATTTGCCGCCGATAAAATGCGTAATCTCGAACGCTCGAAAACGGAAAAATATCGTCTGGACGTTTGGGGAAAAATTTAAACGGCGGTCGTCGCGGCGACGTTTTGTCGCAGATTATTTAACAGTTTTCGTAAATCGAAAACGGCTCGTTCAATCGGTATGAGATTATTTTGCCCGCTTCGAGCCGCGCTTTCATCGTAAGCGCGAAAGATGTTTTCGAGCAACGCGCCGCAAAATTGTTTTTTACGCAATTCACTGAAAATCAAATCCGCCGGAATCTTTAACTCTCGCGCCAGCGAAAAAACCTCGTCCGCGTTCGGCGATTCGTTTGAATTTTCTCGCCGCCAAAATTCGCGCAGACTTTTTCGCGCCAGAGTTCGTCTTTCAATCGCGTCTGCCGATTCGACCAGATAATTTTCGCCGCTTTTCCCCATCGTTTCCCAACGGCTGATTTGAAACGAAAGCCCGATTTCGCTTCGTCCGGCGGTTCGCGCCGACGTGAAAACTTTAACCTGCGGACTGTGGCGAACCTTTGCGTCAACGCGAAGAAGCGCGTGATAAAACGCCACGTCTTCTAAAAAATTCACTTGCGGAATGCCGCCCGCCCGCTCGAATGCGTCGGTCGTAACGGCGAAACTGCCGTTAAAATGTTGATGATGACGCGGAAAAATATCGTGCGGAAGCGCGTCTGAAAAACATTCGTATTCGGCGGCGAGCAACTGATATTCTTCATCAAGCAGATGAAAATATCTCGCCTTGTCGTTCATCTTTTCAAGCTCGGAGTCTTCCAGCAAAATTCGCCCGCCGACGGCATCCGCGCCGGCTTCGATTTCTCCGACGTTCTGAATAATCCAATCGGGCGCGACGCGCGTGTCGCCGTCGGTCGTCATTATAATTCCGCCGCCGAATCGGTTGAGCCGCAAACGCCGATACGCTTCGTCGAGCAACAGCCGCCGCACGAATCCGACGTTCGAGTTTTTCTTCGGCAGATTTATTTCGGCGACGCGAACATTTATTTCGGGATTTTGTCTACGCCAATTTCGCGCCAGCGCAACCGAATCGTCCGAGCAATTATTGGCGAGAATGAGAATTTCAAACGCGCTTGCATCAAGCGGTTTATTTTTCAAATCAACTTGCAGCGAAAACGATTCGAGTGTTCGCTGTAAATGTTCGGCTTCGTCGCGCATGGGAACAACTATCGAAACAAAACATTGCGGAAAAATCGGCTCGTCAAACAATATTTTCGCGTTTGATTTCATACGTCGAGCGAATGTAAAAATCTATTTGGCGGTCATCCAATTTTCCCCAACGCCAATTTCAACCGTCAGCGGCACGTCTAGTTCGACCGCCGTTTCCATTTCTTTTTTTACGATTTCCATCACGCGCTCGACTTCCGCGTCGGGCGATTCGAGTAGAAGTTCGTCGTGAACCTGCATAATCATTCGCGTCTTTAAGTTTTCTTTTTTTAATGCCGCGTCAACTTTGAGCATCGCAATTTTCACAATGTCGCTTGCAGTTCCTTGAATCGGCATATTGATGGCTTCGCGTTCGGCTCGCAGGCGCACGTTGTAATTGCGGTCTTTGATTGACGGAATGTAACGCCGTCTGCCATAGATTGACGAAACATAGCCTTGCTCGCGGGCGACTTTCGGCGTTTCCTCCATAAAAGTTTTCACGCCTTTGTAGGTTTCGTAATAATCTTCGATGACCTTTTTCGCCTCAATACGCGAGATGCCGACTCTTTGTGAAAGTCCGACTGCTTCGACGGCGTAAGCGATGGCGAAGTTCGTAATTTTCGCGTTGCGGCGGGCGATTTTTAATTCTTCGGGAGTTTTCGCTCCGAACACTAATTCGGCGGTTTGCGCGTGAATATCTTCGCCGTTTTGAAACGCTTCGAGCATTCGTTCGTCGCGCGTAATGTGCGCGAGCAGACGCAATTCGAGCTGCGAATAATCGGCGGAAATTAATTTGCAGTTTTCTTCGGGAATAAATGCGCGTCGAATCTGCTGTCCGAGTTCCGTGCGGATTGGAATGTTTTGTAAATTGGGTTCGCTCGACGATAATCTGCCGGTCGTCGTTACGGTTTGATTGAGATGTCCGTGAATGCGCCTGTCCGCGCCGAGCAGTTTCGGCAGCGCGTCAGCGTAGGTCGCGCGAAGTTTGTCGAGTTCGCGGAACTCCAAAACGAGACGCGGCAATTCGTAAGTTTCAGCGAGTTCGGTCATCACGTCTTTGCTCGTGGACATTTGTCCGGTCGCAGTTTTTTTATTTGAACCGATATTGAGTTCCGCCAAAACTTCGCCGACTTGTTTGGGCGAGCCGATATTAAATTCGCGCCCCGCAAGTTCGTAAATTTTAGCGGCGAGCGATTCGGTTTCGGTCGTGATAAAATCCGAAAGTCCCTTCAAAACTTCCGCGTCAATTTTCAAACCCGCCATTTCCATTTCGTAGAGAATTGGCACGAGCGGCAATTCGATTTTCGTATAAATTTCTTCCAGATTATCTTCTTCGATTTTGCGGCGGAGCAGCGGCGCGAGTTGAAAAGCGAAGTCGGCGCGTTCGGTCGCGCGAAACGCTTCTTCCGTCCAGCCTTCGGGAATTTCCGTCGCGGCATCTTGACTGAGATTTTGCATTGCCAGAAGCGAAAGCGCGTAACTCGGACGGCTCGAATCAATCAGATAAGCCGCAACCAGCGTATCGTCTTCGACGGCTTCGGGTTCGATTCCGATTTTTTTCAGAACCGCGAGATTTTTTTTCCAATCGTGCGTCGCTTTTGCCAGAAAACCATTCGTCAAAATATCTCTGAGCGGCGCGACGGCTTCAGTTTTGCCGCCTTCAAAATTTTCCAAATCAATGTAATAACTCACGCCCGCGCCGGTTGCAATCGCCACGCCGAGCGGTTCGATTTTTTGATAAGAATCCGCGCTTTTCGGCGAATTCGAATCGTTTGTATCAAAGCTCCAATGCTCGATTTCCCAGAGTTGGCGAATCAGTTTGTCCAAATCTTCGCGCGTTGTAATTTTTTGATAACGACGCTCGACATTCGCGGAAGCGTTCGAGTCGAGTCCGTCGAAAAGCGGCGCGGAATCGGCAAATTCGCGCGTTAAAGAATTGAATTCGAGTTCGCGGAAAAGCGCGTAAGCGAGTTGTCTGTTCGGTTGTTCGTATTTAAACGAGTCCAAATTTAATTCGACCGGAACACCGATGTGAATCGTGGCGAGTTCAATTGATTGGCGAATAATATCTTGATTATTCTGCAAACTTTCGCGGTAGGTTTTGTGCGTAACTTCATCGGCGCGTTTCATCGCTTCGGTCGCCGAACCGAATTGCTGAATCAATTTCGTCGCGCCTTTTTCACCGATTCCCGGCGCACCCGGAATCCCATCAATCGCATCGCCCATCAAGCCTAAAAGATCAACAATCTGTAACGGAGTAACGCCGAATTTATTTTGCACCCAAGCCTCGTCGCACCATTCAATCGGCGGCACGGCGACTTTTCTTTTTACATTCTGCGAATTTTGCCGCATACAAACAATCAGCGGGTCGCGCACGAGTTGACACATATCTTTGTCGTTGGAAACGATAACCGCCTGCATATTTTTTGCCGCGATTTTATGCGCCAGAGTGCCGATTAAATCGTCGGCTTCAAAACCGTCCGTCTTCAACATCGGAATATTAAAGACTTCGCAGACGCGCTTGATATACGGCATCTGCGATTTCAAATCGTCGGGCATATCGGCGCGATTAGCTTTATAAGCGGCGAAATTATCGTGGCGAAAGGTCGGCGTTGACGAATCGAAAATCGCGGCGATGTAATCAGGATTTTCATCTTTGAGAAGTTTCCGCAGCATATTCGTAAAAACGAAAACCGCCTGCGTTACTTGTCCTTTGCTATTGCGTAAAGGTTCGGTGCGGCTGCCCATCGGCGCGAAAAACGCGCGGAAAATATGCGACATCGTATCAATCAAAAATACTCGTTTCGGATTTTGCTCTTTCATTATTTTTATAAAAATTTTAGCACAAAGATTTGGAGAATGAGGAAAATCAAATTAGCAAATAAAAAGCGACGAGTAAAAACCTCGCCGCTTTTTAATTTTTGGTGCCGATGTACGGAATCGAACCGCAGACATTTTGATTACAAATCAAACGCTCTACCAACTGAGCTACACCGGCACAGGCGATTTTTTAAATCAATCGCAAGCAAAAATACTACAAAACCAAATTCATTTCCGCAAGTAAAAGCGGCAATAACTTTTTGTTGAACGCAAAAAATAATTGTTGACGATTGTTTAATCAAAAGGTTACGATAATAAGTGCCTGTGAAAGGCAGTCGAAAAATTATTCGAGAAACCTCTTTCTTTTTCAAACGTAAATTCAAGCAATCAAATAAGGAGAAAATTCGTGAGTTTTCAAAAGTTATACGCAAACAGTTTCGGAATGCTGTTTTTAATTTTATTCGTTTCGGCGGCATTTGTTTTCGGACAAAAGCCGACTCCGACACCGCGTCTTGTGGTCAATCAAGATAACAGAAAAATGCCGATTGCCGGAAGTAATAATCTTTATTGTGCCGGTTATGTCGAGAGCGGCACGGTCAATACGGACAACAAAATCGTCGGCGCGGAATTCGAGCAAGACCAGCACATCTATAAACAAGGCGACAATCTTTATATCAGTATGGGCGTGAATCGCGGCGTAAAAGTCGGCGATAAATTCGCGGTGATTCGCCCGCGCGGGCGAGTTGAAACGCGCTGGACGAAAAAGAAAAACCTGGGCTTTTACGTGCAGGAAGTCGGCGCGGTCGAAGTCGTCAACGTCAAACCGGAAGTTTCCGTAGTTCGCATCGTTATCTCGTGCGACAACTTTTTGCTCGGCGATTTATTGCAGCCGATACCGACGCGCACGAGTCCCGTATTTGAAAAACGACCGGCGTTAGACCCTTTCGCCGATTCGACCGGCAAGACTTCGGGCAGAATTTTTATGGCGCGGGACGGGCAAGAACTTTTAGGACGCGAGCAGATTGTTTATATTGATTTGGGCGCGGAAGACAACGTAAAAGTCGGCGACCGGCTGACGATTTATCGTCCGCTCGGAACGGGAAATATTTTTGACCGCGAGCCGCCTGAATCGGTCAGCGCGAGAGAAGAAGGTTTTCAAAGCGAAGAATATCGCGGCGGGAAATTTTCCAATCAAGCCGCCCGCAAAGCCGGCGAAAAAGCTAACGGACGAGTCGTTACGACGCAAAGAGCCAAACGCGACCGACCGAAAAATCTGCGAAACGTCGTCGGCGAAATCGTGATTCTGAACGTCAAAGAAAAAACCGCGACCGCCGTTATCACCCGCACCAGACAAGAAGTTCACACGGGCGACAGCGTTGAACTTCAATAAAATTTACCCTGTAAATTTTATTGAAGAAGTAAAAAGCGAAAAGGCAAAAGTTAAAAGTCAGGAAGCGAGTTCTTCACTTTTAACTTTTGCCTTTTTGCTTTTTACTTGCAAATCCTTTACTTGCGAAGCCTTTTTATTTTCGACGAAAAAGTATTTGAAATAATCGAACATTGACCAGCAAGCCGTGATGACGGAAACCCAAAGCGCGGCGCGTCCGACCAGATAACCGAAGACGCGCCAGTCGTTCGTATTCAGCGAAAAATTTGTCAGATGAACGAACGCCATCTGCACTTCGGCGACTTCCCAGAAGCGAAAGGTCGGCAGTTCCCAGCCGAAATTTGAAACCGGCGGATTGCCGTTTGCTCCGGCGACGAGCAGCGAAACAATCGCCACGCATTGCGCCCACATTTTTATTTTCCCGATTTTTTGCGCGGCGATCACTATTCCTTCGGTTGCCGCAATCGAGCGCAAACCCGTTACGACAAATTCTCTGCCGAGAATTATGACGACCGCCCAAGCGGGCGCGAGATGTTTCTCGACAAGTACAATCAGCGCGGCGGAAATTAAAAGTTTATCGGCAATCGGGTCGAGCAGTTTGCCGAGATTGGAAACTTGATTGCGGCGGCGGGCGAGATGTCCGTCCAAAATGTCGGTGAATGCGGCGGCGAGAAAAATGCCGATGGCGAGCGCGTAACTGCTGATGCCGAACCATTCTTCCGCGAACGGTGTCAGCAAAATGACGACCAGCAGCGGAACGAAAAAAATACGCGCTAATGTTAAATAATTGGGTAAATTCACAAAATCAAAAATCGCCTTTCGGTAAAGTCTAAGTGTAGGTTTCAAAGCGAAGGCGTGTCAAGAAATCTGAAAATATTTTGTAAGAAAAATTTCAATTAAACAGGACTTTCTCAAAGAAAGATTTTATTTAACGCAAAGTCGCCAAGGCGCAAGGACGCAAAGGAAAAAACAAATTTTTTAATGGCGGTATCTAATTTATCAAAGCAGCTTTAAAAACTTTGCGTCCTTGCGCCTTGGCGACTTTGCGTTAAAAATTTTTGCTTTTGAGAAAGTCCTATTAAAAATAAATCCGTGTATAATTGCGAGCGTGGACACTTCGATTTTGCCGCCAACGCAAAAGGGCAGACAATATGAAATTCGGGCAATCGGCTTACGCGAATTTGCAGGTTTGCGCGAAGACGACGAACGGCTCGATCCGTTTGAATTAGCGCGTTATGCAAAACTTCTGGTTGCTTCGTTCGAGCAGGTCGAGCCTTTTCTGACTGCCGAAACGAAAGCGCATTTGCTCGGCGCGGGCAGCGATAAATGGTCGGGCGGCGCGTGTTCGCAAGCCTTGCCCGACGGCAAAAAGTTGATTGTCTTAAATCCGACACACGGCGAAAATCGGCAGAATGCGACGTTGATGGAAGAAATCTGCCACGTTTTTCTCGGACACAAACCGTCGCGTCTAGCGATTGAAACTGTCAACAAACACGGCAAACCGATTGCCAGAGATTACCGCGAAGACGACGAAGAGGCGGCGTATTCGGTCGGCGCGGCGGCGTTAGTTCCGTATGCGGCGTTGCAGAGATTTGTCGAGCAGGGAAAAACTTCGCGCGAGATTTCCAGACACTTTAACGTCAGCCGCGAGCTGGTCGAATATCGAATGAAAGTTTCGCGTCTGTGGGAAGATTACAAAACTAAAGTCGTGAGCGGTTAGTCCGTATTTCCAGTGAAAAATGATTGAACCAATTGAACAAAATTCTACGCCCGACCCGGAACTTTCGACTGTTGATAAGTTGCGGATGCTGCTCGACATCACGAAACGAATCAGCCGTTCGCTCGATTTGGACGAAGTTTTGACGCTCGTGATGGACACGCTCGGCTCGCTCGTGCCGTATGACGCGGCGGGAATTTATTTGATTGAATCGGTTGAGCAGGACGAGGAAACGCAATTCAGTTTCAAGTCGAAAGCGATTCGCGGATACGGGATAAATTTTGAAATGGTCGAGCCGCGTTTGAAATTGGGTGAAGGCTTTATCGGTTATGTCGCGCAAACGGGCAAGTCTTTAATCTCGCCGGATGTGAGACTGGATGAGCGTTATTTTCCGGCGCGAGAGCAAACGAAATCGGAGATGGTCGCTCCCGTTATTTCCAACGATAAAGTCATCGGCGTTTTCGATTTGGAGAGCGACGCGCTCAACGCTTACGATTCGGATGATTTGCAAATCCTTCTATTGCTTGCATCGCAGGTTGCAATCATTATCGAGAAAGTCCAATTACACGAACAGGTCATCGAAAAAAATCGTCTGCAAGCGCAGCTCGAAATCGCCCGGCACGTGCAGCTCGAACTTCTGCCCGAAGCCGACCCTCAGCTTCCGGGTTTTGACATCAGCGCATATATTTTCCCGACCGAAGTAATGTCTGGCGATTATTACGATTGGGTGAAAATGTATGAAGACCAAATCGGAGTTATCGTCGCGGACGCGGTTGGCAAGGGAATTCCCGCCGCGCTGCTGGTGGCGTTCTTGCGAGCGTCTCTGCGGACGAGCGTGCAAATCGGTTACGCGCCACACATCGCGCTGGCGAAGGTCGGCAATCTGCTCTGGGATTCGGTGGAATCGAATCAATTTATCACGGCGATTTATGGAATTCTCGATGCGACAAATCGCACGTTTGTTTTCTCAAACGCCGGACACAATCCGCCGCTTTTGATAAAACCGAACGGCGAATATCGGTTTGTCGAATACGGTGATTTGCCGCTCGGAATGTTTTTCGATTCGCATTATCACCAGCATTTTATCAAGTTCGACGACAAGCAGGTTTTGGTTTTATACACCGACGGCATCACAGAAAGCGCGAATGCCAACGATGAAGAATACGGGCAAGAGCGTTTTGCGAAAAGAGTTTTGGAAGGGATTGATTTGCCCGCCAAAGAATTGATTGATTTCATTAGAAAAGGCGTGGCGGATTTCACCGAAAGAAAATTTCTCGACGACGACGGAACGCTGTTCATAGTCAAAGCCGTCTAAAATGAAAAGCGGAAGGCTTTTCGATTAAAAGACACCTTCCGCGTTCCTTCAGTTGTTTGGGGAATCGTAAAATTTTTTAGTGCGCCGTCAGCGAACAATGCACTACGTCGCCGCCCGGCACAATCGGGGCGCGGTAATCGCCGTAATTTATTTTTTCGCCGGTCTGCGAAAAAGCATAAACATCAAAACCGTAAGCATCTAAAAATTCGGCTAAATCAACAGAGTTGTCAACGTATAAAACTTTTGAAAAACCCAAATCGGCGCGAATCTCCAGAAGTCGTTCGATTACTTCAAGCGGCGCGAAACATTGAATCGGGTCTTTGTAGGTAGCCATAAAATTTTCTTGCAGTCTGCCGACAATCAATCGGTCGGTAGCTGTTTGATTACGTTTCGGCAGCAAAGGTTGTTCTCTAAATTTTCCCCGCAAATGAATAATCGGCATCTGAAATTTAGAAGACGAAAAAAGTTTGTGTTATCAAAGATTATCAAGTAAAATTAAAATATATCTTCCCAAAGGAGTAAAAAAATGAAAAAAAATACGTTCGACATTTTCTCGATTGGTTTGGTTATCGTTCTATTTTCCGCGCTCGGCTTCGCGCAGGAAACGCGGCGGACGGTTTCTGAGGCTTCGAGTATGTATGTGGTTTCGGCGAAGGCGGGCGGCGTAAATTACGTCGAAGGCACTGTCAGCGTCGTGCGAAAAAAGGGAACGAGTGGGTATCTGCTAAAGGGCGACAATCTAGAAATCGGCGATAAAGTTTCGACCGGCGCAGATGGCAAAGCGGAGATTTTGTTAAATCCCGGTTCGTTCGCGCGTCTGGGAGCTAACACCGATTTTGAATTTACGACGACCTCTCTGGAAGATTTGCAGTTAAAATTAAAAAGAGGCAGCGCGATGTTTGAAGTCATCACCGCCAACGATTTTACGTTTGCCGTCAACACGCCGAAAGCGAAATTTTACATCGTCAGCACGGGCGTTTATCGCGTTGACGTTTTAAAGGACGGCGCGGGCGCAATCGAAGTTTGGAAAGGTTTGGCGGAAGTCGGCACAAACGCGGCGGAAGTTAAAAGCGGCAGACAGGCGACAGTCAACGGAAATCAGGTTGCGGTTGCAAAGTTCGACCGCGGCGACAAAGACGCGCTCGAAACTTTCAGCAAGTCGCGGGCGAAGGAATTAGCAAAGGTCAACGCACGGCTCGCCAAAAGCGATGTCCGAACGAGTTTGATGAGTTCGTTTGCCAGAAATAGTTGGAGTTTATACGATTCTTTCGGACTCTGGGTTTTCAATCCGTTTTACGGAAGTTATTGTTTTCTGCCGTTCGGCTACGGCTGGAATTCGCCTTACGGATATTACTATCCGCGCGACATTTGGACTTACCGTCTGCCGCCGATTGTTTATAATTCGCCGCCGAGAATTCCGGCAACGCTGTTAAATCCGATCAGACGCGGCACGGGAAATTCGTCGAGCAGCGTAAGTGAAAGCGGAAACACAAGCACGAGTGCGCCGCCTGCCAGACTGATACCGCCTTTCCGACGGGTGCAAAACGATATTGGAAACGACCCGACTCCGATGAGACAAATTGACCGTTCGCCTTCTCCGTTATACATTCCATATTCGCCGCCGCCAACCGCGCCGCCGACGGTTATAGCTCCGGCTGCGTCGAGTAAAAGAGGCAACAACTAAATTACGGCAAATAGATTTTACGGCGAGAGAGTTTTTCAATTCTCTCGCCCTTTTTATTTGAGCAGATGAATTAGAATAGCGGAATCGGTCGGATGAGTTTCGATATATTTTTGGATAAGCGGCTGCAGGATCATCAGAAGCGACTGCGTTCCGTTAAAAGCCGTGTGCAGAGCAATGCACGGCAGCAAATTTTTCGTGCGGACGCGAATCAAAGTCAAAGTCAAACTCAGCAGACAAATCAAAAAAATCGTCGAATAGCTCGGATAATACTGCGGAACGTGGACGACCGCGAAAAGCAGAGTAACGAAAAAAACGGTTGCCGGAACGCCGAACGCTCTCTGAAAAGCCGAATATAAAATGCCTCGATAAACGACTTCTTCGACGAGCGGCGCGGTAAAGGTCGCCAAAAAAGCGACGACATAAACCGCTGTCCGCGAGCTTTGCAAAATTCGCATTAAGTCGTTTTCCTGTTCGGGGGAAAAGTATGAAATGATTGCCGCTAAAATATAAAATCCGCCGAGAATTATCAAACAATTCCAAACGCTGAAACCGTTCCAACGCCAGCCGAGAGTTTTACGAAAAGAGAATTTTCTAAACCGCGTTACCACCAGCCACGCTAAAACCAGCGTGAATATATGCGCCGGAATGATGGCGGTTATTTGCAGTAAGACTGCCGTCGGATCGGTTTTCGCAAACTCGACGAGTGCCACCTGGTCAGCAAAATTTAGCTTTAAAGTCATCAAATACGGCAGTAAAAAAAGATTCGGAAAAAGGATTATAAAGACGACGCTCAACGCCCAAACTCCCAACGCCGCCCAACTGTTCCACGGCGGATTATCCGGCGAAACCGGCAGCGGGTCGGGCAATAAGATATCTTCTCGTATCGGCGGCGGAAAGTTTTCGAGTTCGTTCGTTTCTTGAGTTTGCACGAAAGAAAGTTTAGCTAAATTATTTTAAAGTTCCAAGTTTCAACTCGCAAGTTAAATTTTTATGTTCCTTTGAAACTTGAAACTTGGAACTTCAAACTTTTTCTGCTAACCTAAAATCCCGTGAAGCACACGGCGAAAAATCCCCGACAAAATGTGGTTGTAATAATTCCGGCGCGGCTCGCCTCGACTCGTCTGCCGAATAAATTACTTTTGCCGCTTGCCGGAAAACCTCTGATTTTATGGACCATCGGGCAGACGAAAAAAGCCCGCGGCATTTCCCGCATAATCGTCGCCGCCGACAGCGAAGAAATCTTAAAGATCGTCAGAGACAGCGGCAGCGAAGCCGTCTTAACTTCCCGCAAACACCAAAGCGGTTCAGACCGAATCGCTGAAGTCGCCGAAACTACGCCCGAAAATTCAATCATCGTCAACGTGCAGGGCGACGAACCTTTGATTTCTCCGACGACAATCGAAAAAGCGATTGACGCGATTCTGGAAGATGATTCGATTGAGATGGCGACGACGTGCGAACGAATTCACGAGGCGAGCGACGTTTTGAGCGCGGATGTCGTGAAAGTCGTCGTTGATGAGAATGATTTCGCCATTTATTTTTCGCGCTCGCCGATTCCGTTTCCGCGCGACGCAGTAAAAAAATACGGCAGTTTGGAAACGGCTTTGCGCGAAGAAAAAGATTTGCTTCTCTTGTATCGCAAACACACGGGACTTTACGTTTATCGCCGCGAATTTTTATTGAAATATACAAAGCTGCAACAAACCAATTTAGAGAAAACGGAAATGCTCGAACAACTTCGCGCTTTGGAATCGGGCGCGAAAATCAAAGTTATTGAAGTCGCGGAAAATTCGATTGGCGTTGACACGCGGGAAGATTTCGAGCGCGTGAGAATTATTTTAGAAAATCGCCAATCGCAAATCTAAAATTGAAAATATGCAGGATTGGATTGGACTTTTATTTTTCGTTTTGCTGATAATCGGCATTTTCGCCGGCTTGAAAATCTTGAGCCGACCACAGACGCGCACCGCAGCGGAATTTGAGCGCAACGCCGCCGAAGGCAGTTCACTCGGCGCGTCGGTCAATGCTTTGCAGGAAGCAATTGATCCGGCGGCGGCAAAGGCGAAGGAAGTGCAGACGCAGATGTTGGAAGGACGCTACGGCAAAAAGAAACGCGAGGGAAAGGCGAACGGAGAAGATTTGAGAGATGAAAAGGTGAATTGAAACAGATAGACAGGATAGATTTTTCTCAATTTAAAAATCCTGTCAATCTTGTTCATCCTGTTAGAAATTATTTTGAAATCGGAAAAATTTTGAGGAGAGAAAAAATGACAAAATATATTTTCGTCACGGGCGGCGTGGTTTCGAGTTTGGGCAAAGGTTTGGCGGCGAGTTCGATTGGTTGTCTTCTTGAAGCAAGAGGAATGAATGTGCAGATGATGAAGCTCGATCCGTATATCAACGTTGATCCGGGAACGATGTCGCCGTTTCAGCACGGCGAATGTTACGTTACCGACGACGGGGCGGAGACGGATTTGGATTTGGGGCATTACGAGCGATTCACGCACGCGAAATTGACGAAAGCTAATAATTGGACGAGCGGGCGCATTTATCTTTCGGTGATTGAAAAGGAAAGGCGCGGCGATTATTTGGGGAAAACGATTCAGGTGATTCCGCACATCACCGACGAAATCAAACAGGCGGTTCGCATCGTCGCCGAAACAGACGCGCCCGACGTTTTAATTGTCGAAATCGGCGGCACGGTCGGCGACATCGAATCGCTGCCGTTTATGGAAGCGATTCGGCAAATCGGCAACGAAGAAGGCAGAACGAACGCGATTTTCATTCACGTAACGCTCGTGCCGTATATCGCCGCCGCCGGTGAATTGAAAACGAAACCGACGCAGCATTCGGTCAAGGAACTGCGCGAAATTGGCATCGCGCCCGACATTCTTTTGTGCCGTTCCGAGCATACTTTGTCGCTTGATTTGCGCCGCAAAATCGCGCTCTTTTGCAACGTGCGCGAAAACGCCGTGATTTCCGCGCTCGACGCGAAAACGATTTACGAAGTGCCGCTCGCTTTTCACGAACAGGAACTCGACGAGCTGATTGTCGAATCGTTACAGCTTGCCGGGCAGTTTCCGCACGCCGATTTGAAAAATTGGCGCGAGCTTGTTTCGATTATCAAAGAACCTTCCGACGGCGAAGTGAAAATCGCCATCGTCGGAAAATACGTCGAACTTGAAGATTCGTATAAAAGTTTGCGCGAGGCTCTGACGCACGCGGGCGTGGCGAATAATTTGAAGGTCAACGTCAACTGGATTGAATCGGAAAGTTTGATTGACGACGAAAATTATCAAACACGCTTGCAGGATTACGACGCGATTCTTGTTCCCGGCGGTTTCGGCAAACGCGGCATTTCGGGAATGATTCGCGCCATCAAATACGCCCGCAAATCAGGCACGCCGTATTTCGGAATTTGTTTGGGAATGCAAACCGCGTGCATCGAATTCGCCCGCAACATCTGCGGCTTGCGCGATGCCGATTCGACCGAATTTAACGCTGACACGCCGTTCCCGATTATTTTCAAATTAAGAGATTTGGTGAACGTCGAAGAATACGGCGGCACGATGCGTCTGGGCGCGTGGGACTGCAATTTGAAAGAGGGAAGTTTGGCGCGCGAAATTTATCACGGCGCGTCGGCGATTGCCGAACGCCATCGCCACCGTTACGAGTTCAATCCCGAATTTCGCTCAGTTTTGGAAAAAGAAAAGTTAGTTTTCAGCGGAGTTTCGCCCGACGGACCGTTTGTCGAAATGGTCGAACTGCCGCGCGAAGTTCACCCGTTTTTCGTCGCCTGTCAATTTCATCCCGAATACAAATCGAAACCGCTTGCCGCGCATCCGCTTTTCGTTTCATTCGTCCGCGCCGCTTTGCAAAATCGTCTGTCGAGCGAAAATATGAAAGACGATGTTTCGAGCGACAAACAAATCGAGATGCCTGAACGCGCTACTGTGGCGGGCGAGGAATAGAAGAATAATCAACTTTTGAACAAAACGGAAAAAGCGCGATTGAATTAAAAAACTCAATCGCGCTTTTTCCGTTTTCCCGTAAATTAATCGGCTTTAACCACCGGAACATCAACCAGATGTTCGGAGATAAACCAAACGTGGCGTTCGTTAGTGCGAATCACGTCGCTGACCAAAACATCGTTTGTGCCGTCGTCGCCCGCGTCGTCAGCGTCGGCGGCATATTTGCGCGATTCCTTCAAGATAATTTCGTGGGCTTCGAGCAGGCGCGAAATCTGGACGGGTACTTCTTCTCTGCCGCGCGGCGGGCGTTCGATGTTGGTTTCTTCGGCAACGTCGCCGCCCATCGCCAATGTGATGCCGCCGAGTCTTTGGACGCGCTCGGCGAGAATGTCAACTAACAAAACCTGCTCTTCATAATGTTTATCGAACAACAGATGCAGTTGATAAAAAGTGGGTCCGGCGACTTGCCAGTGATGCTTTTTATACATATCGCGGATGGCGATTGTATCAGCTAAAACCTGATTAAGATTGTTGACGCTTTGCAGGCAAACCTTCTCGCTCAAGCCAATTGGCAAACTGATAACCGTGCCGTACTGCTGCAAAATGCGTCCGCGCTGATTCATAATCGGTTCGGCGGCATCGTTACTTTTTGTCGTCGTCGCCGCAGGTTTTCTTTTTGATGTTGTCGCGCTCTTTGATTTCGCGTCTGTTTCTTTCTTTGTAGCCTTGCTCATAATTTCCACCTTGTTATTTAATTTTAACTATCTTCCGCGCCGCTGAAAAATTCGGCGGCATTTAACAATCATACTTCTGAAAATAAAATAGTCGTGTAAAATAGAATACACTTCTTATTTTGAGAATCAAACATTTAATGACGGAAACAAAAGTAAAACCTTTTCAGGCGGGAAATGTAACATTTGGCGACGGGCGTTTGACATTTATTTTAGGTCCGTGCGTCGTCGAATCGGCGCAGCACGCGCTTTTTATGGCGCAGGAGATCAATGACATCTGCAAACACGTCGGCGTTGATGTGGTTTATAAATCTTCGTTCGATAAAGCGAACCGCAGTTCGATTGAAAGTTTTCGCGGCGGCGGAATGGAGCAAGGTTTGGAAGTTCTCGCTCAGGTCAAAGTGGAAATCGGCGTTCCGGTTATCACGGACGTTCACGAAACTTGGCAGGTTGAAAAAGTAGCCGAAGTCGCGGACGTAATTCAGATTCCGGCGTTTCTTTGTCGGCAAACCGATTTGTTAATCGAATCGGCAAGAACGGGAAAAGCCGTGAATGTGAAAAAAGGTCAATTTCTCGCGCCTTGGGACGCGAAAAATATCGTCGAGAAATTGCAGTCGGCGGGCGCGGGAAAAATTCTCCTGACCGAACGCGGCGCGAGTTTCGGTTACAATAATCTGGTTGTTGATTTGAGAAGTTTTCCGATTATGCGCTCGTTTGGCGTTCCCGTAGTTTTTGACGTAACGCATTCGCTCCAACTTCCGGGCGGACTCGGCAAGGCAACGGGCGGACAGAGCCAATACATCGAAAACTTTGCCCGCGCCGGTGTCGCCTGCGGCGTTGACGCGGTTTTTATGGAAGTTCACGACGACCCGAAAAACGCGCCGTCCGACGGTCCGAATCAACTGCCTTTAGGAAAATTGGAAAAACTTCTGACCAAGTTGAAAGCGATTCACGAATTAGTCAATCAAAATTAAATGAGAAAATTTTCAGTTATAACTTTTGCCTTTTTACTTTTTACTTTTAACTTTTCCGTCGTTTTCGCGCAAAACGAAAGCCGCGTTTCGAGAACTTGGGAAGTGCGGAAATACGACATCGCGGCGACTTTGCCGCAAACCGAAACTGACAGGAACTTGACTGTCAAAGCCGTTCTGGATTTGAAAAATGTTTCGAGCCAGCCTGCGTCAACTCTGACTTTGCGAATCAGTCCGAATGCGACAATTTCCGTCGTCAAAATTAATGACGCGGCGGCGGATTTCAGCAAAGGCGAAGAGAAGATTGATGCCAGCCGAACTTTGCAGAGAATTGTCGTTCGCGTCGGTTCGATTCAGCCGAACGCGACTCTTAATGTGGCGGTTGATTATAAATTGAACGTCAAAGAAAACTCCGGCTTGAACGCGCTGTCGCCGGTCGGTTCGCAATTTCTGCCGCTCGCGTTTTGGTATCCGACACCGAACAGTTGGTATTTCGCACGCGGCGCGGATTTTGCGCCCGCGCATTTACAAGTAAATCCGGCGAACGGTGAAACGGTGATTGCTTCGGGAACGAATAATGGAAATTCGTTTGAGCAAAAGTTGAATGTTCAACCTTTTTTTGTCGCCGGAAATTGGGACAAAATTGATGCGAATAATGTTTCGGTTTTTATTCCGAAAGGCGCGGGCGCAGACGAACAAAAACGCGCGAACGAATTGGCTGCGCTCGTTTCGGAGGCGAAAACTTTCGCGGCGAATCTTTTAGTAATCGCCCCCAATGTGCCTTTGCGAATTGCGGCGGTCAGACGCGGCGCGGGATTTTCGAGCGGCGGAATTGTTTTTGTTGACGAAAACGCATTGCGGCGGCAAAAGATTGATTCGCTGACCGCGATGACAATCGCCGAGGCAGTTGCAAAAATTTGGATTGGAAATTCGGTGGTGGTCGGCGGCGACGGTTTCGGCGCGATAAGCGAAGGGTTGCCGCGCTACATCGCAACTGAGTTTTTGGAAAACAAATACGGCAAAGACATCGCCGACATCGAGCGTCTCCGGCAGCGCACGGCTTACGCGGCGGTCGTCAAACGTGACGCGCCTTTGACAATCGTTTCGCCGATTGACGATTACTATTACGCGGCGATGGCGAACAAAGGCGCGATGGTTTGGCGGCTTCTGGCAAAGCGCGTGGGGCAAGACGAATTTTTCAGAATTTTGCAGGCGCAGATGAAAGACGGCTCGCTCGATTTGAACGAATTACGCGCCGCTTTTTCCGCGCAGAAAGATTTTCTCGATTATTCATTCGACCAGGTTACGGATATGAATCTGCTCATCGGTTTGCCGCAGTCTTCGGGCGCGGAAACGAAATTGGCTTTGCGAAATCTCGGCTCGATTGATGCGACTGTTACCGTCGCCGCGACGACCGCTAATGGTGAAAAATTAACCGGACAATCAACCGTTCGCGCGAAAAGTTTCGGCGAGATAAATTTCAAAACGAACAATAAAATCGTTCGCGCAGAAATTGATACCGAAAAACTTTATCCGCAGACCGACTATTCTGATGATGTCGCGCCGAGCGAATTTAAGGAATCTGACCAGATTGCGGCTATTAAACAAGCCTTCGATAAACAAGATTATGCGTCGGCGGAAAAATACGCGCGAACCGCTTTAAATGCTTATCCGCGATTTGACGATGCCCGAACTTGGCTCGGACGCGCTTTGTCAGCCGAAGGAAAAACCGCCGAAGCCGAACGAGAATTTCGCGCCGTGCTGGACGAAAAATTGCCGACCGCCAGAAGTTTGGCGTGGGCAAATGTCGGGTTGGGCGAAATCGCTTTAAAGGCAAATCAAACGACGCAAGCCGCGCAATTTTTCAATGAAGCGATTAAAGCTAACGCCGACTACGGCGCGACATTAGCGGCGCGAACCGGAATCAATAAAACGAGTTCGAGCGCGGCGATTGACGAAAGCGTAAAATCGTTTTTCGAGCAATTCGACAAAGCGGCGATTTCCGGTCGCAAAGCCGACGTTGACGCGCTGATTCTTGCGGGCGAAATTCCGAGATTCTCCGGCGGGATTTCCGGTCAGGCGCAAGAGTGGACGACGAAAGTTACGCGCGTCGAAAAATTAGACGCGAATACGGCTTTGGCGGAAGTTAATTTAAATATCAAATTGATAAACAAAGACGCGACAAGCGGCACGGCGGTTTTCGTTTTGTCGAAAGTCGGCGGCGTTTGGAAATTGAGCGGCGTGGATAGTTTTGAAGTTCGATAAAATTACGGGAGAAGAAAATTGATAAAAACAAAATTTACATTTTTGGTGATAGCGGCATTTATATGCGTCGCTTTTTCATTCGACGCAAACGCGCAGCGAAAGCCTTTAAAAGCGAAATTGGGAACAATTTGCGGAAATCCGCAGGTAAAATGTCGCACCGGCGATTTAACTTTTCAAGCGCACGAAATCCCTTTTGAAATTCCGCGAAACAGCAATCCGGTAATTGTCGAATCCGAACCTTTTTATATGATTGTTTTGAAAACAGTCAAAATAAATTCCAAAGTAAATTGCGGAAACGCCATTTCGGAAAACGAGAGATTGGAAATCCAAAAATTATTTCCCGACCATAAAGTCTTCGCCCTGAAATGTTCCGACGCAGGCGATCTTTATTATACGAACATCGCCGACAACGTAAATTTTATCGCCGTTTTTGCCGGAAAAACTCTGACCGAAGCGAAGAATTTTTTGCAGATTGTTCAAGCCACGCAAAAATTCAAAGGCGCGAATATCCGCCGAACGCAGGCGCAAATCAACGGCACATAAAAGATGAAAAAAGAAATCATCGAACGCGCCAGAAAAATCAAACTGCTTTTAATGGACTGCGACGGCGTTTTAACCGACGGGCGACTTTATTTCACCGAAAATGGCGAGACGATAAAAGTCTTTCACGTCCGCGACGGTCAAGGTTTAGTCGCGTGGCACGAAGCCGGATTTCGTGCGGGAATTATTTCCGGCAGAAATTCAAAAATCGTCGAAACGAGAGCGAAAGAATTAGGCGTTGAATTCGTCCGTCAAAGCGCGGGAAATAAAATCGAAGCGTTTGAAGAAATTCTAGCGGCGGCAAATGTCTCGGCGGAAGAAACCGCTTTCGTCGGCGACGACGTTGCCGACGTTTCGTTGATGCGGCGCGTCGGTTTGGCGATTGCGGTTGCCGACGCGGTGAAGGAAACAAAAGAAGCCGCGCATTTTATAACGGAAAACAAAGGCGGACGCGGCGCGGTGCGCGAGATTACGGACTTATTTCTGAGAGCGAAAGGTGTTGTTAAAAGTTGATGAGTGTTATCAATCTGTAAATTAAATTTCGTAATTAAACGCTTGCCCTTTGTTTTTTACAAATCTTACTTGCATTTACATCTTCGTTTGTTTGAGACTGTCTCATAATTTTCAACCCGAACACATTCGGCGGCGGGCGCGTGTTGACGGCAGACGGCAGCGGCATCAGAAATGTATTAGTAACGCTGACGGATGAACGCGGAAATTCGCGCACCGTATTGACGGAAAACAGAGGCACATATCATTTTGCAGATGTCGCGGCGGGTGAAACTTACATTATCAGCGTTCGGGCAAAACGCTATCCGTTCAGTCTCATTTCGCGGATCTTATCCGTTAATGAAGAATTGTCGAATGTTGATTTCGTCGCGCAGGAATGAAAGAATTGAGATTATTGGCGCGGGCGTAACTCAACGGTAGAGTGTCAGCTTTCCAAACTGAAAGTTGCGAGTTCAAATCTCGTCGCCTACTCCAATATTCCCGGAAGTTTTTGCGATTGGGCAACTCGGATTTTTAATTTTACATCTTAATTTTTCGCTCAAAACGAGCAAATGATTTTTGGGGATTTTTTGATAATTTATACTCGTTTCACCTCGGCAAAAATGAAGACTTGTGTAATGCAGGTCTTTTATTTTCGCCTGCTTGACTAAACTCGAAAGTGATTTTGAAAAATGTTTCGAGTGTGCTTGACAAGTTGAAGTCAAATGTATAAATTAGGTGATTGCCGCAAACGCAAAATTTTTGACTCGAAAAAAGAAATGTTGAAAAGTTTCGCTTCGGCGGTTGACAAAGAGATTTGATTAGGTATAATCGAAAGTTCGCCTCGTGCAAGCGAATGCGGAAACAAAACAGAAATTTTGATGTTTGAAAACTAGATATGCGAGTCCATGTGTTAATTCAAAACACGAGTTCGTGAAATGCGAACCAAAGTAAAGCTAGTAAAAACTTTTTAACGAGAGTTTGATCCTGGCTCAGAATCAACGCTGGCGGCGTGCCTCAGACATGCAAGTCGAACGATTAAACTTTCCTTCGGGAAAGATATAAAGTGGCGCACGGG
>JBPCMK010000018.1:0-52203 GCA_051002375.1 Pyrinomonadaceae bacterium | reverse complement strand
CCGAGCAAATCTTCCGGGTTCTTGTAATCCCGAATCAATTCATCAAGTATTTCTTTTCGTATCGTCATAAGTGTAAATCTCCTTATTCTATAAATTTCGATTTACACAAAATTTCTTACAGCCCCTTGCAGCCTCGGAAGACATCTTTCAATATACTAATTCTATCGCTAAACACTTTCTTGTTTTAGTATATCTTTTTTAGCTTATGTGATTATTTTATCACGCGGCGTGAATTCTTTTTTTAGTTTCCCGTAAGTCGTTCGTAAGTCTTCGGGAATAGTCCGCGTTTCGCCGACGCTTGTCATAAAATTCGCATCTCCGATCCAGCGCGGCAGAACGTGCAAATGAAAATGTTCTGCCACGCCCGCGCCCGCCGCGCGTCCGAAATTCATTCCCATATTAAATCCGTGCGGTTTGTAGGCTTCTCTGATGGCGGTTTGAGAACGCTTGGCTAAGTCCATCATTTCGTCGGTGATGTTTTTTTCGGCGCGGTCTAAATCGGCGAGATGCGCGTATGGAACGATCATCAAATGACCGGAAATATAAGGATAGATATTTAAGATTACGAAATTGAATTCGGCGCGGTGAAGGATGTAATTTTCTTCGTCGCTCGCCGAATTATTCAAGATGTCGCAAAAGACGCAGCCGATTGTTTCGGCAGATTCGTTTTCGCTCGATTTGATGTAGGCGTATCGCCAAGGACTCCACAGAATATCCATAAGAGAGCGGAGAGTGAAGAGTGGAGAGTAGAGAGTAAATCAACGGACTCTCTACTCTCCACTCTCTACTCTCTACTCATTAATCATTTCTTTGAGTTCTTTGCCGGGTTTGAAATAAGCGACGCGCTTGGCGGGAATGTTGACGGACGCGCCGGTTTTCGGATTGCGACCTTTGCGGGCGTTGCGCTCGCGCACTCGAAAACTGCCGAAGCCGCGCAGTTCGATTTTTTCGCCCCGGTTTAAAGAGCCGATGATGCTGTCGAAAATTATCTCGACTAATTGCTCGGCATCTTTTTTCGTCATCTCCGCTTCGCTGGAGACTCGCTCAACTAAATCCGCTTTCGTCATCTCTTTTTCCTCTTTGATTTTATTTTGAAATCTTAACCGTTAGCGGTTTTTTCTTCCGAAGTCTTGTCTGATGCCTCCGCTTTTGGCGCGTCGCTTTTCGCTTCGTCTAACGGCGCGGAAACATTTTCGCCGGAATTTTCCGCAACGGTCGCCGCTTCGCCGTCCGTATCATTTAACTGCGGCACGGCAGCGTTTTCAGTTTCAGTTTGAGCCGCTGTATCGCTCGCCGTGTCCGTCTCTGATTTTGCCGTGTCGGAATTTTCCTGCTCGCTCGCAGCCGTTTCGACGGCTTCTGCTTTCGGTTCGGAAACTTCCGTTTGATTTTCGGTTTTCGATTCGGATTCGGAAGATGCTTCCGTCGTTTGCGAAGCGTTTGGCGACCCGGCGACGGATTCGTCGTCGGTCGGTGTTTCCGCGCTGCTCTGATTTTGTTCGCTTGCTTCGTTCGTGGTTTCCGCGTTTTCGGACGATGAAGTATCGTCCGAAGCGGTTTCCGAATTCGCGTCGGTTTCCGAAGTTTGATTTTCGGAAGCGTTCGTTTCCGACGTTTCCTGCGGAGCGTTTGCCACTTGTTCTTCGGCTAATTTACTTTCCTGTTCGGCGCGTTCCTGCGCCTGCCGCGCTTTGCGTTCTTTTTTGGAAAGGCGCGGTTCTTCCGGTTTTTCTTCTTCCGTTCCCGCGCCGCGTTTCAGATTCATCAATTCGCCGAGCGAAGCCATTCCGCCTTTGGCTTCGGTCGAATAGCTTTTCGTATCAACGACCGGCTCGTCCGCCTTGCCGACCGCGCGGTGCGAGAGTCCGATTTTTTGCGTGTCGGGTTCGATGCGAAGGATTTTGAAATCCATTTCCTGACCGATTTCGCCGATGTCTTCCGGTCGCTCGACGCGCTCGTCGGAAAGTTCGGAAATATGACACAAACCTTCGAGTTCGTTGCCGAGTTCGACGAAAACGCCGAACCCTGTAAAGCGCGAAATTTTTCCGCGCACGACATCGCCCGGTTTGTGCGTGGCGACGAATTGTTCCCACGTGCTGGGAGTCAATTCTTTAATCGAAAGTGAAATGCGGCGGTTTTGCGGGTCAATATTTTTAATTACCGCTTCGACTTCCTGATCGCGTTTCAAAACGTCTTTCGGATGTTTGATTTTTTTCGAGTGCGAAATATCGGAAACGTGAACGAGACCGTCAATGCCGTCTTCGAGTTCGACAAACGCGCCGAAGTCGGTCAGATTGCGAACGCGCCCGCGCACGGTTTGACCGATTTGAAAACGCTCGCGCACGGTTTGCCAAGGATTCGGCTGAAGCTGTTTCATTCCGAGACTAATGCGGCGGTCATCCGTGTCAACTCCCAAAACCTGCACTTCCAATTCATCGCCCGGACGGACGAGTTTTTTCGGATTCGCCGAACGCTTCGACCATGACATTTCCGAAACGTGAACCAAACCTTCAACGCCCGGTTCGAGTTCGATAAACGCGCCGTATTCCGCCACGCTCGACACGCGACCTTTGACTTTCGAGTTCACCGGATAAAGCTCTATCACGGTTGACCAGGGATCGGGAATCAGTTGTTTATAACCGAGCGCGACTTTTTCCTTATCACGGTCGAGCTTTAAAACTTTAACTTGAATCGTGTCGCCGACTTTGAATTGATCGCCCGGATTTTGCAGTCTGCCCCACGACATATCGGTTACGTGCAGAAGTCCGTCAATGCCGCCGATGTCCACGAACGCGCCATATTCGGTTAAATTTTTAATCGTGCCTTCGACGATATAGCCTTCTTCGATGTTTCCTAAAGTTTCGCTTTTTTGCTGATTAACAATTTCGTCGGTTAAAACTTTGCGCGAGAGAACGATGTTGTTGCGCTTGCGGCTGAATTTGATGACTTGCGCTTCGATGTCTTGTCCGACATACGAATTCAAATTGCGAATCGGGCGCGAATCAACTTGCGAGCCGGGCATAAACGCTTCAACGCCGTCGAGATCAATTTGCAGTCCGCCTTTCGTTACCTCGACGACGCGCCCCGTAATCGGCATGTTTTCGTTGTATGCCTTTTCGATTGCGTCCCAAGATTTGCGGCTCAACGCATCGGCGCGGGAAAGCGTCGGCGGAGCATCGCCCGAAGAAATGCTTTTGATGATAACCTCGACCGCATCGCCTTTTTCGACCGACACTTCGCCGGTCGGCGCGGTAAAGTCTTCAATCGGCGCGATACCTTCGGATTTGTAACCGAAATCAATCAAAACACCGCGTTCGGAAACGCCGACGACAGTTCCTTCGACTAAATCGCCCGTGTGATAAATTGATTGTTCCTGCTCGAATTTTTCGAGAATCGAGCCGAAATCCTCTTCGGTCGAAGCCGGCGTTTCGCTGGAGGCGGTTTGACTTGCGGAAATATTTTTTCCGTCGTCTGCCGCCTGCTCGGTCGAAGCCGTTTGTTGCGTCGGAGCGGTTTGCTGTTGCGGTGTCGCTTGATTTTCTTCCGCCGACGTTTCGACGGAATTGTTTGTTTGTTCCGAAACGGGGACGCTCGGTTGCGGCGTGTTTTCCGTTTCGTTTGTAACCTCGTTTGCCATTATAAATTTACGTCAATATCCTTAATTTAAAAAGAGTCGCTCCGCAATTTATTCGGTCGCAGAAACGAATCGGCGTTCGCGGACAAGCCGATTTAAAACCCGAAAGCGCGAAGACGTTTGGAAACAAAGTTGAAATCTGTCGCTAGTTTTTGTGAGAAACTATTTGGATAAAGAGAGTCGAGACATTGATTTTTGCTTTACTTCCGCGCATCGCACAGTTGACCGGATAAGACTGTAATTTACACGCCAAAACGCTTGTCTGTCAAGACGATAAGAGTAAAAAGGCAAAAGTAAAAAGTAAAAAGGCAAAAGGCAAAAGTAAAAAGTGAAGCAGGAATTACCTTATCTTCACTTTTACTTTTTACTTTTGCCTTTTTACTTGCGAAGCATTTTCACTTTTAGATTCTCGAAAAAATTTCCGAAACTTTTCCGATGCCGCTGATTTTTTCCATTTCTTCTTTTGCCTGTCCCGAAGTATTTTGAATTCCGGCGAGCCGCAGACGAAACTCGTCGGGGTTGGTCGAACCGCGCAAGGCTTCTTCGAGCGTAATGAGTTCGGATTGATAAAGGTAAAATAAAGATTGGTCGAACGTCTGCATTCCGTATTGCGAAGTTCCGGCGGCAATCGCGTCGCGCACCTGTGAAGTTTTTTCCTCGTGCAGAATATAATCGCGGATGAGCGGCGTAGAAATTAAAACTTCGACCGCCGGAACGCGGCTCGTGCCTCTGGCTGATTTCATCAAACGCTGCGAAACGACCGCTTTGAGAAGTCCCGCTAATTGAATACGAATTGATTTTTGCTGATACGGCGGAAACGCCGTGATGATGCGCGTTAAAGTTTCCGAAGCGTCCAAAGTATGCAAAGTAGAGAGAACGAGATGCCCGGTTTCAGCCGCGAGCAGCGCGGTTTCGATTGTTTCGAGGTCGCGCATTTCGCCGACTAAAATCACGTCTGGGTCTTGGCGCAGCGAACCGCGCAGGGCTTCGGCAAACGAGCGCGTGTCAACGTCAACTTCGCGCTGCGTGATAAAAGATTTTTTATCTTTGTGTAGAAATTCAATCGGGTCTTCGATAGTTACGATGTGCGAATTGCGCGATTGATTAATGTAATCAACCATCGCCGAAAGCGTCGTTGATTTTCCCGAACCGGTCGTTCCCGTTACCAAAACAAGCCCGCGATTTTCTTCGGCAATCGTGCTTAAAACCGGCGGCAGACCGAGTTCGCTGAAGTTGCGAATGTAATCGGAGATGACGCGGGCGACGATGCCGATGGAATTTCTCTGCTGGAAAATGTTGACGCGAAATCTTCCCAAACCCGAAACGCCGTAACCGATGTCAACTTCGTAAGCGTCTTTGAAATGAAGTTTTTGCCGGTTCGACATCATCGAAAACGCCATCTCCAGCGTTTCGTCCTGCGTCAGGCGATTCACGCCCGACACGGGACGCAATTCGCCGTTGACGCGAATGACGGGAAAAGAACCGGCGCGGAGATGCAAATCCGACGCGCCGAAGCTCATCGCCATTCGCAGTAAATCATCAATTCTACTCGGCATAAAAAGTAAAGTCTCTAACGGTTACAAAGGAAAGATTGAAAGTTGGAAATGCAAAATGCGAAACCGACCTGAATACGATTTTAACTTTTATCAGGAAGAATGGTCAACAAAATTTTTTGCAAAGAAATTTGACCGCTTATCGCTATCGCCGAAACGGAATTGCGGCTCGCAAAAAGTTTTTGACACAAACGCGCAAATAACTTAGCATTCTTTTAATTTCTAAATTCGTTCTATCTTTTAACAGCCGAGAGAAAGATATTATTTTCGGCTTTTTTAATTTTGCCGATTGTAATTAGACACCGCGCCGCATCGCATCGTAAAATCAAAGTTTCCGATTTGTAACGAAAAATGAACAGAGCAGGCAGAATCATCTCAGTCAATCCGTCGCGCGCCATATCGGGCGGCGAAGTCATCATCAGTTGCGAAAATTTTCAAGTGAATAATCTTGAAGGCTACGGCTGCTTTTTCGACGGCAAACGGGCGCGGCTCGTCGGCGCGTCAGAACGGCGCGTGATAGCGATTGTTCCCGACGATTTTGATACGACGGACGTGGAAATTTATCTCGAAAGCGGCGGCGACCGCAGCGATTCATTTACTATCGCGGTCGGAAAAAAACTCGCTGACGATTTGCACATCGTCGCAAATCCGGCGATTGACCCGGATGACGATTCGATAATTTTGACGCGCTCCGGCTCGCGCGGACAGCAGCTTCCCGTAACGCTTTTCCGGTTAGAGCGCGACGGATTTTTAAACGACATTCCAGCCGATATTCTAAATCCGACCGGCATCGCTTTCGATAAAACCGGGGAAATGTTCGTTACCGCGCGGGCGGACGGCGAAGTTTATCGCGTGAGCCGCAGCGCGGACGTTGTGCCTTACGCGACGGATTTGGGAATCGCCACCGGAATCGCTTTCGACCGCAAAGGCGTAATGTATATCGGCGACCGGAGCGGCACGATTTATCGCGTTTCGAGTTTCGGCAGCGCGGAATCTTTTGCGATTCTCGAACCTTCGGTTTCGGCTTATCATCTGGCTTTCGGCGCGGACGGAAAACTCTACGTCGCCGCGCCGGGATTGTCGAGTTTCGACGCGATTTACCGGATTGACGAAAGCGGCTTCGAGGAAATTTTTTATCGCGGATTAGGCAGACCGCAGGGTATCGCCTTTGACCGCGACGGAAATTTATACATCGCCGCCTGTCTGCACGGCAGACACGGAATCGTGAAAATTTCGGCTAACGGCGAGGCGGAAATTTTCGCGGCGGCAATGAACGCCATCGGACTCTGCTTTACGCGCGGCGGCGAAATGATTGTGGCGACGAGCGACGCGGTTTATAGTTTGCCGGTCGGCATTTTCGGGAATTTGTTTGATTGAAATAAGAGACGTTTAATTTAAAGCAAAAAGGGAAAGTCATTTTGACTTTCCCTTTTTGCTTTTCGATTGAAGTTTAATTTTCCGGCGAAGGTGTCGGCTTCGGCGCGGGTTCGTCGCCGCGTTTTTTCAGTTTTGGCGGCGCGTCTTTTGAACTGCTCGAACTGCCGTCCGAATCGGTCGAATCGGTTGAATCCGGGTCGGGCTGACGGCGTTTCAAAGTCGGTTTGCCCGGTTCGTTTTCGTCTATGTCCGAAGTGATTCCGGCTTTGACGTTCGATAATTTTAGAAGGTGCGCTTTGACGCGCTGAAATTCCGAAGTGCTGATAACGTATTCTTCTTTTTCAGGAAAACGCGCGACGAGCGCGAGACTCGTATCGCGGCGTTGAACGTCCTGCGGATGCGAAGCAAAAAGTTTCGATACCGTGCCGGGTTTTTTCTTGTTTTTGGCGGCGAGCTTTTCAAACATCGTCGCCAGGGCGGTCGGGTCGTAGCCTGAAGCGTAAAGATATTGCACGCCGAGACGGTCGGCTTCTTCTTCCGCGCCGCGCGAGAATTTGAAGAACGCCAAGGCTTGTCCGAGTCCGGCGGTATTTTGCAAAACGGTGCTGGCAATCGGACCGCCGAAGATAATTCCGGCGAGCATTCCATAATTCATCGCCGTCATCTTGCCTTGATTTTCCATCGCGTGGCGAGCGGCGACATGCCCGATTTCGTGCGCCATCACGCCGGCAAGTTCGGCTTCGTTATCGGCGGCGAGAATCAAACCTTTATTGACGAAAAAATAACCGCCGGGAAGCGCGAAGGCGTTCACTTCGTCGCTGTCGATAACTTTGATTGTGAAGGGAACTTTCGCGTCCGAATGAAGCACGACGTTTTGACCGACGCGGTTGATGTATTCCGTAACCATCGGGTCGTCAATCATTTTCGCCTGCTGTTCGACTTCCATCGCCAACTGTCTGCCGATAGCCATTTCTTTTTCCTTCGAGCCGCCGAGCCAGCCGAAAAATTTATCCGATCCGCCGTTGATATTGCGCTTGCCAATCAACGCCGGGTCTTCGTTTGCCGGAAGCTGACCTTTCACGTCGCCGGTTTGCGGCTGCGTTTGCGGCTGCGTCTGGGCGACGGACATTTCCTTCTTTTTGTCTTTTTTATTTTTCTTGTTTTTTTCGTTTTGCTGTTGGTCGGGCGAAGTTTGCGCCGCAATGCTCGCCGGATAAAACGCAACCGCGCTCAACCAAACGGTCGCCGCTAAAAAAAACGCACTAAATTTACGAATAGAATCTTTACGCATTTCAAAAGTCTCCTAAAAATCTTGTAACCGAACGAGCGTGTTTTACCCGTTTATCGAATTGTGTTAGCAACGAATTTTTTGATGCGTGAAATCTGACTTTAGTTGTGAAAGTTTTTCGGAAATAAGGAAAATTTTCTACATCGAAAATTTTTTTGTCGAAACTATTCTTTTTCGAGCGAAAAATTGGTAAAGTAAAAGATAGCCGAAATTTCATTCGGCGAAATCATACCCGTAAAAGCCTTCCTTTTGAATCCAAATGAAACGCATTCAAGAAAAAGTAAAAGATTTAGTCGAAGTTCTCGGTTACAAGAGTTTGCAGGATTTTATATCCGACCCGGCGCAGACGCTTTCGATTTATCATTTCACCGACCAAACGGCGGATTTGATGGCGAAATGGCTCGACCGTTTGGCATCTGTTCAAGCGGGAAACGGCGCGGCAAACGCGCTCGCCGGTTATCGAGGCGTTGGAAAAAGCCATTTTTTGGCGACGCTCGGCGCGGTTGCCTCGCACCCGGAATTGCGCTCGCGCATCAGCGACCCGCACGTGGCGACAATCGCGCAACGCCTGAAACGCGCTCGCTACGCGGTCGCCTTCGTCCGGCGCGGAACGCACGACACGCTTTACGAAGAACTGAAAGACGCGATTGCCAAAACCTTCGAGACGGAGGCGAAGGATTTGAGCGATTCGCTGCCCGAACTGCTCGAATTTGCGACCGGGCGTGCCGGAGATTTACCGCTCGTTTTGATTATTGACACGGCGTTTGAACGCGCCTCGCGCGTTGCGCGGGACGACGGCGTGCTGCTCGGCGAGATCGCCGAAGAAGCGAAAAAATCAAACATTTTCGTCGCCGTCGCGCTCGACGACGACATCGCGGGTGCGGACGGCGTGAACGCCGCAATTGCCCGCCGTTTTTCGATTGATTATCTCGATCAAGAACATCTCTATCGCATCGTTGACCAGCACATTTTCCCGAAACACCGGCAGAAAACGCCGCTTCTGCACGAAATTTATCAAGACTTCAAAGAAGCGATGCCGAATTTTCGCTGGAGCGAACAGCGTTTCGCGTCGCTCTATCCGCTGCATCCGGTTATTTTGGAAAACGCGCCGTTCGTGCGTCTCTACGCGCCGGAGTTCGCTTTGCTCGGATTCGCTTCGGAAGCCGGAAATAAAATTCTCGGTCGTCCGGCGAATTCCTTAATCGCGCTGGACGAGGTTTTCGATTCGGTGGAAATGTCGCTTCGCAAAATCGAAGATTTAAACGAAGCCTTTGCGACTTACGACCGAATTAGTGCCGATGTCATTACGCAGATGCCCGTGATGCAGAGACATCAAGGCAAGCTGGTCTTAAAGGGTTTGTTTTTGTTATCGCTCGAAGGCGAAGGCACGACCGCCGGAGAAATCGGCGCGGCGATGTTGATTTATGACGAAGCCGACCCGCCGAAAGCCGTCGCCGAAGTCGAAGAATTACTAAAAACATTCGTCGCCGCCTGCCCCGATGATATTCAGCAAACCGCCGTCGGCGACGACGTTCGTTACAGCTTGAAGGTGAGCGGCAAGGACAATCTCAATCTTGCGCTCAATGAAGCGGTCAAATCCGTTTCGCCCGATGTTGTTCCGAAAATTCTGCGGCGCGTCGCCCGCGAGCGTTTTCCCGATTGGGATTTGACGGAAGAAAATTCCGCGCCGTCTGACGCTGTTGATTTGCAAATCGTTTGGCGCGGCGGCTTGCGGCAAGGTCGCGTCGTCTGGAATCTCGAAGGCGGCGCGGATAAAAATGCCGCCTCCGCGTCGGACATTTTGGATTGGGAAGTTATCGTTAATCCTTCGTCGGGCAAACCGGAAAAATCGAAAAACGATGGAAAAGTTTCCAGAGTTTTCTGGCAGACCGCCGAGCTTCGTGAATCGGAAATCGAAATCGTCTCGCGTTATTATTTGCTGCTGACCGACCAAACTTTGCTCGAAGAATACGGCGAGCAGATTCGCGCCGCCGGACACTCGAATTTAATCGCCGTCGAAAAAATTTGGAATCGCGTTTTTCTGGAAGAAGCGACCGTTTGGATTGACGGCTTCGATTATAATTTCTCGGAGCTGGCGCGAAACGCGGCAACGCTGCGCGAGGTTTTCTCGGATATGCTCGACCCTTTGTTTGAGACGCTTTACCCGGAACATCCGCGATTCGCCGAGCCGCTCGAAATGGCGTTCGTTTCCAAACTCGTCAACGATTTTTTCAGCGGAGCGCGGCAAACTCTGGCGGAGAATCAACGGCTGGCGGAAATTTTCGCTCTGCCGCTCGGTTTGGTCGTCGAGCGCGGAAATTATTTCGTCGTCGAATCGGGCGAAAACATCAGCCGTCTGCCGTATATCGAAAAAATTCTCGCGCTCGTCAAAGATTCGGAAAAAGCCGTTTCGTTAAAGGCGATTTACGAACAACTTCGACAGCCGCCTTACGGTTTGGAACGCGAAGCGGCGCATCTGATTTTGACCGCGCTCGTCGCCAACCGGCAAATCGAATTCGTTACTTCGAGAGGCGACCGCATCAACCGCCGCTCGCTCGATTTGAAAATTATCTGGGACGACATTGAAGCCGTCGCCAAACCTTCGAGCGTTTTATACGGCGACGAACGCCTGACCGAATGGGCGAAAATTTTAACGACCGCCGAAGATTTCAAATCAATCAGTTCGCCCGAAGACCGCGAAGCGATTCAACGCGCGTTGACGAAATGGCAGGCTGATTGGCAAGCGTCGTCGGTTCTCGAACGCTTTAACGATTTGCCCGACGAAATTTTAAATACGAAAATCTGGCGGCTGGCGATGCACGCTCAAAAAACCTTCGGCGCGGTGGCGACGAATGTTTCGCAGGTTTTGGACGGAGCGATTTCTCTCGAAGAAGGTTTCTACCGAACCGCCGACGCTTTCTCGGATTCGGAGAAGGAATTTTTTGCCCGCCGCAAAGATTTAATCGTGCTGGAAGATTTTATCAACGGCGCGGCGAAGCGACATAAAATTTGGCATTATCTGGCGGTTTGCCAGACGACGCAAGACGCGAAAATCGAACATCTGCGCGAGCGTCTCGTCTCGAATATCGAGGAAAGCCGCGTGAATCCGAGCCAAACACTCAACGACGAAACGGAAGATTTGTGGCAGACGTTTCACGCCAAATTTACCGAATACTTTGCCGTCAAACATGACCTCGTGATGAAATCGCTTTTGCTTCAGGAAAAACTCGATTTGATTTTGCGCGGCGACGAATGGTGGGAATTTGAAAACTTGTCGCGGCTGACCATTTTTCAAAAAAATTACTGGCGCGAGGCGCAGAAAATCCGCCGTCAAATCAAGGAACTCAACTGTCGCTACGACGTGCGCGAGATGCTTCAAATTCAGCCTTTCTGCGCGTGTTCCTTTGATTTGGGAAAAACCGCCGAATGGGAAAATCTGCCGGAAACTTTATACGAGCATATCAACTTCGGACGCAAAAATTATCGCAAAGTTCTTCAGACTTTGAGCCAGACTTTGAGTCCGCTCATCGAAAAATTCGCCGAAGAAACAGACGACGAAGAATTTTTCGACGCTGCCAATCGGTTAATCGAAGTTTTCAAGGAGAACAAACATTCGTCGCCGTTTTCGCATCAGGAACTCGTCATTTTGCAGAAAATTTTCGACGAACTGCCGACTTCGCCTTTAATGCAAATCAAACTACCGACCGAAGAAGGCTTTTTGAGCCACGACGAATTGCGCGTCCGCGTCAATAATTGGCTGGAAGAATTGCCGCACGAACCCGTGCTTCTGAAAATTTAGCGATTTAATTGCCGCCGCGCCGCTGTTGTGTTCTCCGCGTCTTTGTGTTGAAATTTTCTGGATGAAAATTTCCATTATCGGCATTGGCAGACTCGGCGGAGCGTTGGCAATCGCTTTGTCGAAAGCCGGTTTTCAAGTGGAAAATCTCGTCGCTAGAAATCGAAAAAACGCTTCTGAAATCGCCGAATCAATTATTCCGTCGCCGCAAATTTTATCAACCGGCGAGTTTTCAAAAATCCGTTCCGACGTGATTTTTATTGCGACGCAGGATTATGAAATCGAAAACGTCGCCGAACAATTAAGCGAAAACTTAAATTATAAACCAATCGTTTTTCACACGAGCGGCTCGCTTTCGTCGGAAATTTTACGCGGCTTGAAGAAAGACGGCTGCGCGGTCGGCTCGCTTCATCCGCTTGTCTCGATCAGCGATTCTCGTTCGGGCGCGGAGAGATTTGCGAACGTCTTTTTCTGCGTCGAGGGCGGCGATAAAGCGGTTCGAATCGCCGAAGAAATTGCGGAAAAACTCGGCGGAAAATCTTTTTCGATTTCGACGCAATATAAAACTTTGTATCACGCGGCGGCGGTTACGGCGAGCGGACATTTGACCGCGCTCGTCAGCGCGGCGATTGAGATGCTGACCGACTGCGGATTGAATGAAATTGACGCGCAGAAAATTCTTTTGCCTTTGATAAAAAGCACCGTTTTTAATTTGGAAACCCGAACGCCCGCCGAATCTCTGACCGGAACTTACGCGCGGGCAGACGTTCAAACGACTGAAAATCATCTGGAAATTTTGCGCCGAAAAGTTTCGTCCGAACTTTTGGAAATCTATCTGCAACTTGCGCTGCGCTCCCTGCATCTAGCCGAACGGCAGGGCGCGAGCCGCGCGAATCTCGAAAAAATCCGCGAAAAACTTTTGTTAGCGAAAACGAATCTCAAATGCTAAGATGTTTTTAACGAAATTCATATTTTGAAATTGATTATATGGGAAGCGAGAAAAAGGAATTTCAAACTGAAAAGCAGGTTTTTAGCGAACACATTCAAAAAGCGGGCTTGCGGCACACGGCGCAGAGAGATTTGATTTTGGAGATGTTTTTGCGAACCGAAGACCATCTTTCGAGCGAAGACCTTTACTGGTTGATTCACAAACAAGACCCGACCGTTGGACATACGACCGTTTATCGAACTTTGAAACTTTTAACCGAAGCGGGCTTGGCGCGTGAAGTGCGTTTCGGCGACGGCAAAACTTATTACGAGCATCATTACAATCACGAACATCACGACCATATGATTTGCACCGAGTGCGGTAAGGTAGTCGAATTTTTCTCGCCGGAAATCGAAGAATTGCAGGACAAAGTTGCCGCCGAATATGGCTTTAAATTAACGCATCATTCGATGCGGATTTTGGGCGTGTGCGGCGACTGTCAGAAAAGGAAAAAGAACTTGCGCGGCGCGGCTTCGGGAGCGCAGCCGCGCGTGCGCGTGAAATCGGTTTACAGTTAATAATTAAAAAAAATTACAGTTAATAATTAAAAAAATGAACGACGTAGAAATAAAATTTGAACGGGAAAATCTATGCGGCATCGTCGCCGTCGGAACTTATCTGGCTGACGCGGCGGCGCGAATGGGCGTTGATTTGGAGAACGATTTGGCGAGCGAAAAATTTGGCGAGACGGATTATTTCGTGATGAAAATTAAGCAGGGCGCGGAACTTTTGTCCGCGCCGACCAAAACGGAACTCGAATATCTGTCAGCCGAAAGGCGCAAGCACGGCGAGCGAATCTCAAATCAAGCGAAAATTGAAAGAGCGGGAGAAATTACAGTTATGACGACCAAGAAAAAAGAAGCGGAAAAACCGGCAGAAGAAGCGAAACAAGAAGAATATCGAAAGGAATTTCAGGACTTGCCGCTGGAGAAAAAAATTGCGAATTTGCTCGAACTCGAAGCCATCGCGCTCAGCGAAACTTTCACCTTCGTTCTTAATTCTCCGTATAAAATCGTTGATATGGCGTTGGGTGTGCTGGCGCAGTTCGGCTTGAAAATGGAAGACGAGACAAAAAAACAATCGCGTCCAGACGAACATCAAACCGAAAAGAATGAATCTGAAACATCGCACAAAAAAACTAAACACGGCAAAAAAGCCGAAGCGAATTAAACGAGTTGAGCAGTAACAAACTTCAAAAAAAACTTCCCGAATCGGTCAAGGAAGGCACGCAGTATGTGTTGGCTTTCGGCTTGATTGCGATGATGTTAGTCGTCGCCAATTTTCCGATGTTCGTAATTTTCTTTTTCGGCATTTTCGCATATTTTCTCTGGAAAACTTTTTCGCAGCCGTCGCGCAGCGCGACACGCGAAATTTTTGAATTTTATTTGTCGGCAAACGAAATTTTGCGCGACGACGAACGCCGCTGGTTCGGTTTTGAAGTGCAGGAAGTAATCAATCGCGGCGAGCGCATTTTGCAATTGATGAACGGTGCGCCGCCGCTCGTCTATTTCACGCTCGGCGCGTTATACAATAAAATCGGCGATCATAAATCAGCCGTCAATCATTTGTCATACATTATCGAAAATGAAAACGCTGCCGAAGCAACTTACATCTATGCCACGCCGGAACTGCGAAGCTACGTTAAAATTTTGCGAAAAATAGAACGCGAACCAGCCGAAGCACCGCAGACTTCCGCCGCCGTCCGCGCTCTCGAACGCGCCCGCCGCAATCGCGGAAAAGCGATTTTAGAAACGAGCCGAACCGAACTGCAGATGCTCAAAGGTAAAAAACAAAAAGCGATGAGCGAGCAGAAAAAGCAAATCGAAAAACTCTCGGAAATCAACGCCGAAACCGTTTTCCCGAAAAGTATCGTTGACGAATCGCCCGAAGCAAACGAGCAATACGGCAAACCGTTGGTTTGTTCAAACGGCACGCAAAACGCAAATGGCAATAAATCTCACAAAGAGAAAAATAAAAAATCGAACGACGACCCGTTCGCCAATCGCAAATCAATTTCCGAAGTTCTGCACGATATTTACGACGGAAAATAAAACGAATTACGAATTTCAAATTACGAATTAGAGCAAAGGTATAAATTCGCAATTCGTAATTTAAAATTCGTAATTGAAATTCTATGCTTTCTGCTGAAATCATCGCCGTCGGTTCGGAGCTTCTAACGCCGACGAAAACCGATACGAATAGCCTTTGGCTGACGGGAAAACTGAACGACATCGGCATCGAAGTTAAATTAAAAACCATTGTCGGCGACGATGCGGCGCGGCTCGAAGAAACGATTAAGGACGCTCTGCGCCGTTCGGATATTGTCATCACGACCGGCGGGCTGGGTCCGACCGAAGACGACATCACGCGCGGGTGCTGCGCCGCCGCAATCAATCGTAAATTGGTTTATCGAGACGAACTCGAAGCCGATTTAATCGAGCGATTCAGTCGCTGGGGACGCGAGATGCCGGAGATAAACAAACGCCAAGCCTTTGTCATCGAAGGCGCGAAAATTCTGCCGAATCCGAACGGCTCGGCTTCGGGAATGGCAATCGAAATCGGCAAAAAAACTCTCATAATTCTGCCTGGTCCGCCGCGTGAAAATCAACCTATGTTTGAAAATTATATTCTGCCGAAACTCATCGAAAACGCGGGCGAGATTTTCGTTAAGCGAAGAATTTTGCGCGTTTCCGGTTTGGGCGAATCGGCGGTTGACGAAGCGATTGCGCCGATTTATACGAAATACGAAAATCCGCAGACGACGATTCTTTTCAATCGTTCAGAAATCGAAATTCATTTGACCGCACAATCGGAAACGGAAACCGAAGCCGAAAAACTTTTGGAGGAAGTGACGGAAAAAATCGCTGACAAATTAGGAATCGCGGTGTTTGCATTGAACGGCGAAACAATGGAAGAAGTCGTGGGAAACCTTTTGACCGCAAGCGAAAAAACTCTTTCAATCGCGGAAAGCTGCACGGGCGGTTTAGTCGGCGAGCGTCTGACCGACGTTTCGGGCGCGTCCCGATATTTTATCGAAGGCGTAACGGCGTATGCCGACCAAGCGAAAATCAGAACGCTCGATGTTGCGCCGGAATTGATTCGGCGACACGGCGCGGTTTCAGCCGAAGTCGCCGAAGCGATGGCGAAGGGAATCAGAGAACGCGCCGAAACCGATTACGCGATTTCCGTAACGGGCGTTGCCGGACCGGGCGGCGGAAGCGTAGAAAAACCCGTCGGCACGGTTTACATCGGTTACGCCGACGAGCGGGAAACGAAATCAATAAAACTGAATTTGCCCGGAGACCGTTATTTGATTCGCTGGCGGGCTTCGTCAGCCGCGCTCGATTTTCTGAGACGTAAAATTTTGAAAAATCAAAATGAGCGATAAAAGCGATAAAAACGCTCGATTGAAAATCTTTGAAACGAGGACATTTATTATGAAACGAGCGATTATAATTTTCTGCTTGATTTTAACGGTGATGATCAGCGGAGCGCGGGCGCAAACCGCGACGAAAATGTTTAAGGGCAGCATCGGCAGCGCGAAATTCCAGATGACTCTGACGCGCGACGGCGATAAAATTTCGGGCAATTATTTTTACGAAAAATCGGGCAGCGCGAACAAATTAAATTTGAGGGGCGAGATTCAGCCGGACGGAAATTTCACGCTGGTTGAAACCGACGCGAGCGGCAAACAAACCGGCGTTTTCAAAGGCACTTGGAAAGACGACGAAACGACTTCAGGAGCGATTCTCGACGGAAATTGGAGCAAGCCGCAAGGCGCGGAAACATATTTTACAGCCGTTGAACAGAGCATCTATTTAACCGACGGTTTATCAATCGCCACCCGCAACATTAAGGAAAAAAACTTGCCGAAACTGTTCGAGATCGAAGTGGGTTATCCGCAAATCGTCGGCTCGAATGCGGCGGGCATTCTCAAATTCAATCTGCGGGCAAAGGAAATCACCAATAAGCCTTTGGCGCAATTTAAAAAAGATATGCTGGCGCAGACGGCGGAAGATTTGAAATATATCAAAAAAGTGGGAATGAATTATATGGACATCGGTTTTGACATCGCGTATGCGACGAACGATTTTGCCAGCGTGCAGTTCAGCGATTCGGTTTTTACGGGCGGAGCGCACCCGAATTATTTTACCTTTACGCTTAATTACGATTTGAAAAATAACCGCGAATTATCGCTCGCCGATTTGTTCAAGCCGAAATCGGATTATCTGAAAGTCATCTCCGAATACTGCATCGCCCGTCTCAAAGCGCAAACCGAAGAGATGACCGACGACGAATGGCTGAAAAACGGCGCGGGCGCGGACGCGAAAAATTTCAAAAGCTGGAACATCACCGAGAAAGGTTTGATGATAAATTTCGACCCGTATCAAGTCGCAGCTTACGCGGCAGGACCGCAAACGGTGATTATTCCGTTTGAAAAATTGAAAGACATTTTATCGGAAAATTTTCCGGCAGGCGTTCTTCAAAAATAATCGAAAGACGCAGATAATTGCGAAGATAAAGCAAAAAGTTAAAATTAAAATACCAACAAGGGAAGGTAAATTATGAATTCGACGCAATTAAAAGAACTTTTTAGGATTGGCAATGCTCGGCGAAGGTTTAATCGGATTGGTTTTTCCGAAAAGATATTCGCTTTTATGGAAAATCGGACCTGAACCGTTAAAAAAAGCAATGGAAGAAATCGCCAAAAATCCCGAAATGGCACGGCTCATCTACGTGGCGGAAGCCGGTTTGGGATTTTGGCTGGCAGCAAGTCAGGTGAAAAGTTTGACTTCCGGCAAGCGTCAGTAATCAAAAAAAATTACAATAAATTTTGCAATCGGCGGGAAATTGGAATTTCAATTTCCCGCCAGAATTTTACGATAGACCTCCGCGTCAACATTGCCGCCGCTGACGACGCAGCAGATTTTTACATCTTTAAATTTATCTGCGTTTTCCAAAATTGCGCCCAAAGATAACGCGCCGGTCGGCTCGACCTTCAGATTTGCCAATGCGAAATAAAGCCGCACGGCTTCGGCGATTTTATCTTCGGAAACTTCCGTGATTTCCGACACGCCTTTTTCGATGATTTCCCAATTATGAAGCCCAAGCGAAATCGTTCTCGCGCCGTCGGCAATCGTCGGCGGTTCAAAATCGTTTGGGATAATTTTTCCCGCCTTCAAAGATTTTGCCGCGTCGTTTCCCAAAAGCGGTTCCGCGCCGACGAGCGTTGCCTGATGACCGTTGCGGCAAAGACCTTTTGAAATTCCCGAAATCAAACCGCCGCCGCCGATTGGAGAAATTACGACATCAAACGCTTTTTCGTAATTCGCAATCTCATCGCCGAGCGTCGAATTTCCTTCGATGACGAGCAAATCGTCATACGCCGATGCGTAATAAGCGTCGGGCATCTGCGCGGCTAACTGCGCGACTCGTTCGTTGCGTCCGACCCTTGTCGTATCAACTAAATCTACCGTCGCGCCGTAATTTTTGACGGCTTCGATTTTCACCTGCGCCGAAGTTTCGGGCATCACGACCGTGCATTTTTTATTCGTCAGTTGACACGCATAAGCCAACGCCTGCCCGAAATTTCCCGACGACGCGGTTAAAATTTCATCGTTCGGCACATTCAAAGCCAAATTGTATGCGGCGCGAAATTTGAAACTTCCCGTGTGCTGAAAAGTTTCGGTCGCCACGGTCAGATCGAGTTTCAAAAAAGATTTTAATTTCTCCGATTCGACAAACGTCGTCGGGCGAATCGCTTCGAGCAAAGGTTTTTTCATAAGAAAAAAGATTAACGCAAAGACGCGAAGGCGCAAAGGCGCGAAGAAAAAATTTTACTTTTCGTGGTTCGCAAAACTTTGCGCCTTTGCGTCTTTGCGTTAAAATAAATTTATGGAAAAAGCACAATTCGGAATGGTCGGACTCGGAACGATGGGCAGAAATTTTCTGCTTAATGTGGCGGAACACGGCATCAGCGGTGTCGGTTATGATTTGGACGCATCAAAACGCGAGCTTCTGCTTGCGGAAGGCAAAGATTACAAAATCGCGGCTGCTGAAACGGTCGCCGAGTTTTGCGAAATGCTCGAATCGCCAAAGAAAATTATGATGCTCGTTCCGGCGGGCAAAATCGTGGACGGCGTGATTGAAAGTCTTCTGCCGCATCTTGAAAAAGGCGACATTATTATTGACGGCGGCAATTCGCATTTCACTGACACGGAAACACGCGAAGCGTATCTCGCCGGAAAGGGAATCGAATTTATCGGAGTCGGCGTGTCGGGCGGCGAAGAAGGCGCGCGGCACGGCGCGTCAATTATGCCCGGCGGCAGCGAAGAATCTTACGCGCAAGTCGCGCCGATTCTCGAAGCGGCAAGCGCGAAAGTGAACGGCGAACCGTGCGTCGCCTATATGGGAAAAGGTTCGGCGGGGCATTTCGTCAAAATGGTTCACAACGGAATCGAATACGGCTTGATGCAGATTTTGGCGGAAACTTACGATTTTATGTTCCGCGTTTTGAAGATGAATTACACGGAAATGTCCGACACTTTCGAGAAGTGGAACGACAGCGAATTGAATTCGTTTCTCGTCGAAATCACGGCGGAAGTGTTAAAGAAAGTTGACAGCGAAACCGACAAGCCGCTCGTCGAGATGATTCTTGACAAAGCCGCGCAGAAGGGAACGGGCAAATGGACTTCGCAGGCGGCGATGGATTTCGGCGTGCCGATTCCGACGATTGATTCGGCAGTTTCGATGCGCCAGATTTCCGCGCAGAAGGAAGTCCGCGCTCTCGTCGCCGAAAAATTCGGCAGTCAACAGCCGCACGTCAACGCGCATCACGCCGCCGCCGCCGCCGGCGAAGCGATGGAAAGCCGACTCGTAACCAGCCCGAAGGCGATGCGTGCCGCCGCCGAAGTCGAAACCGCCGTTACCGAACAGCACAAAATTCACCTCAGCGAAGACGCGCCGAAACATCTCGAACAAACCGTCGAAAATCCATCGGACGAACAACGCAACACCGAAATCCGCGAGCGCGTCGGCGAAGATTTCGACCAATTAATCGAAGAGTTAAAAAACGCGCTTTTAAGTTCGTTCATCATTACCTACGCGCAAGGAATGTCGCTGCTGCAAACCGCTTCGACCGAAAAAAACTACGGCTTGGATTTATCAACAATCGCTCGTATCTGGCGCGGCGGCTGCATCATTCGCTCCGCGCTGCTTGAAGAAATGCGCCGCGCTTACGGCGAAAATCCGCTGCTGCCGAATCTCGTTTTAGACGATAAATTTGCCGAAATCTTAAACGACAACCGCGAGCATTGGCGCAGCGTCAACGAAAAATTATTGGACAGCCGCATTCCGTCGCTGTGTCTTTCGTCCGCTCTGGCATACTTCGACGCGTTCCGTTCGGAACGCCTGCCCGCGAATTTAATTCAAGCGCAGCGCGACTTTTTCGGAGCGCACACTTATCAACGCATTGACAAGGAAGGCTCGTTTCATATGGAAGATTGGGATAAATAATACGAGGCGAAAGTTATTTATGCGTTGAAACGAGTTGCTGAAAATCCGACGGACAGTTGACGTTAAAAAATAAATTTTGCGCTAAATCCGTCGTCAATTCATTCGGTTCGATGAAGCGAGTCGGCAGAAGCGCAAAAAAATCCTTCACCGCGTTTGAAGATTCTTTTCTCAAGAATTCTTCAATTTTCGGCAAACAATCCTTCACGCGATACGCGGCGCAGAGCGGCTGCAATCTGCCGTCAATTTGCTTCGGCACGATTGCCGAAAATTCGTTTGACGCGAGCGCGATGTTTTGTAAATTTTCAATCGCTTCGCTTGTAACGAACGGCAAATCAACGGCTAAAATTATCGCCCAATCGCTTCGACAATTACAAAGCGCGGCGTGAATGCCGCCGAGTGCGCCGCGCTCCGTAAAAATATCTCGAACACATTCGTAATTTTGCGGCGCGGTTTGGTTTTGGTTGAGAACGATTTTAACTTTGCCCGCGCAAACTTCGGCGAGAGTTCGGGCGGCGCGTGTCAGAAAAGTTTCGCCGCCGATTTGCAAAAATGCTTTGTCGGTTTTCATCCGCGAAGAATTTCCGCCCGCGAGAACATAACCCGTAAAGTTATTTTTTGAAACGCGCATATTGTCAGAACCGCCTGCGTGAGCGGACAGTTGAACATTAGCCGACGACTCGTTTGAAATCATCATTCAACTTACCGATGAAAAGCCGCCCGCTCACGCAGGCGGTTCTGACTTGGTTACAGTAATTTTTATCAATTTCGATGTCGGGCAGTTGCTTTTCTCCGCGACGCTTTTGTGCGGCACAAGCACATTTGTTTCGGGAAAATAAGTCGCCGCGCATTGTCGCGGAATCGGGTATTCGACGACGATGAAATTTTCGGTGCGTCGCTCCGCGCCTTCAAAATGGCTCGTCAAATCTACCGTTTGACCGGCTTTTAAATTTCTCTCGCGGATGTCTTCGGCGTTCATAAAAATCACGCGGCGCGAGCCTTTGATGCCGCGATAACGGTCGTCGGGTTTATAAACGGTCGTGTTAAATTGGTCGTGTGCGCGAACGGTCGTCATCATCAATTCGCCGTCTTTCAATTCGATTCGCGGTAAATCCGAAGCGTGAAATTTCGCCCGTTTCGTGTCGGTTGGAAACTCGCCGCCGCGCGGTTTGTTCGGTAGATAAAACCCGCCGCGCCGCCGAATTTTTTCGTTGTAATTTTCAAAACCGTCGGCGACGCGCGAAATCGAATCGCGGATAATGTCATAATCGGAAATCATTTTCTCCCAATCAACCATCGTTTTATTTCCTAAAACCGCCCGCGCCAATTTGCCGATTATCCAAACCTCGCTTCGCAAATCTTTTGACGCGGGTTCTAAAATTCCCCGCGACATCTGCACTTGCAAAATCGTGTTTTCGGTCGAAACAAATTGCTCCGCACCGTTCTGCAAATCTTTTTCCGAGCGTCCGAGACACGGCAGAATCAGCGATTTTTTTCCTGTAACAATCGCCGTTCGGTTTAATTTCGTGATGACTTGCACGGTCAATCTGCACGAGCGCAGAGCGTCCGCCGTGAAATTCGTATCGGGCGCGGCGACCGCAAAATTTCCGCCCATCGCAAAGAAAAACTTCGCGCGTCCGTCGCGCATCGCCTCGATTGATTTCACCGTATCGAAACCGTCTTTCGGCGGCGTTACAAAATCGAATTCCTTTTCGAGATTGGCGCGAAACTTCGGCTGCATCTTTTCCCAGATTCCCATCGTGCGGTCGCCCTGCACGTTCGAGTGTCCGCGCACGGGCAGAAGTCCCGCGCCCTGCCGCCCGATTTGCCCGCGAAGCAGATGCAGATTAACGATGTCCCGAATCGTGTCAACCGCGTGTTTGTGCTGCGTTACGCCCATCGCCCAACAGGTGATAACGCGGTTCGCGTTTAAAAACATTTCGGCGGCTTCGTTGATTTGCTTTTCGGGCAAACCGCTTTCAGATAAAATATCTTCCCACGAAATAGTTTCGAGACGCGCGATAAATTCGTCGAAGCCTTCGGTTTTTTCGCTGATAAATTTACAGTCGAAAATCGTCTGCGGATTTTCCTTTTCGCGTTCGAGCGCGATTTTCATAATGCCTTTCAAAACCGCCATATCGCCGCCGATTCGCACCGGCAAATGCAAATCGGCAATCTGCGTCGGCAGGTTGCCGAGAACGTCAATCGGAAACATCAAAGGGTTTGGGTAATGCTGCGGATTCGGCTGCACGAAATTTAATAATCCGGCTTCGGGCAAAGGATTTATCGCAATTATTTTCGCGCCGTTGCGCTTTGCCGTCTGCAAAGACGACATCATTCGCGGCGCGTTTGTTCCGGGATTTTGTCCGATGATAAATATCAAATCCGTGTCTTCCAAATCTTCGAGGCGCACCGTCGCTTTACCTAATCCGATAGCTTCACTCAAGGCGACGCTCGTTGATTCGTGGCACATATTCGAGCAGTCGGGCAAATTGTTCGTGCCGAATTGACGCGCGAAAAGCTGATACAAAAACGCGGCTTCGTTCGAGGTTCTGCCCGAAGTATAAAAAATCGCTTCGTCGGGCGAGGCGAGCGAATTTAATTCGCCGGCGAGAATTTGAAAAGCGTCGTCCCATGAAATCGGCGCGTAATGTGTCGCGCCTTCCGCCAGAAACATCGGCTCGGAAATTCTTCCTTGCGCGTTCAGCCATTGGTCGTTTTTATCAGCGAGTTCGGCGACGCTGTATTTTGCAAAAAAATCTTTGCCGATTGTTTTCGTCGTCGCTTCGTCCGCCAGAGCCTTCGCTCCGTTTTCGCAAAATTCGGAAAGCGTTCGCTCGCGCGGGTCAGCCCACGCGCACGATTGACAATCAATGCCGCCGGTTTGATTGAGTTTTAATAAAGTTTGCGTGCCGCGCACGATTCCCATTTCCCCAAAAGCGAAGCGCATCGTTTGAGTAATCGCCTTCAAACCGCCCGCCGTTTCGAGCGGCTCGCCGACGGTTAAATTATCTTGAATTTCATCGTTCATAAATATTCAACAGAGCGTTTTCGGATTCGGAAAAGCGTCGGCATTGTCCGCGTCGAGCGGTCTTTCGGGACACGCAAAATCTTTTTCGATTGTAATCTTCAAAGTCGAATTTTCATCAATCGCCTGCTTGCTTTCCAAACCGACGAGATTTGTTGCCAGCCAATTTTGCGCCGCCGCGAAGGGGATTTCGACGATAATTTCTTTGTCTGAAAACCGCGCGGAAATTTTTTCCGTTTGGCGCGAAACCGCAATCGTGTAGGTCAAAGTTTGAAACGCATCGAACCTGATTTTTTCGGAAATCGTTCCGCTTTCGCGCAAATTAAAAATCTCGCTTTGCAGAAGCCGCAGGCGAATCGAATTTTCACGAAGACGCAGTTTCATCTTTTAAAGTTTCGGTAATGTTTCAAATTTTATGATGGAAAAAAACCACTTCGGAATAGCTGATAGCTGATAACTGATAGATAAAATCTCTCAGCTATCATCTTTCATCTATTCCGAATGAAAAAATCTTCCGTCATAAATTGTGCGACGCTACCTAAGTTTCAAGCTGTCAATAATAAGCCTGAAACTTTTAATCTCTCGATTCCCGAATAAATATTAAATCGCCCGTCGCGGACAAAACCGAGCAAAGTTACATTAAAATTTCGCGCCGCTTCGACCGCTAAACTCGACGGTGCGCCGACCGCACAGACAATCGGAATCTTTGCCATCACAGCTTTTTGTAAAAGCTCGAAACTCGCGCGTCCGCTTAAAAATAAAATTACATTTCCGGGCGGGAGATTGTTTTGTAAAAACTGCGCCCCGATAATTTTATCAACCGCGTTGTGCCGCCCGACATCTTCTTTGAGGTCAATCAAATTTCCTTCGCCGTCGAAAAGCGCGGCGGCGTGAAGTCCGCCGGTTTTGTCGAAAACCGTTTGCGCGTTGCGTAATTTTTCGGGCAAAAGGTGAATTATTTCCGCCGGAACTTTTGGAAAATCATTTTGCTCGATTTTTTCCGCGCCGGTCGCCAATGCTTCCAGAGAACTTTTGCCGCACACGCCGCAGCTTGAAGTCGTGTAAAAATTGCGTTCGAGCTTTCGGAGATTTACTTTTGTTCCCGCCTGCAAATCAACGCGAATCGTATTTTGATTATCGGGAAATTTGCCGCAGTGTTTGATAGCGGCGATTTGATTTTTCGATTGCAGAATTCCTTCCGTGAAAAGAAATCCGGCGGCGAGTTCAAAATCATCGGCGGGCGTTCGCATTGTGATCGAGATTGCTTTGTGCTGAAATTTTCCGTTTTCCGAAAATCCGATGCGAATCTCTAAAGGTTCTTCGACGGCGAGCGCATCGGTTTCTGCTGTTATTGAACCATCAACGAAAATTTTTTGAATGAGCGTTTCGTATTTCTCGCCTTTCGTTTTTGCTGCCGATTGCACCATAAAAAAATTATACCAAAAGAAAGCTGAGAAAAATTTAAATTGTTGTATCCGAGCGCGGAGGCTTTCGTTCGCACTACGGCGTTACTAAAGTCCCATTTGCCGCCGCAACTCCTGAAAGCGCGGTTCATCGCGCAAAAGATCGAAAACTGGCGAAAGCCTGACTGTCGTTAAGTAGCGTTCGCGCTGCTGAAACGACAGATTTAGCCATTCTAATGCGTGTTCCTTGTCGCCGAGCTTCGCATAACAAAACGCCTGACTTTCGGCGGGATAATTTTTCAAATGCGGGTATGTTTTAAACTGCTCAAGGCGCGTTTGCCAAAATCCTTTGATGCCGTTTTTCGCAAATGCCTGTTCAAGTTCGACGACGGCATCGCGCGGTTCGTTCCAAAGCGTGATTGCTTTTATATGCGCCGCCATTGCATCGGCAAACATTTCTTTTTCTTCATAAGCAAATGCTAAATTGCTGTAACAAAAACCGAAATTAGGGTCAAGTTCGATACATTTTTGCAGTTGCGCGATGGATTGGTCGTATTTGCGTTCGATGAAATAAACGTGCGCGTCGCTGTTGATAATAATCGGAGATGTCGGGTCAATCTGCATGGCAAGCGCGAATTGATTGTGCGCTTCGTCAAATTTTCCTAATTCGGCAAGATACTCGGCATACCATTGATGTGCCGTCGCGTAATTCGGATTTAACTCGAGCGAGCGTTTAAAAGATTGTTCCGCGCTTTTCCAATCCCAATCATAAAACGCCTGTTTATAGCCGAGAGCAGTATAAACTTCAACCGATTGGTCATCGAGTTCCAAAGCCTTTTCGATTGCATATTCAGCTTTTGAAAATGATTCCTGCGTCGTTGCCGCGCCGTATTCAGGAAGCAAAATGTAACAATCCGCCAGTCCCGCGTAGGCAAGCGCAAAGTTCTGGTCTTTCTGAGTTGCCTGCTCAAAATATTCTATCGCTTTTTTCAAATCAACGCCGGTGCGTTTGTTCCAGAAATAACGTCCGCGCAGGTATTCCTGATATGCTTCGGCGTTTTCCGTGCCTTGCCGGTTAAATCTTTCGCGCTCTTTTTCGTTCATCTTCAATGCCAAAGATTGCACGACCTTTTGACTAATTGAATCCTGCATGGCAAAAAAGTTTGTAAATTGGTCGTCGAAATTTTCCGTCCAAATTGCTGCATTGTCCGATGTCCGAACGAGTTGAACGCTGACGCGAATACGCTCGCCGACGCGCTGAATGCGCCCGTCAAGCACGGCATCAACCTGAAGCTCGCGCCCGATGACGCTTGCCTCGCTTCGGCTGTCTGCATATTTTGAAACGGTTCTGGTCGGGCGCACGGTGATTTGTTTTAAGCCGCTGAATTTATTTACCAGAGCGTCTGCCAAACTTACGCCCAAGTATTTTTCCGTTTGCCCCGCGCTCGAATCTTCAAACGGCAAAACCGCGATTGATTTTATTTCGCGCACCGTTACAGGTTTGGCTGTCGGGTAAAACCAATAGATGCCAAACGCTAAAAGCAAAACAATCGGAACGGCAAGCCATAACGATTTCGGATTTCGGATTTCGGATTTCGGATTTGGAATCTGAAGTCCGAAATCCGAAATTTTCGGCGGTTGATTTTCCGATAAAAAACTTTCTTCTAAAATTTTGTCTTCCGAATTTATTTCCTTAACCTGAGCGATAAATTGATAGCCGCGATTCGGCGCGGTCAAAATAAAACGCGGCTCTTTTGTATTCTCGCCGAGAGTTTTTCTCAGGACGAAAATCGTTTGCGATAAATTAGATTCTTCGACAAACGAATTTCCCCAAATCGTATCGAGCAGTTCGTCCTTCGATAAAATTCGCCCTTTGCTTTCGACTAAAACTAGCAGAAGCTCGACGGCTTTCGGGGTGAGCGGCACGAGTTCGTTTGACTCGCGGCGAAAAAGACGATGGCTTTTCGCGTCCAGACGAAACTCGTCAAATTCATAAATCCTTGATTCGGAAAGCTCTTTCATACAATTTGAAAAATTTTGAGAACTTTTGATTCTAGTTTTGAAGATATTTGAAGCAAGGTCAAGCTAAAATCACCCTAAATATAGGCAGAAACTTCTAGAAGTTTGAAATAAAAAACCTACAAACAAAAAATGCCGGAGGCTGAGGTAAAGAAAATGAAATTATTTTTTTGGTTGAAACAACGTATTTCTCTAAAATTATTGGCGAAGTGCTTGATAATCGTTTTTCTGCTCGCGTCGCAGAATGGCTGTGGGGAAGATTTCTTTACCAGCCTTATATGCAGTTTGCGCAACCCCTCTCCTGAGGCGCAGTGCTTTCCAAATCCACTCAACTTGGAAAACCAGGTGGCGCCGCAATTTCAAATGTGCGGCAGTTTTGACCGTCGTTTTTACACGCCCGGACTGCGTGACGATTCGTTTTATCAATTTCCCAGTTTGAATGCGATGGCGACGGACGCGAAAGGCAATTTGTATGTCGGCGGGCGTTTTACCTCGATTGATAATGTCGTTACTAACAACATCGCCCGTTATGATATTGCCACAGATACATGGTCGGCACTGGCGCACAACGGGTTAAACGGCGGGTTCGGACCAGATATTACTGTTGAAGCGTTGGCAATCTCCGGCAACAATTTATTTGTCAGCGGTCGTTTTCAGGGAACGGGCGACGGCGCGATTAGTTTCAGAAACATTGCCCGCTACGATATTGCCGCCGATGCTTGGTCACCGCTCGGCGGCAGCGGCAACGGCTTGAGCAATGTTTATGACACCGAAGGAGATGTTCGCGCGCTGGCGATCTCCGGCAATGATTTGTTCGTCGGCGGACAATTTACCAGAAGCACCAACAACGTGACAACGAATCTCAAAAGCATCGCCCGTTACAACATTGCCGCCGACACCTTTTCACCGCTCACGGGCAACGGCTTGAGTGACGGCAACGCATTCGGCACCGGCTATGTCAACGCGCTCTTAGTTTCCGGCAGCGATTTGTTTGTCGGCGGTTACTTTAAGCAAACCGTTGACGGCGCGACGACGAATCTCAACCGCATCGCCCGCTTCAACACTGCGACTAATACTTGGTCGGCTTTCGCGGGCAACGGCTTGCGTTACGGCAATGTCAATGCGCTGGCAATTTCCGGCAATTTTTTATTCGTCGGCGGCAGTTTTAATGAAACCGACGACGGGACGACGGCGATTAATCTGTTCAGCATCGCCCGCTATGACATTGTAAATAACACTTGGCTGCAAACATTCGCGGGCAGCGGCTTGAAAAACAATGGATTTCTCGGCTCGGTCGAAGCTCTGACGATTTCCGGCAATGATTTGTATGTCGGCGGACAATTTACGTCAACCGCCGACAACTCGCTGACCAATCTCGGCAACATCGCCCGCTACGACGTTTCAGGCAACGCTTGGTCGCCGCTAACCGGCAGCGGGTTGAACGGCAACAGCGTTTTCGCGCTATTAATCGTCGGCAGCGATTTAATAGTCGGCGGCAGATTCACGGAAACCGCCAACGGCGCGACGAAAAATATCAACAATATAGCCCGATATAACTCCGGCGCGTGGAAGGCTTTAGGCGCGAACAACGGGATAGCGTTAGACAGAATTGTAAATGCGGTCGCCGTTGATGCAAACGGCAACATTTATGTTGGCGGCAACTTTACGCAAGCCGCCGGCGGCGCGACGACTAATCTGAACCACATTGCCCGCTTCAATGTCGCCGACAACACTTGGTCGGCATTAAATAACAATGGGTTAAACGGCAATGTCAATGCGCTGGCAATCTCCGGCGACACCTTGTATGTCGGCGGTGATTTTTCGATGACCGGCGATAACACGATGCCTCTGAACCGCATTGCCCGCTACAACATTACAAGCGGCGGTTGGTCGGCATTGACGGGCAGCGTATCGAACGGCAACGGATTGAACAACTCGGTTTATGCCTTGACAATTTCCGGCAGCAGTTTGTTTGTCGGCGGCGACTTCACTCAAACCGTCGGCGACTCGCCAACGAATATGAACCGCATTGCCGGATATGACACCGCCGCCAACACTTGGTCTGCGTTAACTGGCAGCGTGCCGAACGGCAACGGATTGAACAACTCGGTTTATGCGTTGACAATTTCCGGCAGCAGTTTGTTTGTCGGCGGCGGCTTTACGCAAACCATCGGCGACTCGTCAACGACTCTGAATCGTATTGCCCGATATGACACCTCAACCAACATCTGGTCAGCGTTAGCAAACAACGGGCTGAACAGTTTTGTCCGCGCGCTGTATTCTTCCGGTAGCAATTTGTTAGCCCGCGGCGATTTTTCCCAAACTTTTGACGGCGCGAAAAGTCTCGACCGTCTAGCTCATTACCACGTAACGAACAATGTCTGGACGAGTTTAACAGAAGGCAGCGATGCGGACGCTTATCAAGCGGCAACGACGCTCGGCGCGGCGCAGCCGTCCGGCACGGATTTGGCGGTCGGCGGTTCTTTCAAGCCGTTGAGTTGCGGAACGGCTCAATCTTTCACCCGCGTTTATTTTCAGCAATGGTCGTCGCCCGCCGCATTTTCCGGCGATTTAACCGCGACGGATTGGCACGACGGCGCAAATTGGACGTTTGGAACTGCGCCCGCCGCCAATTCGAACGCCGTCATTCCCACAGGCGCGGGCAATATCAACATCACGTCCGCCGATGTCACAATGAATGATTTGAATTTGAGCGGCGGAACGCTAACCGTCGGCGCGAACAGAACGCTGACTATTAATGGAATTCTCAGTTTGAACGGCGGCAAAATCACGGGTACGGGAACAGTCACTATCGCCGACTGCAAACAAGACGGGATTATGGGCGGCGGCGCGACGAGCTATATTCAAACCCCACTCGTGCGCTGCGTCAACAACACCGGAACTTTTAATTTCCCCGTCGGCACGGCAAACGCTTATTCGCCCGTCCAATTATCAAACGTCGCCGGAAACGGCAATTTCACCATCAAGGCAAACGAAGGCGCGTATTCGGGAACGGCGGCAGGTTTGCCCGCCAACCGCCTGCAACGCTTCTGGGATTTGACGAACGGCGGTATCACCAGTGCGGACGTGCGCTTTAACTATTTGGCGGGCGACGTTATTTCGGGAACGGAAAATAATTACAAGCTATTTCGCATCAACGGCGGAACTGCTCAAAATGTTGGCGGCACAATTAACACTGTAAATCATTCGATATTTATATCGGGTGTAACGAGCTTTTCGCCGTGGACTCTTGCCGAATCCGCACCAACAGCGGCAGGCGTGATGCTCGGCGGTCGCGTTACAATCGGCAAAGGACGCGGCATCTCTAAGGCGATTGTTACGTTAACCGACGCGGACGGAGTAACACGCACGGCTTTGACGAATCCGTTTGGATATTATCGCTTTGAGGACGTTCCGGCAGGTGAAACTTATATCATTTCGGCACGCCACAAACAATATCGGTTCAGTCCTACTTCGCAAATTATCAACGCGAATGAAAACTTCGCCGACATTAATTTTGCGGCGGAAACCTATACGTCAAATTTTTATAATTCAAATTTTTATAATGATGAGAAAAGAGAATAAAGAAAATTATTTTGCTTCGACTATCTCCCAAGCCGATTCGGTTTTCAGAAGTTTGCTCATCAAAGAAGCGTGAACCGAATGACCGCTTTTTTCCGCTTTGATTTTTCCTAAAAGCGGCATTCCCAAAAGAGCAAAGTCGCCGATAATGTCGAGTATTTTATGACGCACGAATTCATCCTGGAAGCGAAGCGGATTTTCGTTGAGCATTCCTTCGGGCGTGAGAACAATAGCGTTTTCGAGCGAGCCGCCGAGCGCGAGATTTGCCCTTCGCAGCATCTCGATTTCAGTCGTAAAACCGAAGGTTCGCGCCGACGCGATTTCGCGCCCGAATGAGCCGTTGCTCAGAGTGAAATTAAAAATCTGCCGGTTGATAAACGGGTGCGGAAAATCTATCAGACATTCTATTTCGTATTTGCCTGACGGCTCGATTGACATTTTTCTATCACCTTGCTCAAATTCGACTTTCTTTTTTATTTGCAGAAATCGGCGCGGCGCGTTTTGCCCGACTGTGCCGACTCGCTCGATCAATTCGAGAAAATTTTCCGATGAGCCGTCCATAATCGGAATTTCCAGATTATCAATTTCAATAAAACAATTATCCACGTTTGCTCCGCGCAAAGCCGCGAGAAGATGTTCGGTCGTTGACAAAATCACGCCGCGCCGGAGCAGCGTCGTCGCATAGCTGCAATGCGAAATATATTCGGCGGAGGCGGGCAGTTCAAAATTGTCGAGATCGGTGCGGACGAAAATATAACCCGTGTTTTCCGGCGCGGGCTTTAATCTCAAATTGACCGCTACGCCCGTGTGCAGTCCGATTCCGCTCGTTTCGATTGATTGTCGCAGAGTTTTTTGATTTATCATTCGACAAGTCTTCTAACAAAGTTCGTGCCGCGATTCTGCGGAGCGAGAAAACTGTTATAAAATCTGAATTTTGACGTTTGAGTTTTGAATTTCGAGTTCTCAGGTGTGGCGTTCAGACAACAATTTTGTGGCGCAATTTACTATTAACGATTTACGATTTACAATTTAAGAAAATAGTTATGGCAATAAAAACAGCAGGCATCAGAACAAACAAAACCTCTGACTTAAAAATAGAAAACCAATCGAGCATCGCTTTGCCGAAGGGCGCGGAGGAAACGATTCGCAAAATTTTCACTTTTCTGCCGACCGAGCATCAGCGCGGTTTGGAGAAAATTAAATTGGTGGATTTTATCAAGCCGCCGCAAATGAAAACGGATACGCCGATAAAAGGCGACCTTCCGGGACTTTATCATCCGAAAGTGCAGAACAAAAATGCGTGGCTCGAAGTCTCGATTGGCGCGTTGTTGCAGCCGACGGAAAATTTCGGCAAGCGTTGGATGGCGAAAACTTCGTTCAAAAGCAATCTCGCCGGATTGATTTTCTCGCTCGTCGGACAGCATTATTATCTGACCTTGCGGCATTCGGTCAAAAAGGGAAGTTTAGAGCCGCAAATCCGGCAATACGCGCAGAAAAATTTGAAGGAATGGAGCGAGAAACAATCGGAAGGAAGTCGCCGCGCAAAGTTTTTCAAACCGCTTCGCCCGTATATGGAACGCTGGGCGAAATGGCTGAATAAAAAAGCGGCGAACGCGCAAAAGGGAAAGTAATCAAAAGAAAAATTGTCTATGCTATACTTAGCGCAAACGAGATAAAATTATGCAGCAAACTTTAACTTTACCAATCTCCGTTAATCCGAAAATCAAAAACGGAATGCCGATGTTTGAAGGAACTCGCGTTCCGGTTTATGCCTTGTTCGATTGTCTTCTGGAAGGGCAAAATTTAGAAGAATTTTTGAATGATTTCGATTCGGTCAAGCGCGAAGAAGTCGAAGAAATTTTGCGTTTTGTCAAAAAATCCTTTATACAAACCGACTGATGAAAATTTTGTTTGACGAATGCTTTCCGCGAACATTAAAAAATTCGATTGATACGAAACACGAAATTGTCTGGACGCAAGACACCGAATTTCACGGCGCGGAAGATAAGCATTTACTCGCCAAAGCGGTTGCCGAAAATTTTACGGTTTTTATAACGGTTGACCAAAATATACCTTATCAACAAAAGCTGTTGAATTTTTCGATAGCGGTTATCAATATCCTTACCTTAAGTAATGCCGCGCCGCGTTTGAAAAAAATAATGCCGCAGCTAAACGAGGTTTTAGAAACAATAAAAATCGGTGATTTGATAATTTTGAAAACGGAAGAATACGAACAAATGGAACGTCGGCGCGAAGATGTCGGTTTGCCGCCGCGCCGAAAAAAATCCTAAAAATTATGTTAAAAAAAGCCGTCGCATATTACCACGAATTGCTGGAAGATTTCGATTTAGCCGAATCGTCAAGGCTTGCGCTCGACGAAGGTTTGGAAGGCGCGAGATTGATTTTCGGCGGTCGCCGTTTAACGCCTTATTTGCGTCCGCACTTCGTAACCGAAACGGATTGGTCGCGCGTCGTTTCGATTTGCGAAACCGTTTGGTCGGCTCTGCAAAAAGTCAAAGACGCGGCAATCGAGAATGCGGAGATTTTGGACGAACTCGGCATCACGGAAATCGAAAAGGATTTGGTGGCGATTGACCCGAAATACAAACAAGTTTCGCCGAACGCGCGGCTCGATTCTTTTCTGACGGAAAACGCCTATTCGTTTGTCGAACTCAACGGCGAATCGCCCGCAGGCGTGGCTTACGCCGATTCCGCGACGGAGATTTTTCAATCGCTGCCGATAATGAAACGGTTTGCCGAACGCTACGACGTGCGCGGTTTTGAAGGTCGCCCGAAACTGCTTGATGTTTTAATTAAATGCTACACCGAATTTCTCGGTCGCAAGCCGGAAAAAAATCCGGTGATTGCGATTGTTGATTTAAAGGATTTGCCGACGCAGCAGGAATTTGAGCTTTTCCGCGATTATTTTGAATCCAAAGGTTACACGGCTTTGATTTGCTCGCCCGACGAACTCGAATTCGACGGCACAAAACTTCGCTATAAAGAAGTCGTCGTGGACATCGTTTATAAACGTCTGCTCGTCAACGAATACATTCCGATTATCGAATCCGCGCCCGATTTATTAAATGCTTATCGCGCCGGCGCGGTTTGTCTGGTCAATAATTTTCGCTCGAAAATTATTCACAAAAAAGCGGTTTTCGCGGTTTTGACAAATGAACGATACGCGCATCTTTTCAACGAAACCGAATTGAGTGCGATTCAAAATCATATTCCTTGGACGCGAAAATTCCGCGACGAGGAGACCGAAAACAGAAATGAAAAAATCAATCTCGTCGAATGGACGCGCGAAAACAAAGGTAAATTGGTTTTGAAACCGAACGACGATTACGGCGGACACGGAATTTATATCGGCTGGGCTTCGACCGTCGAAGATTGGGAAAAAGCAATAACCGCCGCGCTCGAAAACGACGATTATCTCGTGCAGGAGCGCGTCGAAACTTCAAAGGAAATGTTTCCGATGCTCGACGCGGTAGGGAATTGGCAGATGATCGAGCAACTCGTTGACCTCGACCCGCTTCTCTATAACGGCATCGTCGGTTCGGCATTCACGCGGCTTTCTTCGTCGGAGTTGGCAAATGTTTCTTCGGGCGGCGGAATGGTGCCGACTTTTATAATTCGGGAGAAGGAATAAATTTCAAACTGAACTATCACTTAAGAATTCAAAAGGGATAATTAAATGAAAATAAAATTGCTTTTTGTTCTCGCCATTTTTATTTTTGGCAGTTGTGCAAACGGCAAAAATACTTTATCGAACAGCGAAAATCAAAACACGGAAAATCTTACAGTTTCGGCTGCCATTTCGCTCAAAGATGCGTTTAATGAAATTGGAAATTCTTATAAATCAAAAACTAATCGAAAGATAGATTTTAACTTTGGCGCGTCGGGCGTTTTGCAGCAGCAAATTGAAACGGGCGCACCGGTTGACGTTTTCGCCAGCGCGGGCGAGCGGCAAATGGATGAACTCGCCAAACTCGATTTGATTGACGCGGCAACCAGACGCGATTTTGCCCGCAATGCGCTGGTTTTAATTGTTCCTCAGGATTCAAAATCGAGCGTCAATTCGTTTTCCGATTTGATGAAAACGGAAGTTCGGAAAATCGCCGCCGGTAATCCGAAAACCGTTCCCGCCGGACAATATGCGGAAGAAAGTTTGACGAAGATGAATCTGCAAAACGCCGTGCGGTCGAAGCTGATTTTAGCGGAAAATGTGCGGCAGGTTTTGGATTATGTCGCGCGCGGCGAAGTAGATGCCGGAATCGTTTATGCGACCGACGCGCTGACGGCAAAAGAAAATGTTCGCGTCATCGCAACGGCGGATGAAAACAGCCACGCGCCGATTTTATATCCGCTGGCAATTATCAAAAACAGCCGACAAAAACAGGCGGCGCAGAATTTTGCGGATTTTATTAACGGCAGGGAAGGGCAAGCTATTTTGCGGAAATACGGTTTTATGAACGTAACGAAAAAATGATTTGGTCGTCGCTTGAATTATCTCTGCTCGTCGTCAGTTGCGCGACCGTTATCGTCGCCGCGCTCGGTTTGTCGCTGGCGTTTTTGCTCGCAAAATTTGAATTTCGCGGCAAAGAACTGCTCGACGCGATTTTGACGATGCCGCTTGTTTTGCCGCCGACGGTTACAGGATATTATTTGATAATTTTGCTCGGCAGACGCGGTTTTATCGGCGGTTTTATTTACGATTTAACGGGTTGGACGTTTGTTTTTACGTGGCAGGGCGCGGTCATCGCGGCGGTCGTCGTCGCTCTGCCGCTGATGATAAAAGCGTCGCGGGCGAGCATCGAATCGGTCAATCCGAGTTACGAAATCGCTTCTTACACGCTCGGAAAAAGTCGTTTGGAGACATTTTTTTACGTTGTTCTGCCGCTTGCCAGACGCGGCATTATCGCCGGCATTGTTTTGAGTTTTGCCCGCGCTCTTGGCGAATTCGGCGCGACTTTAATGATCGCGGGAAATATTCCCGGCAAAACCCAAACGATGCCGCTGGCGATTTACGAAGCCGTCGCTTCGGGCGACGAGCGGCAGGCGCAAATTTTAGCTTTGATTTTGACATCAATCTCGATTCTCGCCGTTTATCTAACCAATAAAATCAGCCGTTCAATAATTTACGGGTAAGAATGCTCGATGTTAATGTCAAAAAAACATTCGTCAAAAACGGCGCGAACCAATTTTCACTCGCCGTTGATTTTTCCGTCGGAAACGGAATCACGGTTCTCGCCGGTGCTTCCGGCGCGGGCAAGACGACCGTTTTGCGGCTAATTGCCGGAATCGTCGCGCCTGATGAAGGTTTGATAAAAATTGATTCGCAAACTTTTTTCGATTCGGCAAACCGCATCAATCTTCCGATTCAAAAACGCCGCGTCGGTTTCGTTTTCCAAGATTACGCGCTTTTTCCGCATTTGAACGCCGCGCGGAATATCGAATACGGAATAAAATCCGAAGATAAAAAAGTCAGGCAAGATAAGTCTAAGGAAATGCTGTCGCTGTTTCGCATCGAGCATATAAAAAACCGGCATCCGGTAGAAATGTCCGGCGGCGAACAGCAGCGCGTCGCTTTAGCCAGAGCGTTGGCGAGCGAGCCGCAAATCGTTTTATTAGACGAACCTTTGTCGGCGGTTGATGTCGAAACGCGGGCGAAATTATTAAACGAAATCGAACTCGCCCAAACTCGCGCCGAAATTCCGTTTATTTATGTTACGCACAACGAAGCGGAAGCCGCGCGTCTCGGCATACAGCGCATTAAATTGCAAAACGGAACAGTGGTCAGCAACGAAATTTCTAAAAATAATTCAATTTTGGATTAGGTTAAATTACTGTGATATTTTAGACAGGTAAATTTTTCAGAACGAAGCATTTTCAATTTATTAAAGGCTTAAATATGTTGAAGCCGCCTGTTTGAAAAACGAGGAAAATGAAAATGAAACGGTTTTATTTCAAATTCAGAATTATGCTGATGACATTCGCGCTCGGTTTAGCGAGTGTTTTTGTATTTAACGGTTCGCTAAAATATTCCGACGAAGTTTTTGTAAATTTACCAAAAGTTGAATCTGACTCAGTAATTTTTATCACTCCAAAAAAACAGGTATGTATGTTTGGTGGCGGTGGTTCGCATTGGTCTCCGTCCCCAGAATTTATAAATGAATGGAAATTAAATTGTTTAGAAAACAATTCTGTAACCTCTAAATAAAAGTTTAGAATTACAAAATGAAAACATCAGAAAAAAAATCACGTCTGCGCGAACTCTCCGAAGAGCTTGAAAGATTGGAGCGCAAATTAAAACTCGGCGGCGGCGCGGCGAAAATCGAGAAGATTCATAAGCAGGGAAAATTGACCGCCCGCGAAAGAGTTGATTTGTTGTTTGATAAAGACGAATATCAACAGGAAATCGGCTTGCTCGTCGCTTACGATGAATACAAAGGTCAAGCACCAGCGGCGGCGGTTGTTACTTCAATCGGAAAAATTCAAGGGCGCGAATGCGTCGTCGTGGCGAACGATGCGACGATCAAAGCAGGCGCGTGGTATCCCGAAACGATCAAAAAGATTTTGCGGGCGCAGGAAATTGCGATGCGAAACCGTGTGCCGATAATTTACTTGGTAGATTCGGCGGGCGTGAATTTGCCGTATCAGGGCGGCGTGTTTCCCGGTCAATACGGCGCGGCGCGAATTTTTTCCTACAACTCGATTATGCGGCGATATTTGAAAGTTCCGCAAATTTCCGCCGTGATGGGAATGTGCGTCGCGGGCGGCGCGTATTTGCCCGCACTTTCGGACGTGATTTTGATGGTCGAAGGCACTTCGTTTATGGGACTCGGCGGCGCGAATTTGGTGAAAGGCGCGACCGGACAAACGATTGACAATGAAACTTTAGGCGGCGCGATGACGCATAATTCGATTTCAGGCGTGGCGCATTATCGCACGAAAGACGAAGCGGAATGTTTGGAAAAAATTCGCGCTCTTGTTTTAGAATTGCCGCGCAAGGCGGAAACAAAAGTTTCGATAATCGAATCGAAGAAACCGAAAAACAAACCCGAAAAACTTTACGAGATTTTGCCCGACGACCATCGCGCCACGTATGATATGCGCGAAGTTTTGAATTGCTTTTTGGACGGCGGCGAACTCGACGAATTTCAAGCCGATTACGCGAAGGAAATGATTTGCGGCACGGCACGAATCGGCGGAATTCTCGTCGGCGTTATCGCCAATCATCGCGGTATGGTCAAGGGAAAAAAAGGCGAACCGCCGCATTTCGGCGGCATCGTCTATACCGAATCGGCGGAAAAGTCGGCGTATTTTATCGAAAACTGCAACCGTCATTCAACGCCGCTTTTGTTTGTTCAAGATGTTTCCGGTTTTATGATCGGCGCGGAAGCCGAGCATTCCGGCATCATTCGCGCCGGAGCGCATTTTGTCGAGCAAATGGCGACGGCGACCGTTCCAAAATTGGTTTTGACAATCAATCACGCTTCGGGCGCGGGCTATTACGCGATGGCTGGACAGGGCTTCGATCCTGATTTTATTTTCAGTCTTCCGACCGGCAGAATGGGCGTGATGGAAGGCGATTCGGCGGCGGTCGCCATCTTCGGAACGCAAATCGAACGACTCAAAAAAGAAGGCAAAGAGATTGACGCGCAAATGGAAGCCGAGATGGAACAGGTGCGCGAAACTTACGAAAAGGAACTCGACGCGAAATACGCGGCGGCGCGTGGATTGTTAGACGCGATTGTTACGCCGGAAAATCTGCGCGACGCTTTGACGCTCGCTCTGCAAACTTGTCTGAATACGAATCAGCCGCACATCGGCGCGTTTGTTTTGCCGGCAAATTTATAAAGTTTTTTCAGACCGGAATGTTTCTGCAAAATAGCCAGCACTCCATAAAACGTCGCGTGAAGAAAGCGATTTTCACGGCAGGTCGGCGAGCATTAAACGGCTGGATTTTTCCAACATCGTCAATAAGAAAACCTTTCCGTCGGTGGCAATCATATTTCTGTTAATGTTCGTTGGTATTTGGTAGTCGGCGAGCGCGTCTTTTACTTGTCCGTCGGCGAAATCGTAAAATTTCATCTGAAGATTTTCGTCGTCGGCTGATGCGATAAAATAAATGCCCGTTCGAGTCATTTCCCAAGTCTTATCAAATCCGGCGGCTTCAAATTCCGGCACGAGTTCCTCCGCGCCGCCGTTAGCCGGAACGCGCCACATTTCTTTGGAAAATTCCGTTCTTGTAAAATAGACGGTCTTGCCGTCAGGCGCGGGCGCGGCGCGAAACGCGCCGCCGTCGGTGATTTGGACGGCTTCGCCCGTGCCGTCCGCCTTTGTCCGCCAGATGTTCGGTTTGCCTGTCCGATTTGAAGTGAAATAAATGTATTCGCCGTCTGCGCTCCATATCGGATAATCTTCCCACACGCCTTCGGGCGAGATTCGTCGCGGTTCGCCGCCCTTTATCGGAATTATGTAGTTGGCGAAGTTTCCGCCTTCTCTTTGATTGTAAACAAGCCTTGAGCCGTCGGGCGAAAATCGCGCCAAAACGGACGGAAACTTGCTGTCAGTAATTTGCTGCAAATTTTTGCCGTCAGCGTCCACCGACCAGATTTGCAGCCTTCCCGTGCGGTTGGATTGGAAAACAATTTTTGAGCCGTCGGGCGAAAACTGCGGAGCTATTTCGTCGGCGGTTGATTTTATCAAAGTTTCCGCCGGTCGTCCGTCCGGCAAAACGCGCACGATGGAATATTTCCCGGGTTCTTCGGCAAAGGCGAGCGTCTTGCCATTTGGCGATACGGCGATATTCGTGATTTCATTGCCGCTCAGCGACACGATTTCCTGTTCGCCGCCCGCTGCCGGAATTCGTCTGATAAATGTTTGCGCCCGTGGGCGATAGGGAACAAAATAAATGTATTCGCCGTCCGCGCTCCACGCCAAGGAATGAATAATCACGCCGTCAAATGTTAATTGACGCGGCTCTTTTGCGCCGCCGTTTGCCTCGACCGGAACGACAAACAAATCGTGTTGTCCGACATTGGGAATATAGACGTTTCTCGCGCTGCGAATAAAAGCCAGCGATTTGCCATCAGGCGAAAAACGCGGCGTGCTTTCGCCATCAAACTCCGCCGGAACGGTAACGCGCCGTCGTTCGCCGCTTTGGATATTGACCAGATAAATCGCAAATTGTCCGTCCGGCATCGAATCGGCGGTATCAACGACGGCGATGTGCCGTCCGTCGGGCGAAAATGAAATGCTGTAATTGCCGGAAAAAAGCGTAGCGACGCGGCGTTCCGCTCCGCCGAGCGCGGGAACAATGATGACTTCGCCCGGCTCGCCGTATTTTCCGCGAATGAAGGCGATATGTTTGCCGTCGGGCGAAAAAGTCGGATATTGTTCATTTACTTTCGTATCGGTCAACTGCAAAGGGTCGCCCGCGCCGATTAGTTTGATATAAATATCGGTATTTTCGCCTTCGCCGCCGTTCCACGAATAAGCAAGCTGATTGCCGTCGGGCGAAAACGCCGGAGAATTTTCGTATCCCGCCGCGCCTGAAAACGGCACGACGCGCGAAGTCGCAACCGCCTTCGTCGCGCGGGTCTTAAAATAATTTTGGTAAACGACAAAACCGATTCCGGCGAGCGCGACGAAGCCGAGAGCGATAAAGAGAAGGGGAGAAAGGGTGACGGGGTGATGAGGTGAAGGAGGCAGGTCTTCTACCTTTTGCCCTATCACCCCGTCACCCTTTCTCCCCTTCTCCCCTTCATCAATGGTAACGATTTCCTCGCCGCGAAAATGCTGAACAATTTGTTCTTCGATGATGAGCGAGTTTCCGTTATCGTCGGAGCGCGTAACTTCCGCCGTAAAACGATAGCCGATTGTCGGCACGGTTTCGATTATAAGTTCGCCGTCCGCGCATTCCGAGAGTTTTTTTCTCAGCCACGAAACATTTCGCGCCAGCGTTGATTCCGCGATATAAGTATCCGTCCAAACCGCGTCGAGCAGTTCGTCTTTCTTCGCCACGCTTCCGGCGTGTTCGACGAGATAAAAAAGCAACTCGAATTCCTTCGGCGTGAGCGAAATCGGTTCGTCATCGCACCACAAACGCCGCTCCGCCGCGTCAAGGCGAAACGCTCCGAAGTGGTAAAGCCCCCGTGTTTCTTGTAGTTTATCGCTATCCAAAATTTATCCAAAAATAGTCCAAAAATAATCCAGACTTTTGAAATCATAAATTATAAAGTCGCTCTTATCTCCTTCAGCGAATTTATACGGAGTTCATTTTAGCTTAAAACATTAGCTCGAAACAAATGGAAATCAGACGCAAATTTGAATGGTTCATTGAAACCAATCGTCGTTATGTCATTCGCCAATCCGCGTCGGGCAGACAAATCGCCTGCGCCGAATGCGGCGAACCGATGCTGCGAGTCGAGCAAGCCGCTGGTTTGTTCGGCATCAATCAACGCCGCATTTTTCAGATTATCGAAATCGAAGCGACGCATTTTATCGAAGTCGAAGCGGAGGCAGTTATGATTTGCCTCTCGTCGCTGGCGGCGTTTTTAGATGGCGAGGCGCGGAACAATACAACTTGCGCTGCCACATAAAACGGCGGATACCGTTTAGAGAAAAAATTAGAGTTCAAAAAATCAAAAAGTGAGAATAAAGAAGATGAAAATACACACAAAAAACAATATCGCTTTAACGTCAGGCGACCGCTCCGCGAATGCGTTGACCGAAGCCGCAGGCAAATTTAACCAAGAGAGGAATTGCACAATGAAAAAAATTACAATAATAAAATTCGCGCTGCTCGCCGTCTTCGCGGGCTTAATGATGACCGCTTCTGCAAGTGCGGCGACCTATACAGTAACCTTGGGAGTGGATAATCAAAACAATGGATGCGATGCAAACTGCACTTTGCGCGAAGCGATTACGGCGGCAAACGCCACGCCGGATGATGTTGTTATCGAATTTAACCTGACGCTTCCAAGCACGATTACGCTTAACGCAGCGACGGCGCAGCTGGTTATCGCCAACAACGGCTCTCTGACAATCAACGGCGCGGGAGCAAATGCGCTGTTCGTTTCAGGCGACACCAAAAGCACCGTTTTTGAAATCAGCAGCGGAGCCGTCGTCGAAATTAACAATCTGACGATTACCGCCGGCAAAGAGCCGACCTCACAAAACACAATTTTCGGCGGCGGAATTTTTAATAACGGCGGCACGCTGACATTACAAAACTCCGTCGTCAGCGATAGCGTATCACAAAGAAACGGCGGCGGAATCTTTAACGGCGTAGGCGTGTTAAATGTTATAAATTCTACTGTCAGCGGCAATTCGTCGCAAAACCTGGGCGGCGGAATTTACAACAACCGCGGCATTGCAACGCTTAGTAATGTTACCGTCAGCGGAAATTCTTCAACCAATCAAGGCGGCGGCATCAGCAATGCCTCGACACAAAGTTCCCTGACAATTTACAGTTCAACTATCAGCGACAATACATCGGTGAACCTCGGTGGAGGCATTAACAACGTCTCCGGCAACGCGCTCTACATATACAACACGATCATCGCCAATAATTCGGTTACTGGTCCCAACAGTGTGCCGACATCCGCCGATTGTTATAACAGCGCAGTCGCCAAGATAAATTACACGCTGATCGGAGTTCCGAACGGTGGTTGCTCAGACAGTCAAAACGCCGCAAATAATTTATCCGGCGACCCGAATCTCGGAGCTTTAACAATAAATAACGGCGGCTCGACTCCGACGCACGCACTTCTGCCGGGCAGTATCGCTATAGATCAAGGCAATTCCACACTATCAACCGACCAGCGCGGTTTCATCCGTCCGATTGACTTGACGAACGTCGCCAACGCAACCGGCGGCAACGGCGCGGATATGGGAGCTTACGAGTTTCAGGTATCGGCAACGGTCAATTCAACCAACGATCCGGGCGACGGTGTTTGCGATGTCGCCGAATGCACTCTGCGCGAAGCGATTGCCTTGGCTAACGCTTCGGCGGACGATGACATTATTACCTTCAGCTTAATTCCTTCCAGCGTCATTACGCTCAACGGAACTGAACTGGCGATTGCCAACAACGGTTCTTTGACAATAGACGGCACGGGAGCCAGAATGCTGACGATTTCAGGAAACATTCAGAGTCGCATCTTTACGATCAATCCGGGAGCGACTGCCATCATAAATAATCTGACAGTTACCGGCGGTAATGCCGACCAAGGCGGCGGAATCAATAATAACGGCGGCTCATTAACGCTCAACGCCCTGACGGTTAAAAGCAATAACAGTACTTTTGCCGGCGGCGGAATCTATAATATCGGTGCTTTGGTTGTCAACAACTCGACTATCAGCAGCAACAACACGCCCAACACCGGCGGCGGAATCTATAACCGAGGCGGAACATTTACGATGAATAACTCGACCGTCAGCGGGAACAGAGGAGATTTCGGCAGCGGCGGCATTCGCGTTGAATTCGGCAATCAAGCGACGATCAACAGTTCGACGATTAGCAGTAACACAACGAACGGCAGCGGCGGCGGACTTTCCGTTGTTGACAGCAACAGCACGGCGACGCTGAACAATTCGATTGTCGCCAATAGTGTTTCCGGGGGGGATTGTGCAAACACTGACAGCGGAGCTTCAAATACCGGTACGATAAACAGTTCGTATTCGCTGATCGAAGACGGATTAACCTGCGTTAACGGTACGGGTTCGAACAATCTGACGGGCGATCCGTTTTTAACAGTGCTTGCCGATTACGGCGGTGCGACTGTAACTCACGGACTGAATTTAAATTCCCCGGTGATTGACAAAGGCAGCAGTTTCGGCTTGACGACTGACCAGCGCGGTTTAATTCGTCCGGTTAACTTGGCAAGCATCACAAACGGAAACGGTGATGCCGCAGACATCGGATCCTACGAAATTCAGACTTCCGAACTGACAACGACACCGGCGGGAACCAACGTCACGGTAATACCTTCCACCAATTCTCAGCCCGGGGCAGAAACTCCCGACGGAACGCCTTCGGGTGACGTTTCCTTGACATTCGGAAGTGTCACCGCTTCGGGTGATACGTCATTCGCTCCGATACTTGATCCGACAACAGTCGGAACATCGCCGCAGGGCTATACTCTTCTTCCGTTTGAAGTAGCCTATGACATCTCAACGACGGCTTCCACAACCGCACCGATTACCGTATGTTTCAGAATTGATTCGGTCAATACACCTGAGGATTTTGCGAAAGTTCGTATTCTGCACGGTGAGAATGGAGTATTAGTTGACCGAACGATTCTCGCACCGGACAGTCCGGTGCCGGATTTTGCCACGCGGACAGTTTGTGCCAGTGTGAATTCATTTTCTCCATTTGTTCCGGCAATCGTCAACGCTCCGACAGCCGCAAGCGTGTCGGTGGCGGGCAGAGTCAGAACGCCAAACGGCAGAGGTTTAGCCAATGCGTTTGTTACCTTGACCGATTCAAGCGGCAACAGGCGTTTGGCACGCACGACGGCGTTGGGATATTTTCACTTTGAAGATGTCGCGGCAGGCGAAACATATATCATTCAAGTCGTTTCCAAACGCTACCGTTTCACCCCGCAGGTCTTGTCAATCAACCAAAACATCACGGATTTGGAGTTGACGATGCAAAGCACTTTTAGCGGAATGCGTTGAAAAGAATGAAAAACGAAAAAGGCGAAGATATTATCTTCGCCTTTTTCGTGATTTGCACGGAATTAATATCTCATCAAAATGCTTGGCGGCTTCAAAACTTTTCCGCGCAAAACACGATGCCTCGCAGGACAAGAAATATTATTATTTCTTTGCTTTAAGATAATCAACAGCCGGAAAGACAAATAATCCCGGAAAATCCGCGCGAGGCTTTGACGTTCGCTTTGCAAACGACATTAAACACAAATCAACTGCGCATCGGCGCGTTTGTGTTACCCTCAAATCTATGAAGTTCACTGTCGAAGAACTGCTGGCGAAACTTCCGCTGCCCGCCAACGAAAAATGGAAGGAAGGCGTTTGGGATGTCGAGCCGCTGAAGAAGGGAAAAGTTTCGCTCGTCTTTTTCGCGCCGCGCGGCGACGATTATCAAACCTTTCACGAAGAAGACGAATTTTACGTAATCGTTCGCGGCAAAGGCGGCTTGATAATCGGCGATGATACGTTTGCCTGCGAAACGGGCGACGCTTTTTACGTTCCCGCCAAAACGCCGCATCATTTCGTCAACTTTTCCGATGACTTTGCGGCGTGGGCGATATTTTTCTAAAAAAGTTCACCGATGAAAGAAGATAAAGCCGGATTCGAGAGCGAAAATATAAAACTCGAACTGACGAATAATTGCGCCGTTATTCGCTTTATCCGTCCCGAAATCAAAAATCCTTTATCAATCGCCGCGCTCGAAACGCTCAAAGAAATTTTCATCTCGATACAATCGAATTCCAAAATTGAAACAATTATTTTCACGGGTTCGGGCGATACGTTTGCGTCGGGTGCAAACTTGAATGAGATTGCGAAAATAGACGGAACGACGGCGCGGGAATTCGCTTTGCGCGGGCAAAATCTGATGCAGGCGATTTATCATTCGGGCAAATTAACCGTCGCCGCGATTGACGGATTTTGTATGGGCGGCGCGTTAGATTTGGCTGTGTCGTGCAAAACGAGAATCGCTTCGCCGCGCTCGATTTTCGCGCATCCGGGCGCGAATCTCGGAATTATTACGGGCTGGAGCGGAACGCAGATTTTGCCGCGTTTGATTGGCGAAGCGCGGGCTTTGGAAATGTTTTTGACGGCAAAAAGAGTTGACGCGAATGAAGCATTGCGAATCGGTTTGATTGATGAAATTACGGAAAATCCTCTGGAGTTTTCGCTGGCAAATTTTCGCTCGAATTTGACATCATAAAGGCTATGAAAAAATTCGTTTTGGGTTTGGCTTTGGCGAAACTTATTCTTTTGACAGTCTTCGCCGCGCTTGTTTTCTCGTCGTGCCAAACGGCGCAGCTTTCGCCGATTGACACCGCGCCGACCGTTACGCCGACGGCGACACCGGCGACAATCAACGACAACATCAATCGTCCGACAAGCCAGCCATACAAAGGCGACCTTTCGATTTTTGAAGATGCGAACCGCGCCAAAAATTTGCAGATTGACCGCGTGATGAACATCTTGAAAATCACCGACGGAAAAACCGTAGCCGACATTGGCGCGGGTTCGGGCTGGTTCACTGTGCGAGCGGCGAAGCGAGTCGGCGAAAAAGGAAAAGTCTTTGCGGTCGAGATAAACGAAGACGCGATAAAATACATCAACGACCGCGCTGAGAAAGAAAATTTCATGAACATTCAAACCGTTCCCGGCACGGAAGACGATCCGAAACTCGCGGACAATTCGATTGATGCTTGTTTAATTTTGAAAAGCTATCACGAAATCGGGCAGCCGATAAAGGTTTTAAAAAATCTGAAAAAATCTCTGCGTCGAGACGCGCTAGTTGGTGTGATTGACCGCAACGGCAACGGCGACGACCACGGCATCAACAAAGATGTCGTGATTGACGAATTCAAACGCGCCGGATTCAAACTGTCTGACCAATATGATTTCGTCAAGCCCGACGGAGAAGATTATTTTTTAATTTTCAAAGCTGAATAAACGATTTATTTATTTAGGAATTTGGCGATGCCCGTTTGACAATCTTCGGTCAGGCGGGCAATCGTATTGACATCAACGCCCGATTTCAAAGCGGCTTCAAACGTCATTCCGTCTATTTGATAAAGCAGTTTTTTCGATAAAACGACCGCCGAACGCGAAACATTCTCATAAACCGAAACATAATTTTTTACGTCTTCCGTAAAAGTTGCATCATCGAAAACGCGATTTATCAAATTCATTTTTTCGGCTTCGGCGGCGGAAAATTCAAAGCCCTGAGTAATCAATTCAAAAGATTTTTTCTCCGATAAATTGCGCCGCAAAATCGCCATAACCATCGCCGGAACAAAACCGATTTTTACTTCGGGATAACCGAATCTCGCGCTTTCGGTCGCCAACACTAAATCACACGCCGTCGCCAAACCGCAGCCGCCCGCCAACGCTCTGCCGTGAACCGCGGCGATGACGGGAATTTTTATTTGGCGAATCAGCGAAAATAATTCGCGTAAATTATCCGCGTCGTCGTGGTTTTCCAACACGCCGCCTTCCGAAATTTTACGCAAAGCCGACAAGTCCGCGCCCGAACAAAAATCCTTGCCCGCGCCTTTGAAGACGATGGCGCGAAGCGTTTCGTCCTTGTCCGTTTCGCGCAGAGCCGTTTTCAAATCATTGATTAACGCATCGTTCAAAGCGTTGCGCTTTTCCGGTCGGTTTAATGTGATCGTGTAAATCGAACTTTCTTTCGCGGTTGTAATTTCAGACATTTTCTTTGGAAGTTTTGACAATAGAAGTTAATAATTTGATGAGTTCGATACAATTTTCATTGATTGAATTGTATGCTTTATCGTCGAGAAACTCGCCTTCGTGTAAAATCAAAAGCCAGAATTCGGTTTCGGACGCTCGCTTGAGAGCGGTTTGCATATCGGCGGTGAAAATTTGGTTTGATTCGGCTTGATTCGCATCTTTGATAAATTTGGCGACGTGCGTGCCGGAAAGCAAAATTTGTTTGCTCAAAACATATTCTTTCTTTTCTTCCGACAGATAGCGATAAAGTCTGACAATTCTTAAAGCAAACTTTATCGCTTTATCCAAAACGGGATTTTGGCTCATAACTTCTTCCTTGAATTTGAATGAATAATTAACAATGAACAGTTAATAATTATTCATTTTTCATTGTCCATTTTTAATTATTTTCAAAGTTGAATCTTCTAAAGTAATTTTGTCGCCTTATCAATCTCCGCCGCGAAATTTTCGATTGTTCGGGAAACGATTGAAATTTGCTCGCCCGCTTCCTTCCAATCTCTCTGCTCGATTGCTTCACGAACGCCGGGCAAAGTTTTCACGCCGTAGCCGGTGTAAAATCCGGGCGCGTAAATCTGATGCTTAAACCAATCGCGGCGCGGCAAGCCCGCATCGTTTGTCAAAGCGCGTTCGGTTTGCATCAAAATTTCGTCGAGTTGTTTCTGCGCTGCCGTTGAAATTGATTTGTCTTTGCTCGTCGTTTGATAATTTTTCGCGCTCGTCTGCAATTTTGCTAAAGCATTTTCGAGCGGCGCGAAATTTATAAACGGAACGTCAGCTTTTGGTTTCGGCACGATAAAAGTTTCCGTCGGGTCTTGCGCGGCTTGCAAAGTTCCGTCGGAAATCATCTTATTCATCGACTTCGTATCTTCGCGCATCTGGTCGGTTAATTTCGTAATTTCATTAATGTAGGTCGAAATCGTGTCGGCAAAATCCGTGAATTCGATTGGCAAAACGTCCGCGTCGGCAAGGCGCAGAGTCATTCGTCCGGCGGTTTGGGCGAGCGCGATTCCGTAATCGAAATTCGGGTCGCCGAAGCGCGTGTAATGATCGAACGAATCGTAAATCGAATGATACGAACCGCCGCCATCTTCGCCGCCGTAGCCCAAGTTTATCGAAGCGATTCCGAGATGCTGCAAAAACGGCGTGTAATCCGAACCCGAACCGAGCGCGTCAATTCGCAAATCCGCTCTTTCACGCGCTTCTTTTTTCGCATTCGGCGAGCCGTTCACCAAATCAGCCGCCCGCCAACGCTCGCGGACGGGAATTTTCGTCTGCGGATCAATCACGTCTTTTGAAACTTCATTGACAAATTTTTCCAAAGTATGCGAGCCGCCGACTCCCAAAAATCCGCGCCCGTTCGTGTCCGAATTGATATAAACGGCGGCTTTGTTTTTCAATTCGTCGGCGTGCGTTTCCGCCCATTCGGTCGAGCCGAGCAGTCCCGGTTCTTCGCCATCCCAGGCGCAAAAAACGATTGTCCGTTTCGGTCGCCAGCCGGTCTTTACTAATTCGGAAACGCCACGCGCTTCTTCGAGCAGAGCGACTTGTCCGCTCAAAGGGTCGTCTGCGCCGTTCACCCAAGCGTCGTGATGGTTGCCGCGAATAATCCATTCGTCGGGGCGTTCGCTTCCGTTTAATTTTGCAATCACGTCGTAGATTGTTTTCGTGTCCCAATTAAATTCTAATTTCAGATGAACTTTCGTCGCGTCAGTTCCGCCGAAATGATAAGTTATCGGCAACGCGCCGCGCCAATTTTCCGGCACGACTGCGCCTTCCAAATTTCTCAAAAGCGGAAGCGCGTCGGCGTAGGAAATCGGCATCACGGGAATTTTTGTCAGCGTCGGTGCGTCTTTCAAGTTCAAGCGTTTCGCGCCCTTGACCGAACCGATTCCGGGCGTTAAAGGGTCGCCGGGAAAAACCGGCATATCGGCAACCGAGCCGCGCTGCGCCCCGTCTTTATTGCGATACGCGCCCTTCGGATAAACGTCGCCTTGAAAATAGCCGTCGTTGCGCGGGTCGGAATAAATCAGACAGCCGACCGCGCCGTGTTCCGCCGCGACTTTCGGTTTGATGCCGCGCCAGCTTCCGCCGTAACGCGCAATGGCGATTTTGCCGCGCACGTCAACGCCGCGTTTTTCCAATTCGTCGTAATCCGCCGGAATGCCGTAATTGACATAAACGAGCGGCGCGGTTACGTCGCCGTCAATCGAATAAGCGTTATAGACGGGAAGCTGTTCGCCTTGCTGGTTCGATGTTGAGTCTTCCTTAAGCGCGGGTTCTTCCAATTTCGCCGTAAATTTCTCCGGCGCGAGCATTTCCAAAACGCGAGTTTTCGGCGTGGGAAACAAAACGTCAAAGGTTTCAATCTGCGCGTCGTAGCCCCAGGATTTGTATAGCGACAAAATAAATTCGGCGTTTTCCTTATCATACGGCGAGCCGACGTGATGCGGTCTGGCGGAAAGTCGTTTCAGCCATTCGCGCAAGTTTTCGCGCTTCAAAAACGAATCGAATTTTGCTTCGAGCGATTTTTGTTTCAGCGAATTTTCCGTTGAAAATCCGAGCAGAGATTTCTCGCTCATCGTTGTTGATTGGGCGAGAATCGAGACAGTCAATAAAACGAAAAAAACCGTTTTCAGAATTGAACGAAACATAGAAACTCCTTTTTATTTATAAAATTTATTCAGCTAAAAATTCGCGCAAGCTGTCGGTAACAATATCGGCGGCTTCCTGCTGAACCCAATGCGCCGCATCGGGAATTTTGATTTCCGAAAACGGCGCGTCAACCGCCTCGCCAACGCCTTCGACGGTTTCGGGCAAAACAGCGTGGTCTTTCTCTCCGTAAATAAAAAGCGTCGGAACTTTTATTTTTTCCGTCGTAGATTTCTTGACGAAAAGACGTTTCAAAATATTGGCGCGATAATAATTAAGTGCCGAAGTCAACGCGCCTTCTTCGCGCCAAGACTTTTTATATTCGGCGATGTCTTCATCGGTAAAAACGTCGGGCGCGGCAGTCGAAGATTTCAAACTGTTTGCCATCGGCGCGTAATTATCACGACTCAAAAACCATTCGGGCAAAATCGGAATTTGAAAAAAGAACATATACCAACTCGCCAGAAATTGTTTGAAAGTTTGATTCTTCTGCCAAATCGAAATCGGCGGAACTTGCATCGCGCAAAGTTTCCAAACAGTTTCGGGATGTTTGAGCGCGACCGCCCAAGCGACGCTCGCGCCCCAATCGTGTCCGACAATCGCCGCCTTTTCAAATCCGAAATGGCGAATCAATCCGGTTACGTCGTCAACCAATTTATCAATTTCATAATCGGAGACATTCGCCGGTTTATCCGACAAATTATAGCCGCGCATATCCGGCGCAACGACTGTATAATCGTCGCCGAGCGCAGCGATTTGTCGCCGCCACGAATACCAGAATTCGGGAAAGCCGTGTAACAAAACGACGAGTTTTTCGCCATCGCCCGCCGTCGCGTAATGCAGTCTCACGCCGCCGATTTGCGCGTAATCGAATTTAATTTCGTTCATAAAATTTCCAAGTCTTTCGCTTCGTCGTCAGCAATTTCGATTTTCATTCTGAGAAGCGCGGTCGAAAAAGTTTTCCCTTGCGCGTCGGTCATCAAAGATAAAGTTCCGCCGCCGCCGAGCGATTCGTGCAGCAGAAAATTTAACGCTTTTAAATTCGGCAGTTCAAATCTTTCAATGTCGCCTTTGACCATTTCGCCGAAATGTTTTTTGACTTTCGCTTCGGTTACTTCGCGCACGAGAAGCGGATAAAATTCGTCTTTCAGCGCGATAACGCCGACGTTTGCCGTGTCGCCTTTGTCGCCCGAACGGGCGTGTGCGAGTTTTAAAAGTTCGATTTCCATAATTTGTCGTGTGTATTTAAAAAATAAAATCCTGCCAAAACGAGCGAATGCGTAATTTCGCCGCTCGCAATTAAATTTTCAACTTCCTTAAGCGGAGCGAGTTTTGTAATTACGCTTTCGTGTTCGTCGAAAGAAGTTTCCTGAACTTTCTCACAATCGAGAGCGAGAAAGTGATACATCCAATTCGTTTGAATCGCCGGATTCGGGCGCGATTTTCCCAAAAAAACAAATTCGTTTGAATCGTAGCCTGTTTCTTCTAAAAGTTCGCGCCGCGCCGCCGTTTCGGGTGGCTCGTTTTCATCAATCATTCCGCCCGGAATTTCCAGAGTTATTTCCTCTGTGCCTTGACGATACTGCTCGATTAGCACGACCTCTTTTTCTTTTGTCAATGCGATGACATTTACCCAATCGGGATTTTCGATGACGAAAAATGAATGCTTCGCGCCGTCCGATTCGCGCTCGCACGAATCTTCACGGACTCGGAAAACGCGGCAGTCGGCGATTTGTTTCGACGCGCGGCGCGTCCAACGGTCTGGCTGTTCGTTCATAAATAAGAATGACTTTATCATTAGAAATGTGATTCAATAATAAATCAAGTTTGAAATTTTAAGAGGGAAGTTATGAAAGAAAAAATTATCTATTTTGTAATTCTAATCGCATTAAGTTCGGTTTGCGTTTTCGCACAGCAAACGCCGTCGCCGCAAATGTCTTCAACGCCGGCGAGTTTGGAAATTATTCTGAACGAAGCCGGAAAACAATCTCTGAATTATCGGGAAGCGTTCAAAAATTTGCTCGCCGTCGAGACGAAAACTTTTGAAAAATATGACAAGAACGGCGACTTGAAAAACAAAACCGTCGTCGTGTCGAACTTTTTTGTTTATCAATCTTCAAAAGATGAAAAAACGTCTTCCGAACTGCGAAACGTCGTCAAAGTTGACGACGAATTAGTTCCCGACAGTCAGGCGCGAGCCGACAAATTTTTGGGCGAACTTCAAAAAACCACCACCGTCGAAAAGGAATTGGAGAAAGTTCAAGACGAAGGCTCGCGTTACGACAAAACTCTAAAAATCACCGGACTGACGCTTTACGAAGCAATCGCTTTGTCAGAAAATCTGCGATCTGTTTTCGATTTCAAACTGCTCGGCACGGAAAATTATCAAGGCAACGAAGTCTATGTCGTCAGCTATCAGCAGACGAAAAAAAGTCCGTTTATTACAATCAATCAAAAAGAATCGAAGGACGCGGGTTTGAAGGCTAACTTTGATGTCAGTTTGCCGGGTTCGTTGAAAAAGACGGACATTTTTCTGCGCGGCAAATTATGGATTGACGCGAAAACTTTTCAGCTTTGGCGCGAAGAACGCGAGCTTGCCGTGCAGACCGCAACTCCGATTGTCGCGCTCGAAACCGTTTTTGAATTCACCCCGAGCGACTTTGAAATTTTAGTTCCGAAACAAATTTCGCTGCTCGAAAATGTGATAAAAAAATCCAAAGATAAACAATTTGAAGCGATAAAAGATACGAAGGTTACTTTTGATTACTCAAAATTCAGAAAATCCGAAACGGACGTTCAAATTTTGGACGATAAATAAAGAAGGGTCAAGACTAGATAAGACCATTATCTTTTGTAATTTTCAAAAGTAAAGAGTAGAGATTTTCATTTCTGTAATTGAAGCGAAAC